>JAEWDX010000346.1 GCA_023389895.1 Bacillota bacterium
AACCTAAGGTGGAAAAATAGAGAAACGCAATAGGATCATATTGATACAGTTGAAGAATGGATTTTGCCATCGAATGGCAGGCCTCAAAAACGACGGACACTACTAAACTTAAGAAGACCATTTTTTAATCATAATGGTGTCAATAGCTTAAACTTTTCACCTGAAACAGGAAAACTTGTTTTAACCACCGGGGATGGTGGGGCAGGCTATGATCCATTTAATTTAAGCCAGAATGATATGGAAATCGCCGGTAAAATAATTGAAATTGATGTAGTCAAGAATACATTTTTCCAGAATCCACCAGTAGCCACGCGATTTAATGAACTATCCGTACCTATTCAGGAAACACTTTCGGTGATTGCCAAAGGGGTTCGGAATATACCGGGCATTTCATTTCAACGGTTTTATAATCAATATATCAAATATGTGGGAAATGTCGGACAGGATTTGGTTGAGTCAATTTTTTCATTCGGTCAGAATAAACCAATACCGGTTACCCAGCTTGTTCAAGCTTTTTTAATGAAATCTGAAGCTGACCAAGAAGGATTTATTAACTTTGGCTGGCGAGCGTGGGAAGGTGTTTTCCCTACTCCGTTTATAAGGGGCTGCTCTGAAAATCCGACTTTGGAAGAGAAAACAATTGCTTATTACAATGAAGCAGTAAAACTTTCAGCAAGGTGTCTTCAGCCTTTAACTAGTTATTTTCATAAAGATCAAAGACTCGATAAATTTGGAGGAACTGCACTTACAGGAGTGCAAGCCTATATGGGGAATAGAATCCCCGCTTTAACAGGAAAGGTTGTGTTTACCGATCTTGCTCGGAAGGAAGAATCTCAGTCTCCGGCTAGAGGGGTTTTAGCTTATACTAGGATAAGAACAGATTGTAAACTAAATGATTTTAGTGTTATTCAAACCGATTATAATTTTGGGTCCGGGTCAGCTTATTATGTTAGTTTGGGAACGAATTTGGATCAAACCACATTGTATTTAGGGGTTTATGGCTCTATGAAAGTGACTGATTTTAACCAAGGTACTGTTTTTGAAATTATTCCGTGATTCAAAACTATAAAATTCGACTTAATCCCTTCGATGCTTCCTTTTTCGCTGGTACATGAATAAGGACATATCAGTAAAAATCCAGCAGCCCAGATTTGAGTACCGTCAGGAAAATGCGGATTTACAACGATAAGAGGTCACTCATTATTAAAGCCAGATTTCTCTATAAAAATATAAGAAAAGCTGGCCTTTTTTATGCTAATACAACTATTAGAGGGAAATTCATCATATCCCCTTTTAGGGATGTTGCGATGATTTACGTTGTAAACTTAATATTATATTTCTATTCCAAAACAAACGGATTCATTTTTCATAGCTTCTGTTAATTTCTCTCTCAAACCTACTAGCCATTGCGGCTCATGGTCCCACTTTTCTTCTACAGATCTTAATATACGAACATAACCATATAAATTGGCAAAACGTCTACAAGCTGGTAATAACGACATCATATCATCTGAAAGTTCATATTCAGTACGATAGCCATCCATAAAGCATTGTTTTTTTTGCTGAAACATTCCAGCTGGAATACAATCTTGCAAACTCTCAAGTGATTGTTCAATATCCATCACATACCAGTGATACATGGAGTCGTCAAAATCAATAACGTTACAAGATTGAAACTCTTCATCATAAAATACATTATCGTATTCAAAATCATAATGAATCAGTCCAAAATTACTTTTTGTGATCGGAATAGAGTCAAAATAGTCTTGTAGTAATTTTGTTTCCATTAAAGCTGATGTTTCATTTGGAAAATCGATTAGAATACTATGAATCCAATTTAACACGTCGCTATATGACCATCGTTTATTTTTAGTGGGTTTATAATCACTAGATAACTGATGAAGTTTTCCTAATGCTTTTCCATAATTGAAGATGATGATATCACTTAAATCGGTCTTGTTAAGCTGCACACCTGCTACACGTTTAAATACAGAAGCAAAGTATTCGCCCCAGGGGGTTTGTGCTTCAACAAGTTCTTCCCCATTTTTTGATACAACTGTTTCTAGAACACCATACTGTTTAGAACGCAGATAAGAAATAAATTCAAGTTCTGCTAAAATATTATCCTGCAACTTCTCTGATTTCGGAGAAAATCTTAACATTTGTGTCTTGCCTCGGGCTTGAAAAGGATAAATAGCATTTGAAGATATTCTATAGTATTTAAATAAATCAATAGATTCTTTATCAAATTCCCAGTTTTCCAATAACATTTCAGCTAAATTCACATTGTCAAAAAGATATTTTAATTTCAACATAAACAGACAACTCCTTATTTATCAAAATAGCATCATTTTTTGCTTGATTTTTTCTCAATATCTCTTCTTTTTGTACTTAATCTTTGTAATTCAAATAACTTTTTTTGATAACTTTCAAAGCGACTTTTACTTAATCGATTATTCTCTATTGCCTTTTGAATAGCACAACCAGATGTTTGTAAATTCATTTGTTTACCTCCTGTTAAAATTTTTGAAAATACCAATTGGAATTAAATTTTTGTTATAAAAATCAAACAAAAAACCACAGAATTATATTAAATAACCCTGTGGCTCAAAATGTTTAATTCATAACAAAAAAGCCTGTGCTTTTATTTGCCCAAGCTCTAATCATAGGTCAAATCAACCAATTCCCAACTAATTTAATCCGTATGAGTGAGGGGCAATAAATTTAATTTCCAAGGTTATCTTCATGAAATTTGTCATTGCGTAATCTCACTCCCTTCCGTAATTATAAGAAAATTATACCAATTAAACAATTGATAAATCAATAGTTTATACTTTCCAATAGCAAATATTTTAAAATTTCTCGGTAATTTTCCCTTCTGCTAACTTTCTATAGATTGCAGCTCTTGACACACTTGTAATTTTGCAAATTTGCCTTTTTTGATGGACTCTTACATACGTTACATCACTTACAAAAAACATTCCTTCTTATTGTAGATAATCACCTTATTTATGAACAATTTTTACCAAGACAACTTAAAAATTTATAGGTAAACATTCATTCAGTCTAAGAAATTTTCCACAATCTTTTTATATCCACCAATTCCTGCTCATTGAATACCATTCTGTATATATCTGGTTTTGATGTGTGTAGTAAAAAATTCAAATCGTACTTACTATCATAATACCCCATCATCAATACCATAACAGCTCCGTGAGTGCCTACAGCTACTTTCTGTCCTCGATATGTATTTAATATTTCTTTTAAGACTCTAATAGCTCTGATCTGGCAGTCCACATTAGACTCTCCTCCAGACATAGCATAGTTTGGGTCAGAAAATGACTTTTTTAATAACGGGAACAATTCCTTATCAGAAATTCGCTTGTCTTCAGAATTAAAAATTCTCTCTTTAAGAGCTTCAAATACTAAAACTTCTTTTCCTACTTGTTTTGCGAGTGGCTGAACGGTAAGGATTGAACGAGCGTAAGGACTTGAGATAACAGTTTCAATCCCCTCCTCTTTTAATACATCAGATACTTGCTGAGCACCTAATTTACCTTTGTCAGTTAATCCTCTTGTTCTCTCATCCCCATCTTTAGACGACTCTCCATGCCTCACCATATATATGATAGTGTTCATAACTACCTCCGAAGTTATAGAATCTATTTATTCCAAAAACAACAAAAAGAACACCTCAATTTAATACATTGGAATTCTTATTAAACTAACCATTCATTTAAACACTCCTTCACAATCATCAATTACATTACCACAAATATCCAGTTTTCTTCAAAGATGTTATTCAACACTATTGCCCTTAAATAAAAAATGAGTGCCTAGTCTTGTTTTAGGATAGCCCCCTTTTCTTGAAGATCACTGAAGATTCTATTAGCTGGTTTGTAGAAGAGCAGAATAGTTAAGTCAATTCATCCTCACCGTAATTTAACACTATAATGCCTCATTGATTTTGGTATTCCTCTTAGCTCAAGTACCCCACTATATATTAAATGCCGAATCCTATACTCTAAAAAGAAAGCATTAACCAATCCATTCATTTCTGCCAGGATCTCTCCTATTACTTTTCCCGTCTTTATAAACTCCTTTTCTTCCTTCTTATTATGGAGTTTTTCAATGGTATTGATGATCAGTGAATCATGGTAATTTTCTTGGACGCCCTTAATTTCATTATTCATCCATTGACGTAGGACTTCTTTCGTCTGTGACAAGGAATTCCATTCCCTTTGAAGCTGAATTCGTTTCTGATTAGATAATGGTTGGTTCTTACTGTTTTTTTTAAATAAGATTCCTAAATCTTTTGGTTTTATATGACCTGTATGGAATATCTGCTGACTTTTAAATTTAGGGGTTTTATATTTTTCATAGAGTTCAGTAGAATTAATAAGATAAACATCATTTGTTTTATCCCGCAATAAATATAGAAGAAACCGTAGTCCAGTTTGTTCATCCGCATTATTGCCATACCAGATGTGGATAGGAACATGTTTAGGAATATCCTCTATTTCTCGCAATGTATTGGCAAATTTATTTTCATACTCATAGTCATCCTGTTCAAGATTAATATTTTCATAAAACCATTCATTTCGGGAAATCTGTCCAATTTTTTCATCCATTTTCCACAATGGTCCAATTGAAAATAAGTCAGGAAAGCCAATCACAACTTTAGGTCTTTCAAGTCCTACTCTTAAAGAACCTGCTGCCGATTCTGATGAAACGATATGTACAGCACCAGCTTGATAACCTACCACTCTTGAACCAACAGTAAAAGTAAGTAAATGTCGATATTTTTGAATGTATGTATTAATGACTTCAACCATAATGTTCATATTATTTTGCTGAATAAAGTACCCTTTACCTTCAAGTGGTTTGTTTTCTTCATGGTTAAACGCTTCAAATTCATCTTCATGTTTTATTTCAAACGTTTGCCATTCTCCACTTTCTGTCAAATCCGAAAGGGTTAAGTAATTTTGTGTCTCAATCTTATAAACGAAAACGACATTGGGGTCCATAAAAAAATAGATAAATGGAAAAACGACTTTGGATTTAATTACTACCAACTCCCTTCCATGTAAATTTCACCATATTTATCCCTGAATTTTTCCTTACTGTGAACTATTCCGTCTATGATCAGATCATAAAGTAGGCGCCATTAATCAATGATAGCGCTCTTTATGGCAATGATAATATGGTTTTGTGAATGATTGTATTTCAGAAATCATTTTATTGCCATATATATTCAACATTTCTTGATATTCTTCCTCCATTAAATGGCTCTTTCATGCAAAAGAAGCGCAGATCCATACTCTAGAAATGCGCCGGGTTGTGAAAATAATTGCAAAATCATATAGAAGAAAGCATCCGGTAGTACAACAGTGAGCTCAAATTTTATGAAAAGTTATCCTGCTGAAAATTTTCCGCCTCAAGTCTGTTTAACCAGTTATGAACTAATGCATTAAATACATCGGTTTGTTCGATCTGTAGGTTATGACCAGCCATATCAAGCACTGTAAAAGTTGCCCTTGGGTAATCTTCAATTAGCTGCCAGGCATCGTGGTATCCGACTACATGGTCCTGTCGTCCTGTGATAATTAACGTGGGATACTCAAGTTTAGATGAAATATCGAAGGTGAAGCCATATCCGTTTTGACGAATGTGGTTTAAAAATTTATTATTTGTTTGTCTAGAAGGAAGTAAAATTTCATTTCGAAATCTCTCCCATTCAGTCAGACCTTGCACTACCCCCATTGAGCAAAATTCTTCAGCATCCTCTGGCGACAAGTGTGATATCAAGTTGCTGTCCCTTTTTAGAATAGTTTGCTGTGGTACTACTCTTTTATCGAATTCAGGTATTGTCATTGGTGCCATTAGCAATAATCCACGAACTTTGTCCTGCCGTGAGTGGACTATACCTCTAGCAATATATCCACCATATGAATTACCGCAAATGATAAACGGCTGACTAGGGATAAGCTTGTCCAAAAGATGTAACACTTCTTCTAACATATCATCAGAATTCTGAATAGATGGTTGTGGCTCGGAGTGCCCCATACCTGGTAAGTCTATGTATATTCTTTTCCAACCGCTTCGTTTCTCGAATAACGGTTCCATTGCATGTAACATCACTTGATGGTCGAGTGTCCAACCATGTAACATAACGATTGGATAGCCTTCTCCAATTACTTTATGATAAATCGACACGTAATTCTTTCCCCTTTCCTTGCAAATCAGATGCATCTATAATTAAAGTATATACCTATATAGTAAAAATATAGAGGTTAATTATTAAATTAGCCTACCCCTATTGTTCAAAAGTAAAAGTATCCCTTCTTGAAGGAATGCCCCAGTTTAGCTAAAGGCAGCCTCTCAATGATTTTCTTACTTCATAACTAAACAAGAAAAAATCCTGCATATCAACACAGGATTTTTAATCAAACATTATAAAAGTATATTACACGCGTTATTGTATCATTCTGTTTCAGGAACAAACGTGCGTTTCCCAAGCTCACTTTCAAGCATAAAAAAGGCATTACTATCTGTATCAATACGTTTTAGCTTTTGGATGATGCTATCAAATAACGCTTCTTCCTCTACTTGCTCTTCGATAAACCATTTTAAGAAAGTCATCGTAGCATGCTCACGCTCGTCTAGCGCAATGTCTGCAAGTTCGTAGATGCGGCGAGTTACCTCTTTCTCATGCTTCAATCCATTTTCAAACACATCTAAAACGGAAGAAAATTCGTTATGCGTGGTAGGAAATCCAGCTATTAGTGCTCTTTCACCCATATCATTAATAAAATGATAGAATTTCATTGCGTGAAAGCGTTCCTCTTCAGCTTGTACAAGAAAAAAGTTCGCAAAGCCATCTAAATTCTCTCCCGAGCAATAGGCTGCCATTGCTAAATATGCATGTGCTGAATAAAACTCATAATTCATTTGATCATTTAAACCTTTTACAAGCTTTTCGCTAATCATGTAACATCACTCCTACATTGTTTTCAGTAGTATATCATATCTCTTTACCTAACGTCATACACCCTAAAAAGACATAACAACAAATTTTGTATGTACAAAAAACTTTCATGAACATCTGCTCTCAACCATGTATCTAAATCTCGTACGCACTACTTCACTTTACTGTTATTAATACGTACATGGTTTCGGAGGAATTTTTAATGTTCAAAGCATCCTGCTTTTTTAACGAGGTATTTTAATCCTATTTGCAAACAAATCAATAATTACTTTACATTTTCTACTCCCCGATTAATAGCATACAAAAAATGCAGCATTAGCATTGGTTGGTTCTATATTCGCACTAATTTTTGATTGCAAATGGTTTGCGACTCATGTTAACACTTCCAGAAAAAGAGGAATTTGCTCATTTAAGTTCAGTTATATATTTTCAAGTAAACAATATTAAAAAACTTATGAGCAACTAGCAGGTAAAGAAGCTACTTTAATTGACAACAAACCACATATTGTAGCAAAAATGGGACAAATGGAAACATGGATGGTATTTTTTAAAGATACAAAGATAATACTCTTGCATTAATGAGTGAAGTACAAGTTTAAGAAAACCAAAAGGAGACCGTCCTAATAACATGAACATTCTCCTTCATTTTAAATAAGTTGCTGTAATACTTCCTTATCTAGTGTTACTTCTACTCTTTGCTTTACCACTATTTGTGGTAAAACTACCCATAACATATCAAAATGAGGTTTTATTAAAATGAAAATAAGGATTATATTTGAATGTGTTATAATAATCTGGTCTGAAGGTTATTATTTCCAAATCCGATGGTGCTGTGATAGTAGAATCACGGACATCTGACCTGAAATAGCTTGAATTTTCGTGGGTGATAATTTGAAAATTTCAATTGAAGAAATAAGTAGAGAACTAGAAGAAGAAATCCTCATTAGGTGTCATGAGGTAGATGAAGAAATACGTGAAATCGTAAATAAACTAAAAGCTGAACCCCCTATCATACTCGGATATCAAAATGATAGCGTTCATCGTATAAATCTTAGAGATATCTATTATTTTGAGGCAGTTGATGGAAAGGTTTTTCTTTACTGCAAGGACAACGTTTTTGAGGTAAAACATAAGCTTTATGAGTTAGAGGAAATATGCAAAGACAAGGACTGTTTTCGTGCCACCAAATCAACCATTCTAAACATAGCTAAAATTTCGTCCGTTCACCCTTCCTTTAGTGGCCGATTCGAGGCAGTGCTTGATAATGGGGAACGTGCTGTTATATCAAGGCAGTATGTGCCTGTCCTAAAAAAAATGCTTGAATTGTAAAAGGTGGGATACATATATGAAACTTTCCGAATTTGTACAAAGCATCATTAGGGATTTCTTGATGATCTTCGCATCGATAATTATTATTATTACTATTTTAAGACAAATATATTATCCCAATATGGCCTTTGATTTAAAGTCCATTTATATCATTATTGCGTTTTCATTTTTAAGTGCACTAACGGGGTTTATTTTATATGCTCCTAATGAAATAAGTGAAAAGAAAATGCGGATAAAAATGGCTATTCATTTTTTCACCTTGGAGATTCTATTGATTACCCTTGGCAGCATTTTTGGTATTTTGAAAAGTGGATTAGATGTACTTATTATGGCACTGCAAATTGCTGTTATCTATATTATAGTTCGTCTGTTGTCATGGAAAAGTGATATAAAAGAAGACAAAAAAATTAACGAAAAACTAAAAACATTTAAGAAAAATAATAATGAGTAGTCAAGAAAATCCTTATGCAGTTTTTTCTGCAACAGATTATTTTACGGTAAACTTTATAGTTTATCGTTTTTTTTTTGCATCTTATTTGCCTGTAGAAGCAACTTACCGTTTTTCTATATACTTCTTTTCGGCTGCTTATTATGATGAGTGCATAATAAACAGCCGAAAGAGGGAGTTACTACTATGGCAACTTTACTGTTATTGATCGCTTTGATTTTCGAGGTTGCTTTTGCAATCTACTGTATGGTAACGAAGCAAAACTATCAAAAAATAAAAAATTGGATTAGGATTGCTATTTTTATAACATTTGTCATTCTCACACTTTCATCGGTTATTGTGTGGAGTTTTCGCTGGGTAATGCTTGGTATACTGCTTCTCCTATTAGCGGTAAAGGCGACAGTTTCTCTTATCCGTAACAAAGAAAACAAAAAATATAAAACTTCTAAAATTGTGTGGAAATCCATTGTAATGATAGTTGTAACAGTATTTGCACTTGCACCTGCAATTGTTTTTCCGCAGCATAAATCACCAAAAGTGACTGGTGAATATAAAGTTGCAACCGCTACTTACACATATACGGATAAAAACCGTCTAGAACAATTTACTAATAAGGAGCAACACAGATTTGTGAATGTAGGGTTTTGGTATCCGAAAAACGGCAATGGTACATACCCACTTTTGGTGTTCTCACATGGAGCATATGGCATAAAGGATAGCAATAGCTCTACCTTTGCTGAACTTGCAAGCCACGGTTATGTAGTCGTTTCCATCGATCATCCTTATCATTCCTTCTATACTCGTTCAGAGGATGGAACAGTAATTATGGTCAATTCAGATTTTAGCCAGGAAGTCGAAAATAAGAATAAAGGCGTTTACTCGAATGAAGAACAGTACAATATCATTCAGAAATGGATGAAACTGCGAACAGACGATATGAATTTTGTCATTGATACGATCCTTAAAAAAGCCAAAAATGACAATAACCCCATTTATCAACATATCAATACAGAGAAAATTGGTGTGTTCGGACACTCAATGGGAGGTGCTGCAAGTGTTTGGCTAAGCAGGGAGCGCGATGATGTAAGGGCAGTAGTAAATATCGATGCCCCTTTCTTTAGTGAACTTGTTTATAACAAAGCAGATGATAATTTTGTGGCAAGTAGCAAAGCCTACACAACCCCTCTTTTTAATATTTATTCTGACGATGTTTGGAGACAACTGGATAGTACTCCTGTTTATGTAGCGAATAAACTCAACAATAAACAGTTCGAAGGAGCATATACTACTCATTTTAAAGGGGCAAAACATTTAAGCTTGACCGATTTACAGCTTTTTTCTCCTATACTCGCAAATACGCTGCAAGGTGGAAAAGCCAACATCGATCCATATTACTGTATTGAAATGGAAAATGAATTAATTCTTCAATTTTTCGACTATGAATTAAAAGGCATTGGTCATTTCAATCCTAAGATGACGTATTGATTTTGCATCTAAATAGACTTAGGTTTTGTACAAAATCCCTGCCATAACTGGCTACACAAAGGCTGAACTAGTATAGTTCTGCCTCTTCTATTTAACATAGATTATTATTTTTTAGGCTATGTTAAACCTTAAGGTTGATTTTCCGACCTAAGGAAAACTGCCCCACCACTGAAAGGGCGATTAAAAGAACTGAACTATCGTTCTTCGCTAGTTCAATGAATAGATGTATTACATGCCTTAATACTACTGTAATCGGTAATAGCCTTTGCAAAACACTGAGTTCTTCGGTTTAATAGCAATGAAAAACGAATTAATGATATCTGAAGCAGAAATCAAAGAGTTTATCCAACTCACAAATAAAAAGATTGACTTGATATCTTCAGATAAAAAAAACGATACAATGACAGGCACTACTGATAAGGCAATGAAGGGCAAGCTCATAAAGACCCAAAATCTTGGTTTAGATAGAATTGCATTTGTATGTAGCCAGAAAAATATACCGCTAAACGTTAAACTAATGTCACCTTTTTTGTTAATTACAATTATGTGAAGGGTTTCATGAATGATGAAGACAAAGATACCTATTAAGAAAAGAGTGATTGTAGTGATATTGGGGAACCACCCTCCAAAGAAATATGGAATCAGAAATATAATGACCTGGAGTAGATAAACAAACTTCATATAGTACTTTCGTAACCAATTTTTCTGTATAAAAGGGGTCCATTCTGACAAATCCATCCTTAATTGTGGTAAGTGTCTAAACCACAATATCATATATTTTCACTCCTTCAATCAATCTATCACCCATATATTACCACATTCCATTGAAGATAACTGCCACTTCGTATTATAAGGTTAGCCAGAAAAGAAAATATTTCTGGTTGACCATTTTTTATATGGTTTTATTATAACGGTAGCCGGGGTAAAACGTAACTACCCGTGGGACCTAGATCCCGTCAGCTAAACAGTTTGCCCCCCTACTTGTAGAAACATGATTGAGGCTGGTGGGAACCTAGATCTCGTATAACAAGCGAAGCTGTGACACCGCGATAGAACTTTTTGAATTTCATCTAGTTTCTTTTCTATTTCAGCTAGCATTAATTTTGTATCATTAAAAAAATGGAATACTCTCGACAATATGTAAATACACAAAACTAACAAACCTAAACTAAATAATAACCCAATAAAATCTAGCATTTCATCATCCCCTTTTCCTAAATTCCCCTTGGTTAAATTCTAATATATATAAACATCAAAAATTAAATATTTTTCCTGTTTTTCCAATATTTGGTTCATCCGTTTCAAAGATTGCAAAAACTTTGATTACACGTGAACAAGCGTTACTGGATACGATTGTTTCATCGCTTTCAAATGGCATCATGGAAGGCACAAATAATAAAATTAAACTCATCAAAAGACGTGGGTTTGGCTATCGAAATGATGCCCATTTGTTTCTCCGATTACGCTTGGAAACTGGGCACTAGATTTGTCATCCCCGACTTTTGGTGATGAATCTGAAAAAGGCACAATTCCTCTTCAAGATTTGCGCCCTTCGTATTATAAGGTCATCCAGAATATATATCTGGTTGGCCTATTTTTATTAGGTTATTCTTTAGGTAGCCGGGGTAGGACGTTTGCGCCCTTGGGACAAGGATCCCGTCCGTTATACTGTCCACCCCCTACTTGTAGAAACATGTTTGAGGCTGGTTGGGGCTTTGACCCCGAATAACAAGCGAAGCTATGATACTACAAGATAGTCAGGGGCTACCGGCAAATACTATAAAAGGAGATGTGATAAAGTATGGATCCAGTCATTGGTCTGGATGTTGCAAAAGGAGAAAGCCAAGTCCAAGCTTTCTTGGCAAGAAAGCAGCCTTTTGGAAAAACCTTTAAGTTTAAGCATGATACCAATGGTTTACGTGATTTTTATGCATTTTACAAGGAGGTCAAATTAAACGCTGATACAGATCCTGTGGTCATTTTTGAATCTACTGGACACTATCATGAACCTGTACTTCAGTATCTTGAGGAAAGGAGGATAACCTACTATTTAGTAAATCCAGTGGTTTCTTACGAAACTAAAAAGAGTAGCCTTCGAAAAGTTAAGTCAGACCCAGCTGATGCTAGACATTTATGCGAACTCTACTACAAAGAAGATCTAGAAACATTCCACCGAAAAAATGTTCAAACTATGAACTTACGTAATTTATCTAGACAACATGATTCATTAACTCGTAATTACGTACAGTTAAAGCTACAGTTTCAAACGATTCTAGATCAAGTTTTCCCTGAATATAAAGGCGTTTTTGGGAATTTGTATTCACAGGTATCTTTAAAAACCTTGCTTTTATATCCTACTTCGGAAGTTGTTTTAAAAGCAACAACAGAGGAAATAGCAAGTATAATGCATAGTCTAGGAGGAAAACGTTCGTATGCATGGTTTTGGGATAAGGCGAATAAGCTTAAAGAAGCTGCAGAACGAAACCCATTTAAGAAAACCCTTTATCAGAGCCATTTAGTGACCTTAAAGATGTACATCCAAATGCTTCTTCAACAAAAAGAGTTTCTATCCATCCTAGAAAAAGAGATTGATGAATTAGCCATGGAATTTGAAGAATATGAGTTTCTCCGTTCTATACCGGGAGTAGGATGTAAGATTGCAGCTACGCTCATCTCCGAAATCGGGGAGATCGAGCAGTTTAGTCACCCTAAAAAGCTAGTGGCCTATGCAGGAATAGACCCTAGGATCTATCAATCAGGAAAATTTACAGCTACCATAAACCGCATCACGAAAAGAGGCTCTACAAAGCTACGTCAAGCTTTATATACAGCCGTTCAGTGTGGATTAACGAATAATCGAAACACCAAACTTAGAGAGTTTTACGACAAAAAAAGAAGTGAGGGAAAACCTCACAAAGTAGCGATAGTAGCCTGCGCCAACAAGCTATTACATTGGATTTATGCAATTCTCAAGCATAAAGAGAATTTCATAGCATAACGAATGCATAAAGATTACATTAATTACAAAAACTTCAAATTATTGTTTTGAGGTCTTTTTGTCATGCCTATTTTTATTGTAACATTACTTATACATCATTATTAAGCAAAAAGTATTGACTTATATTAGCTGGTATAATGGAATAAGTTTTTTGCCCTGAGTAAAAAATAAATTCACCTCTGTTGTCACAATATATTATAGAGGTGATTGAATATGAGACTAAAGTTATCCGCAATTTCTGTAATTACTGTACTTCTTATGAGTATTTTAGTGCCTTACACAGCCCATTCAACTGTACAAAAAGGCAACAATGGTAGTATGAATTTCGATATTGACTTAACAGGTTATCGACTCTATGGATTTGGTGATTTTAATCAGCTGGGTTATAAAATAACACCACTTGCCCAATTATATTTTACAATTATTCAGTTGGAAGAAGAATGGATTGATGAACCACGACTATATATCAAGGGTAACAAAGGTTATGTTCACCTTTGGAAAGAAGATGGCACTAATGTACTTTATACTGTTGAAAAACAAACAAGTGGCACATTAAAAGATATGTGGAAAATTGTTGATGTTAAAAGAAAGAAAATTAACCGAATACCAGTTCCAAAACAGTTACTTAAAGAAGCATTGATTGAACGCTTAGTAGACCCAATAAGTAAAGCTATTGAAACATATTATAAACCTAAACTGTGGGATCGGGGATTCGAGAAAATCCTTAAAATAGAGAGAGATGAGACAAATTTCAACTTAAATGTAACTGTTCAAGTTCAAACTTTTGAGGGGGCACATAATCCACCTTATGGTGAAGAAACAATTACTTTTCAAATTCAAGGTAGCCAAATTAAGGTTGTCGATTATAAACATAGAGACATTCCAAAAGAAGAATGGACTAAGATAGAATTAAGAAATAATTCTTATAAGAAAACAATGTAGCAATAAAAAAATTGGGGGGACCCAAGACCTGTAACTTCGCCTGATAATTTACACTTATTTTATGTGCTATTTTGCACATCCAGCTTTAAAACCAGCTACCTTTACATGTGAATATTAACTGGGTTTCTACATTATGGGGATAACGCCATAGGTACCACCAGAAAAATGTGAATTTACAACGTTAAGGAAATCAATATTAAAAAGCCCAATTTAATCCTGAGCAATGAACTGCACCCCAGTTAGACACACAATCTAAATGGAACCCGTTGATTGGTATTATTCTTTGTTTCAGCCATTTGACTGGATGAATTAATTAAATATAGATAAAAAGAGCTGAAATATCAGCTCTTTTTAAACAATGAATTTACTATGGAATTTTCACTTTAAAGGAGTCAAACTCAATCGGCTGTATAGAGTTCCCTTTAAATTCTAACTCTATTTCCTTGCCATTTTCGTCAATTTCCACTCCTCCCCCGCCCGATGGGATGACTAAATAAGGAGTAATTGTCAATTCAGTAACATTAGAATCAACAGGATCAAATTGCTTACTACTCTTGTACTCTATTCTATCCTTAACCCTTTCACCTCTTGCTCCACCCGAGCGACCTGTAATTTCATTTCCATCTTGATCTACTACTGAGAATTCGATATTTCCTCCACGACTTAGCTCAAAATCTGTTTCCTCTTCAGAACTCTCATAGGCTATACTTACACCTGTTTCACTATAAGACATTTCTGTTACAGTAAGATTCAAACCATCAACCGTCTGTGAATGTTGAACAGGAATTTTCTGAATGGTAATTTTCTCAACTGGAGTTGAGAAATACCATGTTTCTCCCTTTTCCCCATGTAACATTAATCCAAGCTCGAACTTCTCTGGCATATCTTCGGTCACATTTATTTCTTGAATAGCAGTCCGGGTTGTTGCCGAAAGAATATTTTCACCGTAACTCCCAGTGGATCCAGCAGGATAATCCCCATTCATCGTAAAATCCATCCCAGCTCTAAAATAAAATTCATCAAGTTCCTTTTCAGATTCAATGAAGAGACCGATAGTAATATTATTTTGATCATATAAAATTTCATCAAGTGTAACGGAAATTCCATTGATCATCTGGGTCTCCCCAATTTCATTCGTTAGCCCATTTTTTTTAGCTTGTTGTAAACCGATCAGATCAGAATTCCCGAAAACAGAACCGATGATCGGTATTTGGGACAAACTGCTTGCCAAAGCTGGAGAATAGTAAGAGGAACCAACCAATATGCCAAAAACAGCTGCCACACTGCACATAGCATAGAGTATTTTTCTTTTCCCATTGTTCACTCTAATACGAGGCGTATCTAATTGCTCTTTAGCTTGACCGATTCCCGAACGAATAGCTGAACGAACTTGTTCTTGTGGAAACTCCTCGAAATGCTCATATGACTTTTTCATTTAATTGATAACTCCTTTCCAACTCACTTTTTAATTTTTTTCTCGCTCTACGTAAATTTGTTTTCACTGTACTAACTGGCTTCTCCGTCACCTCAGAAATATCCTTAATGGACAAGTCATGATAGTAAAATAAGATAATTGATTCTTGATAGGACGAATTTAGCCTCGATAATGCCTCACTTAAATGAAAAGAATCTATCTCTTCTTCCTGCTTGCGATCTAACTTCTTCAACAATTCGCTTTCCTCATAAAGTATCATTTGGTCTCGTTCTTTTAACAGCCTATAACATTCACGTATTAAAATTCTAAACAGCCAAGTTGAAAAATACTCAGGATTTCGCAATTGCCCGATCGCAAGGAATGCGTTGTACGCCGTTTCCTGAATAGCATCCAAAGCATCTTCCTTTTTACCAACGTAAGAAAGCGCCTTGTAATATAGCATTTTTTCTTCTTTAAAAAGCAATTCTTCAAAAGCTTCAGCATCTCTATTAATCGCCCTTTTCACAATATGAAGATCATGTTTCATCGTGTCATCACTCCCTCCTCTCACTAATTAGAGTGATCTAGGTGTACAACAAGTTTCAATTTCTTCATTTTTTCAAAATTATTTTTGATTAATAAGCAAATAGTTTAGATTTTTTTATAAAACCTTGCTCAACTAAACGGTCCCGTTACTTGAATAAGAAAAAGCGTCTCCACTTATTGTAGAAACGCCCCCGGTAGTAAAAATAACAATTGAAGGTTTATTGTTCGGAAAGTTAGACACATCAAAACTAAAAATAATTGATACTGCTTATAACGAACAAGGGGAGGTATCATTCGCGGTAAATTATTGGTCAATTTTCATACGAAACATTGTACGCTTTCCGCTTTTTTCTTTTTCTGCTGGAGCAGGTTAGGATTACAGGAATTTCAGCATTCATACTTTCAGAGATAATGATATCTTTTACCGGACAAGCATCTGCATCAACATAAATTTTCATCTTTACCTCTCCCCGTAAGTAAGCTAGCGTTGATGATAATGGAAAATTTATCCTTTGTCAAACGGTAAAGATGGTTTACCTAAAATCATTAAATAACAGTTGTTCTATTAACTAGTTTTCTGGAAGATAGCTATTTATGAATAGCTTTCCCCTTTCTTGCTATAAATTTCATAAGCAAAATATCCAAATAATAAACCTATTCCAGTTCCTAAACTAACTGTAGACAGTAAAGAGATTGAGGAAAAAATGCTAAAAATTACACCAATAGCAGAACCAAAAATCATTCCCAACGGTATTAAAATATCTAATAAATTTTGAGCGCCTTTTGATTTTTTCTTACCTAGGGTACTTTTTTTATATTTATGTTCAACCCTTTTTGATCAAAATGGATTCTTTTCTAGTAGATTTAAGATAGGTTTTTATAAAAAAGATTGATCATTTTCTAGCTGTGTCGCTCAATTATAGCGCCCGTTTTGCTGAAGATACACTATATTCTAAATAAAAATCCAGTCGGGCAGATTGACTTTTTATCTAGTTTTATTAATAAGCTCTATATATTGTGAATCTCCATATCCTACATTTATTTTCTTTATTAAAAAGATTGTCTAATGGATCAATAACCTTTTTGATATAATTTTCTACTGACTCATGATGTCCCGATGCTCGTGTTAAATACAATAAGAAAATTTATCTATATTGATTGACCTTCCCCTTACAGGAAACATTATATTTAAAGTAATTTATAACAGGAGGTGATTGTTATGCTTTCAATTGGTGAGTTCTCAAAAATATCACATCTCACTCTGAAGACGCTTCGCTACTATGATGAAATTGGGCTTTTAAAGCCTGCTTTCATAGACGCCAAAAATGGCTATCGCTACTATAATATTTCTCAATTAGAAACAGCTTTATTGATTACGCGCTTAAAAACCTATTTATTTTCGCTTGAAGAAATCAAGGTTATTTTAGCTAATTGGGAGGATACCGAGTTTCTTAACTCTAAAATGAAGGACAAACAAGAAAATCTAACACAACAGATAACATTTTATTCTTCTCTATTAAAAAAATTAAAGCTTGATATTCAACAGTTAGATGAAGAGGGAAATATCATGGGTTACTTAGATCAGATTGAGATTAAACTTGTGAATCACTTAACCTATAATATATTATCTCAACGAAAACAAATTAATACCGCTGATTTCCTAATGCACTTTAATGAGTTGTTTAGTAAAATTTTGTTTGAAAATTTATTACCTATTGCAAAACCACTTGCTATTTTCCATAGTTCAGAATATGTACCTGAAAATTATGATGTAGAAATTGCGATTCCTCTTGCAGAGGCCACAAATAAAACAAAAGTGTTTAATCCCGGCCTTTGCGCAATGGCTACGCTTATTGGTTCTTACGATGAATTACCTTCTATTCATACAAAGCTACATATTTGGATTGAAGAAAATAACTATAAACTGAATGGAGCTCCGTTTGAAGTTTATCAAACGAATCCCTATAGCACACCGGAGGAGAATAATATCATAGAAGTATATTTGCCCATAAAATGAATAAATGAAGGAGCGTATCACAATGTATGGTATAAACCAGCCAACGATAAAAGAAAAAATCTTGATTTTAGTTGCTGAGATTATCTATTTAATCATTGCATATTATTTGCTTTTCATTACTTATGACAAATCAGGCATTTCACTAGGGCTTTTTATTGCTTTAATTATTACAGCTTTACGATTAACAGCTATGATGTTTATATGGTTGCCTAGAGGTATTGCATGGCAAGAAGCCATCATGAACAGTATAGCTTTTGGGATTTATTATTTAGGTTTCCCCATTTTAATGATTACTAGTAATCAGAATCCAAACTTAACAGTACTTATTATAGGCTGGATATTGTTTTTAGGTGGCAGTATGTTAAACACAGTTTCAGAGTTACTTAGAAAACCTTTTAAAGACAATCCTGTAAATCGAGGTAAGCTATATACAGGCGGTTTATTTAAATATGCGATTCATATTAATTATCTTGGGGATTGCCTTTGGGTACTAGGATTAGCACTAATCTCTAACAATATTTATAGCTTGCTTATCCCTCTAAGTCTATTCTTAGTATTTGTTTTTGGCTATATTCCAAAATCTGATGATTACTTACAGAACAAGTACGGAGAACAATTTACAGTATATAAACAGAAAACAAAAAAACTAATTCCGTTTATCTGGTAAATCAGTAACAAGCTTTAAATTGATTTCATCATAAAAGATTCTCCAACATTTTGAACAAAGATTGATCAAAATGTTGGAGATTATTTTTCTCTGCACGAGCATTTTATAAAAAAGATTGATAATTTATCGTTAAATAAAGCCCCCAATTGCGAATTTGACAATAGCTCTCCTTAATAAAGTCATCTGATAAATCAATAAAATATTCTGCTTGCCATGATTGAGTCATAGTAGCATTTGTATTCAATCCAGTTATAGCACTTCGTAATTCCCCATAGTTTAACCTTTCTTATATTTCCATATCATTATTTATCCCGTTATATAGTTCGTGCTACTGTTTAGTATATTATGGTGTGTATCTTCTTTAACTAGACCAGCCAATAGAAGTTTCAGTAATCTTCAACAATCGGCCAGATTGTGGAGTAACAGCTTCAAAGGAAGTTGGCTATATTTAGGTTAGGAGAAATTGTGAAGGTTTGTACTTAAAGTAGCGGAGTAGTTTACGCCAAAAAGTAAGTAATTCTCCATTTTTTGTACAATGAAAAGGTAATAAATGCTAAGATTTAAATGATTATGATATTTCCTTAATAAGGGTAGGATTAATTTCAATGGTTATCGGATTAGTTGTTTTAGGGATTATTCTACTAATAATAGGAATATTAACACCTATTGCTTCGGGAACAGCTCTATTGATTTCTGTAATTTTATTTGTTATGGCAATCGTACTCTCAAATAAAAGAAAGAAAAAGAATATCAAGTAACGGGTGCGGATATTATCATGACAAGGAGGGGATTTAGGATGAAAAAAATTATCCTACTAGTTGTTTTGTTATTAATAATAGCTTTTGTACTTTTTATTTATGTATCTTTCTATGGACTTCCATGGAAAAAAACACAAGTTTCAAAAGAATTAAAACAGTATGTTGAAGAAAAATACGACATCAAGATCGACATTAAAGAATCTTATTTTAATTTTAAATTTGATAATTACGGAACAATTTTCACACTAAAAGATGATAAAGAACTTTCATTTAGCGCTGAAAAACAACGTGATAATACATTACATGATTACTATCCAGAAGCAGTTTGGGAGAAAGAAGTAAAAGGGGACCTAGTCCCATTAATAGATAGTTCTTTTGAATCTCTTTCTGTTGATCGTTATGGTGTACATCCTGTGTACGGCATAGGAAACCTAGAAGATATAAAAAAAGACGTACCGAGTTACAAAGATGTTCAAACAGGTATCAATGTTGTCATTCATTTCAAAGAGGAACGTTCTAGTAAAACAGAAGAAGCATTGATTAAAGAAGTTGTTTCTTTCATTCAAAAAGTAAACGAAAAAGAAATTAAAAATATCGAATTAACGTTTTATTTAAAAGAACAAGAACTAGAAGATAAAAAACCCGAAACATTTTACATTAGAATTCCAAGTGATAAATTAAACTCCATTAAGGCGGAAGATGATGTAAAAAAATATATTCAAGTATTTTAAAAAAGAAAGTAACAATAACGAAGAAGAACTAAGTATGTTTGATGCTAGACTAAAAAGTGGACACAGATTGTTATAATAGAAATATATAACAATAACATGAGGTGTCTATATGGCTAAAGAAAATGGAAAGCGTTATGATGAAACGTTTAAAAAAGAAACGGTAACGTATATTCTCGAGAACAATAAACCAGTCGCACAAGCAGCCCGGGAAACTGGGAGACATTATTTACTTGTAGGTACATTTCTATGACACTTTCCATTTCAAAGATCGCTGATTTTATTTTCTGTTTTGTTCCTTTTTTATTAAATTGATATTCCCTTCATGAAAGGCTCTCATTCCTCTTAAATAGGAATAGCCTTCTATTAAATAAAAACTATCACGTTCAGATTCAATCGCACTTCTTATATCTTTAATATATCGTAAGGACTCCTCTTTTCGTTTGTTCATTTCTTCTCTGTTTCCTGTTAAATGCCCGTGACCCGGAACAAGAAAACGTATGTCATGTTTAGTTAAAATCCAATCCGTTTTTTTCAATGTTTCCTCTTACTTCTCACTACTGAAATAGATATATGGAAATTCAATATCCGACAAATAATCACCAGCAATCCAAATTCCTAATGGTTCTATGATTGTAAAAATACCATCATCTGTGTGCCCATCCGCTTTATAAAAGGTGAGGGTGGTTTTACCGATATTGAATACTTGCCCGTCCTCTCTAACCACTATATCCACTTTAGGGTACAGAATGGGATAATGGCGATCTATATAATATTTATCATCAAACCATCTTATTTGTTCCAGTATACTTTCTTTATCTTTCACCACTTTTAAACCTTTACTTGCAATGATGATTGCATCTGGAAAAGCACCATATCCTAGTATATGATCCCAATCTGAGTGAGTAAAAAGAAGATAGATTTGCTTATTCTGTTTAATGTTATTCACATGCTGTCTAATTTCCTCTACCTCGTTTGGAAGCCATGTTGGATCAACCACAATTATACAATCGTCTGTTTGTATGACGACAGATGTCGTTTTGAATAATTGACTTTCAAAAATTGTAAAATCTTTGTTTTTAAATTGGATCAATTGTTTCCTCTCCTTTTTTACGTTTCATAAACAACTTCTGTCTTCATAGCAAAAATCCTCCTTAACAAACCTGCGCATTATCAACTTAAGGAGCATGAATAGCCGAAATAATAAAGACCAGTATCTTATCAGCTTAAATGGCCCTTTAAATAAAAATGACGCGTTCCTAAATAAACGCGCCAGATTCTGGAATATAGAAAATACGAAAGAAATTAAGCTCCCCCAAACCGTTTTACAATATGTGCTTGTGTAACTTTCATCGTTCGGATACGCTTTACGTGTTTGTTTAGCTTATTAAGCAAGCTATCCCAATATACTGGATGGTGGTGAGTGAATACATAATCTTTCTGTAATACTTCCAATGCGAATACCTAGCCAACCGCTTAACCAAAATCTGAACCCACATATTCATACCTGGAAAGGGTCTGTTTCCTTTTTGTGTATAGCCTTCAACTAATTGAGTTGGAGCAACAGATAACGACAATCTCCGAACAAATTCCTCTGGACTATATGGCTCCTGATTAGCGACGAATGGATGACAGTGGACATCAATCGATTGGATATTTTTCAATGATACCTTTTTCATCACATATCTCCTTTTTGTTTTTATCCTTTATTTTCTATTTATAGAGTAGAAAACGATTGATATCTTCCTCAACTATACGTAGAGAACCTCTCCAGAAATCCATTGACTCAACATCTATGTCTAACTTCTTTGCCAATGTTCTAATACTCATTTGTCCACTCACGGAAAGAAACTGATCATACAATTTGACAAACGAAGATTTATTCTCAATGTATTTCTCATAAAGCACTTTTGAAAACAATAAGCCGAACGTATACGGAAAATTATAAAAATTATTATCAGCATAATAGTACTGAGCTTTACATACCCACATATATGGATGTAGAAAATCATGATCGAGGCTAGTGCCGTATGAGTCGATTTGGCTTTTCTCCATCATGTTTTTCAAATCAATCGGGGATAAAACTTTGTTTCGTCTTCTCTTAAACAGTTCACTTTCAAATAAGAAACGACTATAAACATCAACTATTGCTTTGCTTGATTGGGAAACATCATTTTCAAGAATCATGTATTTTTCCCTTCTCTCTCTCTTCTGGAGCTCTGCCTGTTTTACGATTATTTCACTGAAAATTGAAGCTGTTTCTGCGATCGGTAGTGGAGGTTTACTATTTACATAACTTTGATTTCTAAGACATTCATTATGATAACCATGACCTAACTCATGCGCTAGAGTTACTACATCACTTAAACTCCCAGTGAAATTACACAATATCCTGCTTTCTCTCACACTGTAGAGGTTAACGCAAAGAGCCCCTCCCCGCTTTCCTTTCCGTGGCTCAGCATCAATCCAGAACTCTTGAAATGCCTTTTTAGCAAAGCACCCCATGGAATCACTAAAAGCTCCGAAATTTTCTATAATCAGATCTTTCGCTTGCTCAAAAGTGAAGGTTAGCGATTCTGTATCCAAGGGGGCGAATAGTTCAAAAAAAGGCAAACCATTCTTTGCGTCTAATAATTCTGCTTTTCTCCTATAAAAAGCATGAAATGATGGTAACTTCTCTTGAATGGCACTAATCATCGTATCTAAAGCCGCTTCGCTCATTTTCTGATCCAATAATGTTTTTTTTAGAGGAGATGAGTAGCCTCTCATCTCAGATAAAGTAATCACTTCTCCTTTAATTCCGTTTAAACAAGCTGCGCAAGCATTTTCTATTTCTGAATAAGCCTTCATTTCAGCTTCATAAGCATTTTTTCTTACTGTAAAATTTTTATCATAGGCCATATTCCTTGCCATCGATAAAGGGATTAACTTTTGTTCATCATTTATTGTCACATTTACCATAAGGCTAGAGGTTAATTCGTTGTGCATTCTCGTCCATATGTTTGAACCCATATTTTCCATTTCAGCAATAAATTCTTCGCTTTTCTCAGTTAATACATATTCATTATTTTCTACTAATTCCGTTAGATAAAACTTATGCTCTTTTAAGAATGCAGATGACTGAATCAGTTCATTTAGATTTTCCAAAGTACTGATCCACTTTTGAAAAGTTACAAGTGGTTTCACACTTCGAGCTTTTATTCGCTGTAAATCAGCAATTGCTTCCAACGACTTTTGGTTTTCATTGTCTTCATAGAAAGTCAATTCAGCGAATTGGTATAACCGATTAAACCGATCGTAAAAACTATTTAACATATTAAGATAAGTCTCTATTTTGTTACTTGCGTCAAAATCACTGTGCGCATTTGTTTCTACCCACTTTTCTATGGACTTCAGATCTTCCTTACATTTTTTCATGTCAACACAGAATTCGTGTGAGTCAAAGGAGGTATATAAAACATCCAGCTTCCACCTCATGATTACAATCATCTCCCCTTATGAATGTCTTTTTTGTCTTCCCAACGCCTCAATCAGGTACCCAAGCAACGCACTTCTTACGGGGATGTCCTGAATCAATACATGCTCGTGCACTGCGTGAGCTCCATCTCCAACAGGACCAAGTCCATCAAGCGTAGGCGCTAGAGGAGCTGTAAAATTCCCATCACTAGCCCCTCCAGTCTCAATTTCGACCAAGTCAATTCCCAATTTTTCCTTCCCAATATTCCTAGCCAGTTCAAACATTTTTCCAACTTCCTTCGTACGTTCCAGTGGCGGACGATTTATTCCACCTTCTACCTCTATCCTAGTTCCTTCAATCGCAGGAACGATATTTTCAAAGAGGGGAATAATCCGATCAAATTCAGCTTGTGTCCTCACTCGTATATCGACTTCCGCCTCTGCTTCCGCAGCTACTACATTCCCCCGCGTTCCTCCATTAACAGTTCCAATATTCACCGTTGTACCGATTGTGTAATCAGTCAGTTTATGAAGGTATAGGGTTTGATGGGCTAATTCTTCAATGGCGCTTTTCCCTTTTTGATGATCAATTCCTGAATGTGCGGCTTGCCCTGTTACTTTTAGTTTGTACATTCCAACTCCTTTACGGGCCGTTTTTAAAGCACCGTAATCGAACATGGGGGGCTCAAGGACGAGGACGTAATCACTTTTCTTAGCTTCTTTCTCAATGATTTGACGAGAAGATGGACTTCCTATTTCTTCATCTGAAGTGATTAAAAAAACAACTTGACAATTTGGATTAGTTTCAAAGTGCATTAATGAGTGTAATGCATATATTCCTTGAACAATTCCGCCCTTCATATCGAAAATTCCCGGTCCATAGGCTTTATCACCTTCAATACGGAAAGGGTTTTTTTGCAAATCGCCGCTTTGCCATACAGTGTCTCGATGTGCGAGTAGAAGAATCTGATGATCTCCCTGTCCCCATCTTCCACGGAGGTGGTTCCCATACGTTTGATTAGGAATGATCTCCATCGTTCCTCCAGTAAGAGAAAGATAAATCTCCGCTATCTTTTTACCTAATAAATCATTCATTTCTTTCTCGAGAGAAGGAGATTCTATTTCCACCAGTGTTTGTAACGTATTAAGCATTTCATTTTGCTGACTCTTCAAATATTTTAATAAGTCGCCCATATTTTCTCCTTTCTTCAATCATTTTTGTTCTTACAAATATAGATGACAAGCTACCATGTGACCTGGTTCTACTTCAATCTCTTGCGGCTTTATAGATGAGCAGATATCCATGCATTGATTACATCTCGTATGAAACGAGCACCCTGTTGGTGGATCAGCAGGACTGGGAACATCTCCATGCAAATAAATCTTTTCTCTTTTTCGACTCAGATCAGGTATAGTAACTGCTGACATCAACAGTTTTGTGTAGGGATGAAACGGAGTAGAGAAAAAGATCATCTGTGTCGGCCTGTTCGACCATGCTACCAAGATAACTCCAATCCGATAACAAATATGTTTAACCGCACTGAGATCATGAGTAACAAAAATACACGTTAGCTCAAGCTGTCCCCCTTTCGTTTGTGTCTGATTACCTGGTAACAAAATAGTCGTAAGCGGATTTTGCTACTGTCGCGATCATTTGTGCTGCTTCCAGTTGTGAGCTGTTATTTTCAGAGAAAGCCGAAACAATGACGGTACCTTTTTCTTCAGGTAAATAAATGATGCCAATATCATTATGAACACCACCGACTGAACCCGATTTACAAGCTACTGGGGTTCCGGCAGGCAACAAATTTGGAATCCGATCACGGAAATGCTGTCTTTTCATAATGTCAATCATCTGCTCGCACGCTTTCTTTGAAATCAACTCATTTCTGGCTATTTTTTCCAACAATAATGCCATATCAGCTGGGGTTGACACATTATTCTCTATACTCTTGGTAAACACGATGCTTCTTTTATCATGTTTTGCCTGGAACAGACGAAGCGACACTTCTTCATACTGCTCGTTGCTATGCAATTCAGGGTCTAGGTTTACAACTAAACTTAATAACTGCCAGCATGTCAGATTCACATAGGTATCCTGTAATCCGATACTCTTCATATATTGGTCAGTACGGTTCACACCTACCAGCTCAAGTATTTTGTCTGTTCCGACGTTATCGCTAACAATAATCATCAAAGTTGCCAAATCCTTCAGCGAAACCTCAGATCCAGGATCGAATTCTTTTAATATCCCCGAGCCTGGAACTCGATCTGTCAATGAAAGACGGACTCTCGAGTTTAAATCGATTGTCCCTGCTTCCACTTCACGAAATAAAGTCGCTAGAATCGGTACTTTATAACAGCTTGCCATCTGAAAGAGATGCCCTTCATTAATCTTCACCTCTTCATCTGTCTCCAAATGTTTGATGACAATCCCGAATGTTGCTGCTGCTTGTCCAACTAGTTCTTCGATTTTTTTTTGCAAATCCATGTTTAACTCATCCTCTACCAGTTATTATTTTTTCACTCGTGGATCAAGTGCGTCACGCAACCCGTCATCTAGCAAATTAAAAGCCAAGACCGTTATGATGATGGCCAATCCGGGAAACAAAGACATCCACCATGCATTGGCTAGAAAAGATCGACCGACAAAAATCATTGCCCCCCACTCAGGCGACGGAGGCTGTGCCCCTAAACCGAGAAAGCTTAATTCAGCGGCAATTAGAATACTGTTACCGATTTGCAGTGTCGATAGTACGATTACTGGTGAAAGAATATTTGGAAAAATGTGTTTGGAAATGATTTTCGCATCTCTCACACCCAAGGCACGTGCTGCTTCAATGTATTCTTTTTCTTTTATTGAAAGCACGGCACCTCGAACCACCCTCACGTGATGCATCATGACTTTTCGGAGTAGTATCTTCCGTTGAGCAACCTGTGAGTACAAGTAGAAACAGAAATATGATCCATATTTTATGATTTTCTAACATGTCTTTCACTTGTCTCATCTTCTCAGTCTGTTTTATGGCTGGGAAGCTTTGTTATGGGCGGAAAACCTCTGAATAGAGAGAATTCTTCTCGATTTTTTCATAGTTAGGCTCGTATCCAATCCCCGGTTTTTCAAGTAATGTAATAACTCCATTGTGAGGTGTTACCTCCGGGTCTATAATGTCTTCCTCCCAATAGTTTTTTGATCCAGCAGTATCACCAGGGAAGATAAAATTGTCCAACGTAGTAATGGCAATGTTATGTGCTCGTCCAATTCCCGACTCCATCATACCGCCACACCAGACTGGAACATTCTGTTGCATGCAAAGGTCGTGAATTCTCTTAGCTTCGGTCAATCCTCCAACACGTCCGATTTTGATGTTGATGATCTTGCAACTTCCCAACTCAATCGCTTTTCTGGCATCTTCTACAGAATGAATACTTTCGTCGAGACAAATAGGTGTTTTTAGTCTTTTTTGAAGAGCAGAATGATCGATGATATCATCATGTGCGAGTGGTTGCTCAATCATCGTCAAGTCAAATTGATCCAATTCTTGCAGTAGGTCGCTATGTGCCAGTGAATAAGCGGAGTTTGCATCTGCCATTAGCTGAATATTAGGAAATTTATTTCGGATAGCCTCCATTACTGCAATATCCCATCCAGGTTTTATCTTCACTTTTATCCTCTTGTAGCCCAAATCGAGGTTTTTGTGAATGACATCCAAAAGTTTAGGAATGGAAGCTTCGATCCCAATACTTACCCCCACCTCTACTTCCTTCTTCGTCCCTCCAAGCACTTGTGCCAAACTGACTCCTTTGCGCTTGGCAAACAAGTCCCAAACAGCCCCTTCCAATGCGGATTTTGCCATGTTATTCCGCCGTACTTTTTGGAAAATAGTGGACACATCGGATGGGTCTTCTAGGTGTTTACCTATCAGCATGGGAATGAGGTGTTCTTTAAGCATTTGCCAGTTTCCTTTTACTGTCTCTTCACTGTACCAAGGAAGGACCATCGCCACCGATTCCCCCCACCCTATTACTCCATTCTCGTCCATTATTTTGACTAAAATAAATTCCTTATCTGTTACCGTTCCAAAGCTTGCCGTAAAAGGTTGTTTCAATTGCAATTTCATGTAGTGCAAGATAACTCTCTTTATTTGCATCACTAATAGCCCCTTTCATCCAGAAATTTATTCTTCGACTATCGTTCTGTAAATCTCGAAATTGTGTTCATATTCTAATATTCTTTGCCTAACTTGCTCTGAATCAATCACAGACATACCAGCAACAATTGCATGAAGCAACACAAAAAGTGGCGGAGTAACATCGAGTGTAGAGGAATCCGTACTTGGAACGTGCAGCACGATATCAGCGTTTTGGCTGACTGGTGCTAGAACATCATCGGTAATAGCAACTATATATGCTCCCTTGTTTTTAGCTATCCTTACAATATCCAGTGTTTCTTTGCTATATCTTTTGAATGAAAAGGCGATCAGTACCCATTGTTTATCCATTCGTGATGATAATTGGACAATATCATCCGTATTCT
The DNA here is from genome assembly GCA_023389895.1 of Bacillota bacterium. GTDB lineage: Bacteria > Bacillota > Bacilli > Bacillales > Cytobacillaceae > Cytobacillus. The sequence goes on from JAEWDX010000346.1 coordinate 28,314, forward strand.
GGTTATACACCTGGGCATCTTCACAGAGCATACGTAAGCTGAATGCCAGCCAATGTGCCGGTGCATATGATGACCGCAAGCCTACTGTAAGGACTTTTTTTGATTTACTAATGCTTTGCAAAACTTTCTCAAATGCTGTTTCTGAAATAGTTCCAAGCATCCCCTCGATTCGGTCCAAACTTTCTTTTACCACTTCGATAAAAAAATGCTGATTATTTTTAAAACGTTTGGCGGTTTCCTGATGATGCGTAAGCGCATTCTTTTCATTTCGTAGCTGCTCGGCAAACACTTCTTTTTGTAATTGACTGAAACCGCTATACTCTAATGCGTAGCAGAACCGTATAATAGTTGTCTCGCTAACACCGATCTGTTCCCCTACACTCGATGCAATATTATTAATAAACAGTTCTGGGTTTTCCAGAAGATGTTCTGCCACCTTTTTTTGTTGCTTAGTTAACTGAGCATAGTGTGTTCGAATTTTTTCTCGTATCGTAACCATTATTCGTCTAAATCCCCCCCAAGGAAGTTTTACTCCTTTTTTTATTTCGTTTTGAAGTTTTACTTCTTTATGCTATTCTAAATAAAGCAGGGTAAAATATCAAGTCTTTTTCTTTCATTTTTTATAGACTCTAACATTATGCCAATCATCTAGATTCTTCATAGAATAACCAATCTTTTCTTCTTTAGACTTACTTACTAATTACAGAAATAAAGAGTCCTGGTATCTTCTCATACACTTTAGACCAGTAACTAGAATCAGGTTGATATGATCGGGCTAAAAAATAAAAAGGTGCTTCTGTCAAATTCAAGCACCTTTTCCAAATTATATTTACTTAGAATGAGGGTGGTGTAACTGCGAATATAACAACTACGTTTATATATAAGCGTACTCCAGGAAACATTCAAAGAAGAGAGGAAGTTACCGATGCCAATGAATCAGACAGTAGCAGGGAAATCGATTTTGCAATGGCAACTAGAATACCCGATATTACAAGATGTAGTGTCATTAAAAGAAGTTCTTTGGACAAATGCTAAGTATAAGGCATCAAGTATTGATACTCTTACCATTGATGAAAAAGATGTGAATCATGCCGAGGAAAGATGGAAACGCTTTGCACCTTACCTTGCTAAGGTATTTGAAGAAACCCAAAGCATGAACGGTATAATCGAATCTCCTATCGTACCTATTCCCCATATGCATCGTTATCTTGAAAAAAAGTATCAGAAAGCACTTCCTGGGAAACTATGGTTAAAATGCGATAGCCACCTCCCTATTTCGGGATCGATTAAAGCGAGAGGTGGGATATATGAGGTTCTAAAGTATGCAGAGGATCTTTTGTTTAAGCATAAACTGTTAACACCTCAGGATGATTACTCTATTTTAGATTCTAAGAAGTTCAAGGATTTTTTTTCGCAATATTCAATCGCTGTAGGATCTACCGGTAACCTAGGACTGAGTATTGGAGTAATGAGTGCAAAAATGGGTTTTAACGTGACTGTTCATATGTCAGAAGACGCAAAACATTGGAAAAAGGACTTGCTCAGAAAAAAAGGCGTTACTGTAATTGAGCATCGTTCAGACTATAGCAAAGCAGTTGAGGAAGGAAGAAAACAAGCAGAAACAGATCCACATTGCTACTTTATTGATGATGAAAATTCAAAGCACTTATTTTTAGGGTACGCTGTAGCAGCTATTCGTTTAAAAAATCAATTAGATGCAGCAGGCGTTATTGTCGATAGAGATCATCCTTTATTTGTATATCTTCCGTGCGGTGTTGGTGGTGGTCCGGGAGGCGTTGCTTTTGGTTTAAAATTGATTTACAAGGAACATGTGCACTGCTTCTTTGCTGAGCCAACCCACTCTCCATGCATGCTGCTTGGGTTGTTAACAGAATTACATGATCAAGTATCTGTTCAGGATTTTGGGATAGATAACAAGACTGACGCAGACGGTCTTGCAGTAGGGAGGCCTTCTCGATTTGTAGGTAAAGTAATCGAAAGCTTATTGAGTGGAATTTTTACAATTGATGATGAAGAATTATATATTTTACTACATGCTCTAAGTAACAGCGAAAATATTGACCTTGAACCCTCTGCATTAGCTGGAATGCTAGGAACCGTCAAACTGCATAATACAAGAGTCGGTCAGGAGTATTTATCTGCAAATGCATTAGAAGAAAGGTTGGAAAATGGTACACATATTGTTTGGGCAACTGGCGGAAGCTTGGTTCCAAAAAAAATAATGGAAGGTTATTATAACAAAGGCTTACATTTATCAACACTGAAAGATTCACTCACTGAATTCGATAGTTGAATAAAATCAGAGCCACCAGTATAACTGGTGGTTTATTAACACTATTCTTTCGATGTACTAATAATCTATCCTCTGAATACTATATTATTTCATATACTTATTAGATAATTCGATTAACCATGTTTCAGGAAATGTCGTTTGATTAAGCACCTTTATGGCTTTATCTAAAGATTTTAAAGATTTAATCATCTGTTCTTTAGTTAAAATATTAAGACTGCACGCTTCTTCAAACTCATCAACATCTAACACATGGTATTTACCAGAAGGCTCAATAGAGATATCTAATAATAAATCATTTACAACATAAACATTAGGTTTTATTTCCTCAATGTCTACAATATCAACTAACCACCATTTATGTTTTTTCTTATGCCCTAGTGAGAATTGAAGACCTTCGTTAATACAATAAATAATTATATAATTTTCATCAGAATTATAAGGTGGAATTTCAACTAGTATATTTTCGTTGTGGCGGATAAATATATTTCGCTGCTTATTTTCTCTACAGTTCTTCTCTAAGAGCTGTAATGTCTGTTGCTTTATTAAATCCGTATTCTTTTTAATATCTTTAACATAATTAAGCCCTCCATGTTCCTTTCCAACATGATTCCAAAAGATTAATAACTCCTTATCCATTTTCATTCACCACTTTCCTTAAGTCTTCTTCAAGATCTGTTACATCACCAGATAACACAAATTTATATTGATAATTGTTTGGGAACCTACATTCTTTTAAATCATATAACAGACTGTTTGAACAAATATAATCATTACCTGATATGTATTCTATATTAATTGGCTGCTTATTTATTATTGAATAGAGGAGTGTATCTACCTTTTCGGTTAGGCCTTCATTTCTCAAGCGATCTTCTGTATCTATTATTCTTGCGAGTTCATTAATAACTATACTAGACAAACCATAAGTTAATAATTTGAATATCTTCTTAAGCTCTACAATAGACCTCGCAGCATGTTCTTTACTTAACTGAGTGTTAATAATAACTATATTAGGTTCAGCTTCCACCAAAGATCCGTAGATAAAACCTAGCTTATCTCGAAGCTTTCGATTTATTTCAAGCTCTATATATTTGGCCATAATTCTAATTTCGTGATAGGGAATATCTACTTTAACTCCACACAACAAATTAATTTGATTGAATTCCTCGGTATAAATAAGCTGAAATCCCTGATTTTTATAAATTTTTACACCATTTCCTCCCATAGCAGTTTTAATATCCGGTACCATATTAACAATCTTACCCACTATATGACTTATCTCTGATAAAGCTAGGTTAGAACCTAAGACTACTTCACAATTTCTTGAAAAAGTCAAACCTGTGCTGTTAGAAAATAATAAATTGCTCAATGTCTTTCTAGCAACTATATTTTGATCTAAAAATCTTTGCTCTCCAAACATATCTAAATTAATTACTTTGAAGTTTTTAATTGTATTAACTATAAATTTAAGAACAGTAGGAATGTCTTCACTCAAAAGTTCACAGCTAACCACAAGTTTACTCCTATATGCCGAACAAGTGGTAACTACTCCATAATCAATTAACTTACTATTTTTATCAAATATTTTGTTATTTATTTCATTTTCCATAATTTCGCCAAATCTAACATACCTTGTAAGATCCTCACTTAAAGAACTATCTATAGGCAAACATACATGGAGAACGGAAAAATCATTCACCTCATTTTCAATTCTCCATATATTCACATCGTTATAAGTCATAAATTGAAAGGAAAAAAGCATCTTAAACTCCTTCATAAATAAGAGTATTTCGATTTTTTTTATTAAAAACTTCTTTTATATTGCTTGTAAAGTTTGATTCATCTGTTAAGT
>JAEWDX010000352.1 GCA_023389895.1 Bacillota bacterium
TTTAACAACAGCCATCTCTTTTCCAAACCTATCTCCATAATCAATAAAGCCCAAACTAGAATATAAATGATGGGCTCCTTTATTATCTGGATGGTAGCCAACAACAATTTTATTTGCATTCGGTAACTTAGCCATTTTTAACAGCATTAGCTCTGTTGCTGCTTTGCCAATCCCCTTACCTTGGTACTCTTTACCAATCATGATTCTATAAACCCAATAACCATCTAGTTCTTCCTTTATAGAATTATACATTAAAAACCCTACAACTGAATCTTCATAATAAATAGCAAAAGGCTTTAATGTTGGTTCAAACTTTGATTGGGCAATTGAAATTGCATTTGGTTCTAGAAAGTCTTTTTGTTCTTCTGTTACTTCTAATTTACAACATTCATACCAGTTTTCCGAATTTAATTCTACAAGTTTAACATTTACGTTATTCATACATTTTCCCCTTTCAATATTGGGGAAACGCTAAGCAACTTTGTTAATTAGACGTTATCCCCCTGTAGTTAAAAATGATCAAATTAGTTTTGTCTGTCATAATGACCGCCTCCTTAACAATGATTAGCTGAATTGAAAACATACGTTTCAAATCAATAATATCACAATTTCTAATATTTTCCTTCTGAATTTTTTAATCGTCTTATGTAAATTTACACAATATCATTTATGTTTGTTTCCCTCAGAAAAATATAGTTTAATAAAGTCGATGAATGTAGCCTTCCTTAAGTCGTTCTTGGATAGCTTTGATACTAGTATTTGGAAGTTTAGCATGTTTGAAAAATCAGAATCTAAAATAGTTTTAATTCTTTTTTCTAATCCCTATAATGTGGATGTTTAGAATTCAAAAGAACAAAATTCAGAACAATCCTTTGTCACCCTACGATAATCCTTTCATTAAATAGAAATATTTTGAGATTTTTTCGCTGTTCTTGAAGCGCTCTGTAACGAAATGAATGACCATTGGTATTGAAAAAGAAAACTAATTTCGTCTGAGAGCGAATCTCAGACATTAGAAAAATAGTTAATTTTCCGAAGGAACCCCTTATATAGAACTGATATCCTATGATAATATATAAGTAAAGATAATTATGTATTATCTTTACTATACATAATAATATTATGTTAACCTAATCTAGGAGAATCAACATGAACGATTTAACCTTGCTTCATCAATTGTCGAATGAAAATTACTTATCTCAGTTGCAAAATAGACTAGAACAGCGACAACTTCTCGATGAAAATCGAAACCTTAATTTATCAGATTGTTCCGAGCAAGATTTTTTGGAAATATTTTTTCTAGAAAAAATATTCACTCAAGATAAGCTTCTCTCCCCTCATACGATTAAAGCCTATCGTTCGGATGCTAAAACTTTACTTTTATTTTTAACAGAGCACTCTCTTTCTTTTCAAGATATTGGTTTTCCTGAAGTAAAGACATACAATAAATACATCAGGGAAAAATATGCCCCTGCATCTGCGATCAGGAAATTAGAGTTCTTAAGAAGGCTGTTGGATTTTGGATATGAAACACAGTTTTATAAAGCACATCTGTCAACTTGGATCTCTAAACCAACATCTAAAAAAGGACACTATATAATAGAAGAAACTCGTCAAGAAGCAACACAAACCCGTATGCAAATGAGAGAATTAAGTCAAAATGATGCAGAATATGTCATTTCCTTCTTTCCAAAGATTGTGAAAGCAAACAGAAATCGCGAACATTTAGAAAAACGCAATTTATTGATAGGAGTTCTTTTGTATACAACTGGACTTCGTGCCAACGAGCTATTAAGTTTGAATTGGGGAAGTTTTCGATACAATCGTCAAGGACATTTATTTGTAGATGTAATTGGTAAAGGAATGAAACCAAGAAGCATTCCGCTTAAAGAAGAGACAGTAGAACTGCTCTTTTCGTACCGGAAAAGCCTTGGAGAGTCAATAGAGATTAATCCTGATGATACGAGTCCTCTTTTGTTTGCACTCTATAATAAGAATGAACCGTGTGAACAGAAAAAAAGACTTACCTATCCTGCTCTATATAAGATTGTGAAGGAAGCTGTTCATTTAGCAGGGAAACAAGCAAAAGTTTCACCACACTGGTTTAGACATACATTTGTTACAATGATGCTCGAAAATGATGTTCCGCTTGCGATAGTAAAAGACTGGGCTGGTCATTCTGATATCTCTACAACAAACATTTACTTAGAACGCATAAATCAAGATAACGCGCATGTTCACTTGAAAAAAGTGAATTTGTTTAGATGATGAAGTCGATATAATTGTGTAATGAGAAAAGGAAATTAAACAAAAAAGAGAAAATCTGTCTGATTTTTAAGGCCTATTGACAGATTTTCTCTTCTTTTGCTCGGTTTTTATCTACAATATCTAAAATTAAAGGGCATTTTCCTTACCTTAACGTTAACGGCCAAAATTTCATATTTATCAGGCTATGTTTCTACTTATCAGCCTTCAGGTGCACTCTGATCTTTCTCAAAAACGATATTAAGAATTTGTACAGATTCAAGTTTACATAATATTGTTATAGTAAAATAGGTGATATACACATCTATTCTGAATTTATTTCTATTATTGCTTTAATTTTTGCGATTGCAATAGGTGTTTCTACTTTTTGAAGTAAAGAGAAACTTAAATTAATAAATTGAGCTCTTCCTCAAGTGATGTACCACTTTGTTTCTTTGTAATCACGAAAGGCTTTTTATAATACAAGCATATTTCAAAGCTAGAAATCCATCAATTTGAATTCCTTGTTAAATTCTTCGACCCTAATTTGGTATTAATAAAACAGTTCTAATCATATTCTTATAAAAGAAAACTATGAAGGAGTGTAAAGTTTGTTGAGAAAAGTTAAGGTTAGTTTACGGCCCATTGTAAGGAAGGTGAATTTACCAACTGTTTTGAAAACAGCGATACTTCGTGGTGACTCAAAAGAAACATTATTTATTGCAACCCAGGTAGGAGAGATTTTTTACATAAGAGACGAAAGTTTAAGGATTTTTTTAGATATTCGCCCACGAATCATAAAATTAGGTACTTCTGAACCAGGTGTTTCTGGTCCTGGATATGATGAGCGAGGATTGTTAGGGCTAGCGTTTCATCCCGAATTTTATTATAACGGTCTGTTTTATCTTCATTATTCAGTAGCTGGAAC
>JAEWDX010000375.1 GCA_023389895.1 Bacillota bacterium
AGTATGTCCTCCCCTTTTTCAATACGTCCAGAAGGAAAATTCCATTGATTAAGAGCTGAAGGTTTATTTTCTTTTATGAGCAGCACTTCATTATTTTTCATTATCGATACACTTGCAACGAGAACAATCCCTTTTTGAGTCATTTCTATTCCCCTTTTTATTCAATGAATTTTAGCAATAATGATCTTTCTATACATCCCATTCATCAGAATTGCTGTATCTTCTTCTACTTTTATACTTTTAGTATTTTTCGAAATTAACTCTTCAAAACTTCAGCCAATATCAGTTCCTAATACGCAAACAATTGGTCTTAAAAGCACTTTTAGTAACGAAAGTTTTTTATATTTAGGTGCAAATTTATCAAAAATAATTATTTTACCTTCGTGCTTTAAAACTCTTGTGATTTCTTACAAACATTTATTTGCATCTGGTACAACTGAAAGAATTAGACTAGCCACTACATAGTCGAAGGATTCACCTTCAAAAGCCATATTTTGAGCATCCATTTCCAAAAATTTAATCGCAGAATCCTTGAACTTTGTTTTGGACTTTCCAAGCATGTCCGGCGAATAATCAATTGCTGTTATGTCTAAGCCAGAGTGATTGATTAACTCTAAATCAGCACCTGTCCCTACACCAACGAACAGGATTTTTTGTTTGTTCTCAAATGGAATTGACTGGAATATTTGTTTTCTAGCATTTAAAAACATACCCGAGTTAAAAAACTTATCATAAATTGGAGAACCGATTTTATAAATAAATTTTTTCCAAGAATTATTCAAACCTCTACACTCCCAGTTCTACCGTCATTCTATTAATCTATTGCATCTTTATGTTTTCCTCTCTTCAATATTTTACCATGACATTCTAAGATTCTTATTAAATAATGCCTATTAAACGAGAAAAAGACCTTTACATCCGAAGCTCTTCCTTGTGAAGCTAGGCAGTTCTCTAACTTTAAAATATTGTATTTTCTTTTAAAAAAGCAAAGGAAGTATTTCTACACGCAATAAAGAAGAAGCATTTCTGATACAGAGGCGGAAAAGATGCTCTAATGCTTTAGAATGCAGCATCTTTTATAGAGTAAAACAGGAAAAGATGCTCTAATGCTATAGAATGCGGTAACTTTTGGAATGAAAAGACGAAAAAGATGCTCTAATGCTTTAGAATGCGGCATCTTTTGGAAAGAAAAGACGAAAAAGTTGCTCTAATGCTGTGGAAAGCAGCAACTTTTATAGAGTAAAACGTGAAAAGATGCTCTAATGCTTTAGAATGCGGCATCTTTTGAAAGAAAAGATTAGAAAGTTGCTCTAATACTGTGGGAAGCAAGCAGCATCTTTTATAGAGTAGAACGAGAAAAGGGGCTCCCAAAAGATCAGGTACCCTATCTTTTGAACTGCCCTTTAACTCATAAATAAAATAAAACTCAATCAGTGGTGCTCTTACAACCTGTTAATCTGCGATAAACTCTAATCGTTCTAATATGGTGGCAAACTCTGCTCTAGTGAGAGGAGCATTAGGACGAAATCCGTTTTCTCCATATCCGATCATTATTTTCTTATCAATTATTTTCTTAATAGCCGCTTCCGCCCAATGTCCATCGATGTCACCTTTATTTTGGGTATCTGTTTTTCTTATTGCTCCTTGTTTCTCTAATTCAGTAAATAAACGACTTAACATTGTAATAAGCGCTACCATCTCAGGAGTTTTGATTTCATAGTTTTCAGCCATTAATCCATAGCTTACTAATTTTTGCTTATCCTTCTCTTGGTTTACAGTTAATTGAAGTTTAGTTTCCACTGTATCTGCCTCCAGAGCATCTGTTTTTTGTGTAAACCATTCAAGTTTTTTATTACCATTTAAAGTATTTAGATCGACATATCCATTCACACCTGATACTTTACCTTTGTCTGTATATTGCCAAAGATCACAGGGAAATGCTGGCTTTGTACTTAATGTTCCATTATTAACTCCATAGCGTGGAATCCAAGTAAAATCAATTCGCTTAACCTTATCAAGCCCCCACGCCTTATATGAGTGATGACCGAAATAACCACCGATTTTTTTTGCACCAAGTTTTCTAAGTTCATCTACATAGGCCTGTGTTCCTGCAACCATATCATTCATCGTTTTTACTTCAACATCAACCACCCAGAATAAGGCATCTTTACCCCCTCGTTCATAGAAAGACTGAGCTTCTTGTTTTGCTTGAGCTACACTTGTAAACCTTGCAAAAGCATAATGACCAAAGGGGATGCCTCTTTTCTTAGCTTCAGCTACATACGATTTATACTCTCGATCAACAACGCCAATTCCATCCTGAACACGGATAATGACTAAAGCAACTTCTTTTTCAAATTTACTCCAATCAATTCTGCCTTGATGATGAGAAATATCTACAATTAATGATTTTGAGATAATATTCACTCCTCATAAAATATAAAGAGCCCTAAAAAGGACTCTTACATTACTAAGTATTTTCTGTGTTGCTCTCTTTTTCGTTCCTCTGTTATACGCGCATATCTCAATGTAGTATCTGGTGAACTGTGCCCGAGTAATTCTTGGATCGTCTTCAAATGAGGGAACTGACTTAGAAAAACCCTAATATTCGCTGAAGTGATATCTTTCGCGTGTTTTTTAACTTTATCAGTAAATATTTGGAGTTCTAATCTGTAACCATCCAAAGTGGTAGGACTTAGTCCCTCTAGTTTCTTAGCAGCTAAAAATAGATCAAGGTTATCTGTTAAATCTGGATGGACTTCTCCGCTTTCTACCTTTTTGACGTGATACTTTAAAAGGATTGCCGAAAGCATTCTTTTCACTTTTTCAACATCAACCGGCACAAGTTCAGAAATATACCCAGTGACTTCAGAAATTAACATTTCTCCAGCTGTGTTAGCTAATTCAGTATTCATTTGTTATTCCTCCTAGGGAAAGGATATTTCGCTTTAGGAGGTTTGCTTCAAAATAAAAGAAGCAGGTCGCCCCCCTAGGTGCGTTGCGACAAGATGTTCAGTCCTGTCTACCTGCTTCTAAATTAACATAATAATTATAGACTCTCAGAAAACAAAAACGAATATTCGTAATTATTTAAACATATTTATGTTTAATTTTTCAATGTTTGTGCCGCATTAGTTTCCAATAGCGATATTATAACGGTTCCTGTTCCGTATCCTTAATCTTATCTGCTTCCTCTTCGGTAATGAGTTCTTTTAATACAGCTTGGTCAATCTGTTCAAGAGTTGCCCTCCCGTTAACCCAGTTGCGCAAAAATAAGTTATAAATGGCTCTCATTCTACATCCCTCCTAGCGTTAATTGCATGATGATTTCGTCTTGATCAGCTTGTGATTTTCTTAAGTTATTGTTTTCTTCTTTTAAAGCGTCTAATATTTCTTGCATTTTTTTAATACTTTGCTCTGGTGTCGATGGTTGCGGTTCTAAGACGTAATATTCATAGAATAGTTCCTGTGTATCTGTGTTATAAAACAATTCAGAACGCATATCTGGAATGTTTTCAGCTTGTGGTACTTCGTCTACTAAAATCCCCAGTTTTAGTTCTTCCTCTGTTAGCAATTCTGGCATGTAATGATATGTTGTTATTCTCTTTTTGTTTGGTTCATCAGTTTTTACTAGAAATAAAAATGTACTACTCATGTTTATTACTCCTTTATCTTTGTATTTTTAATGTTTTAGTGAATACTTCAGGACTGTTTTTTGTACTGTACTTTGGTGGTACTAGAGCGTTTTCTGATATTCCTATACATTTAGAATACGTAACATCTGACGGGTACGACAACTCTCCTAAAGACATTCTAGTTTTACCGTCATCATATAACCGATAAGTATAAAGTCGAGTAGATGTCGCGTAACACATTAAATTGCCCTTGATTGTTAACCCGAAAACATTGCTATCGCCTATATACATATTTGTTAACTGTGATAACGATGACGAAAGTACATATACATAAGGGTCATATCCACCTAATGTATAGGATACACCACCTATATTGTTAGCAGAGAACCCACTTATTCCATAGCTATCACTAATAGGTTGTATTTTACTCATATAAATAAGCCCATTATCATATATCCAAAACTTATAAATACCTTTTTCACCAGCAACATAAACATAACCACCTGACGATTGTATCCTAGATGGTGTACCATCCACATATTTGGTATATAAATTGTCACTGATAGCTGAAAATGTTCCGTCAATACTAAAACTTGCAAGCCAACTACCGCTTCCGTAATTATCAACAATAGCTATTATTACTTTTGTATTGTCTACATCAGATAAACAAATATCTTGTATATGTGTTGCCTTGCCATCCTGCGGCGACGCTTTAGACACTTTTAACGTTGCTCCTGTTAACGCATTCATAGTTTCAAGCCCAACATTACTACCACCAAACCCTAATGCGCCATCGTAATCGTACCATCCTACATAAAGTTTATTATTATATACTGCAATGCGACCTTTCCATTCGTATTTTACGTTTTTTCTCCATATAAGTTTACCTGTTAGAATCTCTACACAATATATATTAGAGTTTCTGGTAGAGCCGCTATAAGCGAATCCATATTCGATACCGTTTATTGTGGCGACTTCGGTGTTATAAAAAGACCCACCATCAGTACTATATATCTCACTCGTCCCTATATATGGACGGTTAATAAGGTCTTGTGCTTTTATTGTCTCGCCAGCAGTGTAAGCAACTAATATCCCTTTCTGTTCGCCGTCATCATTGGTAAATGTCTTGTCTTTTCGTACATCGCTAGGTTGTG
>JAEWDX010000074.1 GCA_023389895.1 Bacillota bacterium
CGAAGAAGGAACCACATACAAAAAAGGGGAAAATTCGCTTAGCAATGGAAAACAAATTGAAGGAAAGTAACATCCCTTCATTAATTGTTCATATGCCCGATTTATATGGACCAAATGCAGAGAATACAATTCTCAATGAAACATTTAAAAGTGTTGTGAAAGGTAAAAAAGCAAACTTTGTAGGAAATATGCAAGTAGCTAGAGAATTCCTTTATACATTTGATGGTGCAAAAGCTATGATCGAGCTTGCTTTACGTCCTGAAACGTATAATCAGAATTGGAATGTGCCTGCAGTTCAAGTAATAACGGGGGAACAGCTAGTGACAATTTTACGAGAAATTACAGGCTATACGAAGGGAGTTCGTACAATATCAAAAGCGATGATTCGATTTATCGGAATCTTTTCTCCCTTTATGAAAGAAATGGTGGAAATGATGTATTTAAACGAAGAGCCTGTTATTTTGAGTGGTGAAAAATTTGAAAAAGAAATAGGGGTTTTACCACGTACCTCGTATAAAGAAGGGCTACAAGAAACGCTGTTATGGATGAGTAAGAAAGGAGAATAGCAAGACTTTCTGAGCTTCGTTGAAAAGGCAGGGCTTAAGAAAGTTTCCCTGCCTTTACTAAATTAACTTTTCCTGTTATTTCCCTTAACTCTTTGATTTGCTGCATTTGATCGTGCTTGTGCTTCTAAATCAGTTTGATCAGCAAGTTCTTTTGAAAATTCGACATCTAGTCCATCGGATTTCATGTTTTTTGGGACTTGAGGCAGATCCGCTTTGTTTTTGTCGCGAGATTTTTGTCCACGTGAACGACCCATCGAGGAAAATCTCCTTTCTATGTATTATTTGAAATGAAAAAAACTTTGTCATTCATATTGTTAGCCACTTTGGAGAAATTATGATCGGAAATTAATGTCGTTCATATTGGTTAAGATATCCACCTGCGCGATCAGCTCTTTTGAATTCGCGAGAATAAAGCACTTCCTGTGTTGCCGATAAGGAGCGTTTCTTTTTATTCTTCGTTCTCTTGTCCATATTGTTCACCCTTTCCATTTTGAAAAATAGGCAATACATAATTATTTTTCCCTAAAATGAGTTGGATAATACGAATTATTTTTTGTAAATATTTAATAAAGCATCTTTTAAATCAAGAAACATAAATGGATATCCAGAAGCGATTAATTTCTCTGGTAAAACCTTTTGCCCTTCAAGTACGAGCATGCTCTTTTCTCCTAAGCCTATTTTTAAGGCAAATTCAGGGGCAGTAATCCAATGAGGACGATGTAACACTTCTCCTAATGTTTTACCGAATTCTTTCATGGTTACAGGGTTTGGGGCGGTGAAATTTACCGCACCTTTTATCTGATTTGTTTCGATTATATAAAGGATAGCATTTATAACATCCTCTAAGTGAATCCATGAAAGCCATTGCTTTCCAGAGCCGACTGTCCCACCAACAAATAATTGATAGGGGAAAGCGATTTGCGGCAATGCGCCTGCATCTTTATCAAGGATGACTCCGAAACGACAATACACCGTCCGACAACCTAATTGCTCAGCTCTACTAGCCTCTGCTTCCCATTGCTGTACCGTTTTTGCAAGAAAGTCATGACCAGAATTGCTCACGTCTTCTGTGAAAACTTGATTGCGAGATACCCCATAATACCCGACTGCACTCGCATTAATAAGAGATTGCGGTTTTTTCTTTAAATTTGCAATGATTCTCAACACTTCTTTTGTTGCAATCATTCGGCTATCACTAATTTTTCTTTTTTGTTCTGCTGTCCATCGTCCGTTATTGATCGACTCTCCCGCAAGATTAATGAAACAATCGATTCCTTCTACCTTTTCCTCAGGCTTGTTCCCATCATTTAGCCATTCAATATAAGTAACTTGTTTATCGTGTGCTTGGTTATTAAGCTTTCTTGTTAAAATAAATACCTCATGCCCATCATCGATTAATTTTTTAGTAAGTGACCGTCCGACAAAGCCTGTTCCACCTGTAATCGCAATTTTCATTTGAATACCTCCTCGAAAGCACCTTCTTAAATTATACTTTCTCTATCCATGCCTCGATTCCTTTAATGATTGTAGATTAACGGACTGTAACGCCCATTGAAGCTTCACTTTATGGTAAAGTAAGATAGAGGTGTTGGTCATGCCGATCATAACAAAAATTTCTGTCCAGCAGAAAAAGACTGATCGTTATAATATTTTTTTAGATGAAAAATATGCATTTAGTGTCGATGAGGATGTATTAATAAAGCATCAGCTTATAAAAGGTATGGAGTTAGATGACTTTCTTTTGTCTGAGATAGGTTATCAAGATGACATTCGCAAAGCGTATAATCTAGCCATTCAGCATTTAGCCAAAAGAATGCGCTCCGAAAAAGAGGTTCGCCAATCTTTAGCAGAAAAAGAATTTGATGACGTGATTATTCAAGAGGTAATCTTAAAATTATATGAGTTTCATTTTTTAAATGACGAGGAATTTGCCCTTGCTTTCGTGCGGACTCAATTGAATACGACGGAAAAAGGGAAGGAAACCGTTAAGCGCGAATTGAGAGAAAAGGGTATTTCTGCCAATTTTATTGAGAGGGCCTTACAGGAATATCCATCTGAAGCTGAGCATATAAAAGCATTAAGCTTGGCAGAAAAATTTGTTAAAAAAAATAAGAATGACTCTTCAAAAATTATGAAGCAAAAATTAGATCAGCTTTTAATAAGAAAGGGCTTTTCACGGGCAACTATTAAAACAGCAATAATGGAAACGGAAATGGACAAGACAGAAAATGAGGAGCTTGCAGCAATTCGAAAGCATGCTGAAAAGGCGCACCACAAATATTCGGGTTTACCTACGTTTGAATATGAGCAGAAAATGAAGCAAGCTTTATATCGTAAAGGTTTCTCATTTGAATTAATTGAGCAAGTAATAAATGACTATCGAGATCAATGAAAGATTTAATCAGTTCCTGCCTCTCTAACGGATACTAGAGGGGCAGGAACTTTGCAAATAAAGCGTAGTAAAACGATTTACTCCTTCGAATCGATAATAATTGTTTGTTCATCACGATGTTCATAAATAACTTTGGCAATTTCCTCTGGAGAGCGAAGTCTTGATTTATCTTTAATATAGGTGCTATTTTCCCAAAAAGGAGTATCCATCCCGCCCATATAGACATCCTTTATTTTCAAACCTGTGTGAGCATATTCCTTCTGCAAGCTCTCCGTTAATCCTCTTACTGCAAACTTACTCGCAACATAACCAGCTTCGTTTATTTTCCCTGTTAAACCAGCAGTTGAAATAATATTCATCAGCAGCCCTTCATTTTTTTCTTTTAAAAAAGGGAGGACGACCTGAGTCATATAGATCGTTCCTAGTACATTTGTCGATAGCATTTCTTCGAGTTCTTCCTCTTTTAATTCCTCAAAGGGACCAAAATGTCCTACGCCAGCATTATTAATTAATCCAAAGAGATCAAAGCGAGAGGTGGTTTCTTTCATAAAAGCCCGGACAGCTCGCTGATCGGTAATATTAACAGTGTATGACACTGCCATGCCATGATTTGCCTTAATAAGCTCTTCAACCGCCTGCAATTTCTCAATTGTTCTTCCAGTTAAAATGATATGAAAGCCGTGCCGTGCATATAATAATGCTAATTCTTTTCCAAGTCCAGAGCCAGCGCCTGTAATTATGATTGATTTCATTTTATTTTCTCCTCATAAAAAATGGTTTTCATAAGTATTGTAGCATTTCCTGTAAGCTTTTTTCCTTTTCTAACTTATGACTATTCACTATACTAGTAAGGATAGCAGCGTATTCGTAGCGAAAGTAGAAAAAGGTGAATGGGATGCAACAAGAAAAAAGATATAGTGAAATGACAACTTATGAACTTCAACAGGAAATTGCCAAGCTGAATGAAAAGGCCAGAAAGGCTGAACAGTTAGGAATGATCAATGAATTTGCTGTATTAGAAAGAAAGGCAGTAATGGCAAAGTCATATTTATTAGATCCGAATGATTATAAACCTGGAGATATTTATGAAATTGAAGGGGCTCCAGGTTCCTATTTCAAAATTGATTATATGAATGGCGTGTTTGCATGGGGATTTCGTTTGAATGGAAATAAAGCTGAAGAGGCACTTCCAATATCATTGCTAATAAAAGAATAATCTTTAAAAAAGCTGAAAATTCGAACGACTAAAATAGCCTGTGGGGCAAGCAGGCCAAAATTTTGATCCATTTTTGGATCTTTTTCTTTTGAGCCGTGCCCACCCTACAGGCTTTTCATAAATTAACACTGCTCATTAAGAGAGCGGCAAAGCAGGAGTAGAAAGATATGTCATGCTAAGTTTATCTTTGTTAAAGCTTCCCGTTCATTAAGGTGTTCTTTTTACGATATTCTCTAAAATGATTAGAGATTGGGTTTGCTGGCTTTGGCCATTGACCTGTTTATAGGCGTGCTTCGGATTGGCTGTTGGTGAATCAAATGGGCTAGTATAAGAATCTTTTGCAAAATGTTTTTTGGATTTTCCCATTGTTAAGCCCTCCTAATAATTTAAAATTCAGGTATTTCCATGATCACGATTTGTTGAAGCCTTCATTCTTTCTTGAGGATGCGTATTGATTGTTCCGTTTGCCCTTTTGGACGCATATTCTGCTTTGGCTTGAGGCTCACCACCAAATTTACTCGTTGTTTGATTTGGGAAGTTTGTTACTTTATTGCGCATAAGCCGCCTCCTAGCATAGAATTAAAAACGTGGAAGCAGATTCGTTTGATTCAAATAGCTCCCACGTATTGATAGTATTTGTTAGGTGAATGAAAGTACGCTCGTTAGTAATTGGAAATTGGGACAAGCCTAGGCGCTTCCGATTTTCTAAAAAGAAAATATAGCTTTTTGAGGTTTGAAGAACTGTCTAGCTCCAGCGCCTAGCGCCTAGTGGACTTCCCTCCCTCTCCCTACGATAAGTCAACATCGGCTCGTTCTCACTCGTCGTGTTTCCTTTATCTCAGTCGAGGTCAGTCCAGTCCATACGCCGCTGAACAAGGCGCTTCCGCTTTTCCATTTACCCTGGGATAAAATCCAGTTTCTTCCGCAGCTTCTCTTCGCTAAAAATCCATCCGGTATAGGATGTGATAATATTTAAGTCGGAATCAAGCTGAACGACAGCGACGAAGGGATAGTAATCATTGCTCCGATAACGGAGATCAATGAATCGAACCTCACAGTAATGATCATATTCATCGA
>JAEWDX010000098.1 GCA_023389895.1 Bacillota bacterium
GATCTAGGCTGTGGAGTAGGAAGAAATAGTATTCCAATAGCAGAATCCATCAAGGGTCAGAATGGTAAGGTTGTTTGTGTGGATTTACTAGATTCTGCATTGAGTAAATTAGAACAGTATAGCCATGAGCATGGAGTTGAAGATGTAATTTTAGCAGTAAAAGCTGATGTTGGTAACTTTCAAATAGAGTCTACTGAATATGATTTCATTGTTGCAGTATCGAGTTTGGAGCATGTTCAATCGGAAGAAATTTTTGAAACGGTTGTTAGACGGATGGTAGAAGGAACAAAAGATAACGGAATTAATTGTCTAATTGTAAATACAGAAGTTGAAGAAATTGAAATGCAATCTGGTGAGAAATTAGAAGCTTTTATGGAAGTAAATGTTTCAACAGATGAAATGTTAAATAAAATGGAAAATATTTATTTCGGATGGAATGTATTAAAGACAACAATCAAGCCACTGGAGTATAGCATTATACGAAATGAAAAAGCAATATTGCTAAAAACGAATGCTATTACTTATATTGTTAGAAAAAACGCTAATAAATACTAAAAAGAAAAGTGTGGGATGCTCAGTTGGATTTTACATATGTTAAGGTTGAAGTTTTATTGCCAGAGGAATTTATTATTAATATTATGCCGTTATTAAGTTAACGAATAAAGTACTTGAGGAGAAAAAGTTTCGAGTACAAATTTAACCATACGATATTCATTTTATAAAAATTAATGCTGGGCGTGAACACTAGTGGATAAAGAAATAAATAAAGCAATTGATTTACGAAGTGAAGGTAAACAAAAGGAATCAAACGAACTGCTATTAAAATTAGTAGCAGAATATCCGGAAGATGCATTCATTAACTATCAATGTGCTTGGAGCTTTGATGTATTAGGGTTGGAGTCTGAAGCTGTACCTTATTATGAAGCAGCTATCAAATTAGGATTATCTGGTAAGGATTTGGAGGGAGCAATACTTGGATTAGGAAGCACTTATCGAACATTAGGAGAATATGAAAAATCAAAAAATGTTTTTATAAAAGGAATGAAGTTGTTTCCAGACAATCGAGCCATACACGTATTCTATTCAATGACCCTCTATAATTTAAATGAGCATAATAGTGCCATGGCTTTGTTGCTCAACTGTTTAATAGAGACAACAAAGGATGAAGAGATATTAAGCTACAAGAAAGCGATTCATTTCTATAAGGATCATTTAGATCAAGTTTGGAACTAAGTTAAGTTTAACTGCAATTAATAGAGAGAAAACTTTGAAGAGGAGTAGCACATGCAATTATTTATTAAAGAAATAAACGAAAAAATTGCGGTGGATATCTTACACTGGAAATACGAAGCACCCTATGACTTTTATAATAATGAATTAAATCACGAAGCAATAAAAGAAATGCTTGAAAACTCCTACTATGCTGTATTGGATCAAAATGATGAAGTAGTTGGCTTTTTTTGCTATGGAAAATCTGCTCAAGTACCAATCGGTTCACAATTCGGTGCTTATCAAGACAATTTCATTGATATTGGAATCGGGATGAATCCGAAATTAACGGGTAAAGGAAATGGCACTAGCTTCTTTTCCTTTATTCTTCAGCATATCCAAGCAATCTTTCCACACAAGCCCATTCGTCTAACTGTGGCAACATTCAACAAAAGAGCTATTCGTCTTTATGAAAAATTAGGGTTTGAAAAGGAGATCGAGTTTAGCAGAGAGAAAATTTTATTTATGACAATGGTTCTGAAATGAGCGTCAGGGTATTTTTAAAAAAGTTTTTGTAAAAAATATCCGCTATTAAAAAGCTGATGCTCCCCTTAAGGTAGACAGATCAAAAAATAAAAAATCTGTTACCTAAAGGGGAGTATATCAAAGCTAAGCGGATGATTTTTACTTTATTTAGAGTTCGATGGAATATTTTTCATAAAGTGAAACTTCAATCAGTGGGGGTTTTCCCCATCCCCCACAGATTGTTAGTTGAACCAATCACGCTCAAAACGCCACGTCCTGTGGCTTCGCCTGACTAGGACATCCTGTCCGTCGTCGGGCATTTACGGGCTGTTAGATCCCCCACTTAGAATTTTTTGTTTCCACAACTTCTTGAAGTGGGGGTCTTACAGCCCGTTAATGCGGGATACAATCAATCATTCCTAATTGTTATAAGCTGCTGTGATAAACACCTACAACTACACCATAAATAATGGCATTCGCAACCTTGATAGGAGAATAGTTAGAATTGGCAGGTTCAAGGATGTAGCTGTCGTTATTAAATTTTAGTGTTTTAACTGTTGCTTCATGTTCAATGGCGGCTACAACAATTTGTCCACTTTCGGCATAAGATTGCTTCTTTACGATTACATAATCTCCATCGTTAATATCGACATCGATCATTGAATCCCCTTTTACACGAAGGATAAAATCTCCCCCCTTACCGATAGAAAATGGAATTTCTAGGTAGCCGTCTAAATTCTCTACTGCCAAGATCGGATTTCCAGCAGCGACATTTCCTAGAATAGGTAATTTAATAAACTTATCGCTTGGGAGGTAGATCTCTTCATCTTCACGGACATTGTTCATTTTTTTCCTTTTGTACATTAAATAATTAACGAAATGATGTAATTCCACTTGTTCATCTTCAGCTAAATTACGTAAATCCAAATTTATGTCTTCATCTCTAAATAAAAACCTATTATCATTTAGCCGTTTTTGATTTCCTAATAAAATATAATCGGTGGAAACATTAAAAAATTTAGCTAAAGAGATGACAGCTTTTCCACCAGGTATACTTTTATCTTTCTCCCATTGGTTAACACTGCCCCTTGAAGCAGCTATCGCCTCTTCTAGCTTTCCCATTGAGTAGTCCTTTTTTTCTCTCAATTTTTTAATGCGTGAGCCAATCGTATCCATAGAAACACCTCATTGTAAAAAAATAGAAAGCATATAAAAAATATCACAGAAAATAATCTGTATATATGTTGACTTCGCTGAAAATATTCATTACTATTTAAGTAGTAATTGCATTATACAAATGATAACAGCTTATGAAGAGATTAACATTCATTCACTATCAAATTCGGAGGGGATAATTTCTCAAGGTACTAAAGTATTTAGTAGCATTTATAACTGTTTTAAGCGAGTTTTGAAAAATATATATTTCCACTAGACAGAAACTTTCTACTGTCACCTTGCTTTTAATTATATCAAATAGTTCATAAAAATCACTTAGGTAATAAATTTTGGAGAGGGATGTTTAAGTTGACTCATAATATAATTGAAGTTTCTATGCTGCCAGAGGAGTATCAGGATGCGGCGGAAATAATCGGTGTTGATTCTTTTTTAAAGCTTTGCCATTATTATGGCGGAACGAATCTGTATATACCGAAGCGTGATCGAGTGACAAGGCACTTTCGCGATATGAAGATCAAACAAGAGTTTAATGGGGGCAATTATAAAGAACTCAGTATTAGATATAAGCTTAGTGAAAGCTATGTACGTAAAATTGTAGGAGGAGTTTCTTAATAAAAGCCTATGTTTGATAACTGTATTGGATGAATGTATTTAGTATGTGAATGTAGTTTCCTAATTTGGTATAATCAAATACATCTAGATTGGTAAAATCACTCTATTGCAAAGAAACAGGATGATGAAACAATTTTTCCTAATTCTGTATCGTTCAATTTAGTGTATTTTGGAAGGAGTGAAGTTATGAAAAAGTGGAAAAGAGCTTTAATAGCAATGACCTTTTTGGGTAGCCTGCTAGTTGTAGAATCTTCGGCTTATGCGAGCACGCAACGATTGAATCAGGTGTTTATTGATGGAAGATTTGAAGACCGAGCTATAACTGTGCAGGGAAGAACATTGATGCAGCTGAAAGCACTCGATGATCCGGAATGGCTTACTTATACTTATGATGCTAAGTCGCGAACGATTTTTGCTCGGAGCAAGGATAACAAAAGAGTCGTGCAGCTGAAAGCGGGAGAAAAAGTGGCTATTGTTGACGGTAAGAAGACGTCTCTAGATGCAGCGGTTATAATCAAGGATGGCCGCACTTATGTGCCGCTGCGGTTTATAAGCGAATCGCTGAATGCATATGTTTCATATAATAGTGCGGACAAGCGTGTGATTATCCGGACGCCTGCAGGCCAGGAAGCGTACAAAAAGCTAATGAGCGGCGATCTGACAGAGGCGCGTGACATTGCGACCAGGCTATCCCCAGTTTACGCAGAAGATGCATTAACTGAACTAGGAGAAGGCTTTTCGGAAGAATATACTTTTCCCGAAGGTCAGGCGCTGCGTTTTATGCATGACTACAAGGGATTAATTAACTATATGGAGATCAACGAAGATGGTTTAGCGGAAGTGAAATGGCAGAAAAACATAAATAGATTTCCAAAAATAATTGAGAAGGGGATAAAACCGGTCGATTTCGTCAATCAAGTATTTTTCAACAACAATTGGATGAACGACCTGCTCATCTACGGTAAGATTGACTCTAATGGTAAATATATAGAGCTCGGAAAGATTGACCGTTTTCAGCAGTCACAATTCAAAAATGCCGTTATTGTACCAATAGAGGGAGAAGTAAGAACCGACAAGAAGAAGTAGGAAGTTCTGCAATGTGGTTAGGTGAAAAAAGTCGAGGTATGGCAACGGACCCTGTGGGGGTCTATAGTGGTATAATCACTGAAAATCTGGCTAAAGCTGTAACAATTAACAATCGTCACTATTTGTGGAGCCGTGTGTGCGTTTCAAATACGCTAACACGGCTTCTTTTTTTCGAAATGAAAAGGATCTGTCCAGAAAGTCCTTTTTAAGTTGCTCCAATGCTGAAGAATACAGCAACATTTGACAAAAGAAACCGAAAAAGTTGCTCCAATGCTAGAGAATACGGCAACTTTTGACAAGGGAAACCGAAAAAGTTGCTCCAATGCCGGAGAATACGGCAACATTTGACAAGAGAAACCGAAAAAGTTGCTCCAATGCCGGAGAATACGGCAACTTTTGACAAGGGAAACTGAAAAAGTTGCTCTAATGCTGGAGAATACAGCAACTTTTGATAAGAGAAAGCGAAAAAGTTGCTCCAATGCTGAAGAATACAGCAACATTTGACAAGAGAAAAGAAGTAGCGTGACTGAATCCCCAGATTACCTCTTTCACTGTCCCGATTCTGGCTAATAGGCTACTTTTCGGGCAGCTCCTATTATTTTCGTTAAAGTCTAAATTCTATTAACAAAGTAAAAAAAGATTCAAATTATGATCGATTATTCTATTTCGAAGAACTAAATTTCTAAACTAGTTGAAAAGAAATCGTATCTAATACGCTTTAAAATTACCAGTGAAGGCAAATAAGCCACACTGGTTTTTTGTTTTTCGGGGTGCTTCCCATATCAAGCGCAGTGGTATACATCAAACGGGTGATGAAGAATTTATCGGTGTCTACGAAGTGGTAATCGGGCGTAGATGATAGATTTGGAGCTTACGCACTAGTTCGCGATGATGGGTACGGCGAATTTTAAGTTTTTTTGTTAAGTCATTAATCGTATTCTCTCATTGTCTATGCGTACACTTTCTTCCCGCTCGCGTGTTTTTAAGAGAGAGAATGTTTGAAGGAGGTAAATAAGTGACTGACTGGATTGTTCAGCTAGTGCTGGGAGCAATGATTGGGATCATTTCATTCTTCTTAAAGTCCTTTAAGACACAGCTTGATAAAAATGATGAACAATTACAATTACAAGTTGAAACTGCAAAATCCGATTTACACAAGTTCAAATTAGAGGCTGCTGAACGCTTTGTTCAAAAGGATGACTTTATCCGGGCTACAGCGGTGACAGATCGCAAACTCGATAAAATCTATGATGAACTTATAAAGCTGAACAAAACAAGGATGGGGGCAAAGTCGTGATGGATCAAAAAGAAGTATTGAAAAATAGGCAGTATCGAGGCCAAATCATGCGAATTGTTGCAATGTTTTACCCTAGTCCTGTAA
>JAEWDX010000122.1 GCA_023389895.1 Bacillota bacterium
GCCTTATTATGATTAATAAAAGATACTAAAATTAATGCGAAACATATGATTGGAATGATAACAATTAATAATTTCGTTTTAATACTCTTCATTTTTACATTCTCCCATATTCAGTTTTTATTGATGATTGAATGAAATTGTAGAATTATAGATTAAAAAGAAGAGGCCATCAATATGAACTGCCCCTTTTAGCCTTTTGATTATCGAACAATTGATCAAAAATCATGATAAATTCATTTTTCGGCAATGGCTTGCTTATATAATAGCCTTGAATTTCATCACAACCGATTTCCTCTAATAATTGAATAACCTCCTTTGTTTCAATTCCTTCAGCAACAACTTTCAAATTCAATTCATGCGCAAGATAAGTAATAGCCCTAATAATTGCAGCATCATCACTGTTTTTCGATACTTCATGAACAAAGCTACGATCAATTTTCAACGCATCGATCGGAAATTTCCTTAAATAATTAAGGGAAGAAAATCCCTTGCCAAAATCATCAATGGCTACAGTAATACCCAATTTTTGCAATCGATATAAACACTCAATACTTTCCTCTGTTTGATCCATAAAACTATTTTCAGTAATTTCGATCTCTAATAAATTTGGCTCGAGCTCAGTATTTTTCAATACTCTTTCAACGACATGATGAAAATTTTGCAGTCGGAAATGCAATGGTGAAATATTCACCGCAACTCTTACTGGTTTAGGAAATAAAGTTTCATTCCACTCTTTATTTTGCTTGCATGCCTGTTCTAATACCCAGCGATCGATTTTAATAATCAGTCCGGTTTCCTCAGCGATCGGAATAAATCTATCAGGTGGAACTTGCCCGAATATTGGACTATGCCAACGCAGCAATGCTTCCATTCCATTAATTTCCTTCGTATGTAAATCTAATTTGGGCTGATAATATAATTCTAGTTCATTGTTTTCAATTGCTTCACGCAAATGATATTCAATGGATAGTACTTCTTCCATTGACTCATTCATTTCATGCCGATATATTTGATAATTATTCCTTCCCCTCGTTTTAGCAGCATACATGGCAGCATCGGCATTTTTTAATAATGTTTCAAAATCCTCTCCATGCTTCGGGTAAATACTTACCCCGATACTGCAAGTCGTATAAATCTGTAAATTCGATGGAAGAATAATTGATTGATCGAATAAAGCTAATACTTTCTTCGCATTCTTTTCAATCTTTTCTTCATTGCTATTGGGGAAAATTAAGACAAATTCATCACCAGCAAAGCGATAAATTTCCGCTTCAAAGCCTACTAATTTCTTTAATAAAATAGAAACCTCTTTAATGAGCTCGTCACCGACAGTATGCCCTAATGAATCATTAATTTGTTTGAAACGATCCAAATCTAAAAAAAACACAGCTACTTCTTGCATCTTTCGAGAGGCTTTTTCAATAATGTGATGTAAATCGTCGCTAAACTTTCTCCGATTCGGTAAACTTGTCAAAAGATCGTGAAATGCCATAAATTCTATTTCCTCTTGTGCACTCTGCAGCTCGGAAATATCATTCGTATTACCGATCACTTCGATAACACGGCCATCTCGATAAACAGGGGACAGAAAGGTTAATAGTTGTCTGCCTTTAAATGAGTAGCTGTATGAAACAGGTTCTCCTTGAAAGGCTTCTTCATAGTTATTTTTGAGGACAGCTGCTGTTTCAGAAGGAAACACATCCTCTGGGCTTTTTCCAACCATCTTCTCATTTCCTAAATCAAGTTGATGAGCTAGTTTCCCATCACTAAGCATATAAATGAACTGAGCTTTTTCATTTCTTATTACTTTAAAAATAAAATTATTCATCGAGTTTACAACATGGTGAAAATCATTTTGTAAGGCGATCAATAATTGTTCTTGAGCAAACTTCCCTTCAGAGATATCTGTTCTAATCGCAATATACATAGTTGGTTTGCCCCATTTGTCCTTTAAAGGCACAATCGTTGTTTTTACCCAGTAATATTTTCCATCCTTTGCTTTATTCTTAACCTCTCCTTCCCATACGTCACCTTGGATAATTGTCCTCCACATTTTCCGGAAAAATTGTTTATCATGGAAACCGGAACTGAGTATTCGATGATCTTGTCCAATTAATTCTTTTAAACTGTATTTTGATATCTCACAAAATTTATTATTTGCATAAATAATTTTACCTTTCGTATCTGTCACCGCCACAATAGCGGAAACATCTAGTGCATAGTGCAAATTTGAAAAATCCTGTAAATATTTGCTTATTTTTTCAATATCCTTTTCCATTTCTAAAAAGCGTTCGTATGTCGCCATTCCATTTTTAAATATGTCCTGTAAAGAATTAATCCACTGCTCAACTTGTTTTTGCTCAAACATTCGATTCAACTTATATCATCCTTTTTCTCGCTTCGATATTCTCAATATTACCTACTGCGTAAAATATTGGATTAAATAGGAATTATGTCTATTATAAGCCTATTTTGTCGGACCACACAATATTTTGTCGATTTTCCATTATAAGCATCATGTTAAATACAGAAAGAGTAAAATCACGGTTTTCAATGTATTCCATTAAAAATAATCATTTTTTCGCCACATCTCTCATTAGTAGCTTATAAAAAAAGTGTAAAATCCAATGGACTTTACACTTTTTTTCATTCTGCTCTTTTATTTTTCCCTTTTACAAAACGGTAAGCTAAGTAAGCAATATAAAGGGGTGTTGCAATATAGATTAAATATGGAAACTGGCCACTGGAACCCTTTTGATAAATAATAAATAAAATACATCCAAGAAAAATCGTGACAATCGTTCCATACTTCGGAAGTGGTACTTTTTTAAGGCTTGGAATTCGCAGCTTACTTACCATCAAAAAGGACAATCCTGTAAAAACAACAGTCGTAACAATATGAGGAATTTTATCTCCAAACAATGTAAGAATCGCTAAAATTCCTCCAGCAGCTGTAATAGGAACCCCAACGAAATAGTCTAATGATGATTTTGTAGAGCTAATATTAAATCTTGCTAATCGATAGGCACCAAATAATGGGAAAAGTCCTGCTACTACTAATCCTAACAATCCAAATTGAAAGAAATATGTATAATAAACTAAAAATGAGGGCGCGACTCCAAACGTCACAATATCTGCTAAGGAATCAAGCTCTTTTCCCAATGTGCTATCAACATTTAACATTCTTGCCATTCTACCATCCATACTATCGAGCATCATTCCGATTAGAATTAAGATCGCGGCATTTTTATACTGGCCATTGGTTGCAAATCCGATTGACAAAAAACCACAATATAGATTACCTAAAGTAAGCATATTAGGGATCGCCTTTGTTATTCGCATTCTCGCAAGTCAACTCCTTTCACCTAATAATATCTTATATAATTAATCCTTTTCCAAACTTCTAGAAAAAAGTGAATCAATAAGATTATATGATTTTTTTCCATTCCTTAAATATTATTCATAAAAAAAGTTGAAAAATTGAGCAAAAAAAGGGATTCCTGAGCGGAAACCCCCTAGAGATGTTTAAACCATTTTCTCATAACAATCGGCGAATAGATATATCGTTTAAGCTAACTCCTTCTCTATTATCATTTCCCTTAGCTGCTTGCGAAGACGATATAGTCTTGTTTTTACTGTATTCTGATTCATATTTAATATCCTTGCTATTTCTCTTTCCTTTAACCCTAGCTCGATTTTGAGATGATATACTTTCTTTTGTTCAGAAGGAAGGGAATTAATAAAATCATCGATTTGTTTCTTCACTAAATTCATTTCAACTTCCTGTTCTACATTTTGCTCCATTTTGACGTTCGTATTTTCGGGATCAATATATTTATCGAGTCGTTCATTCAATTTGCTTTCCTTACGGACAAAATCTATAGCTGTCCTTGTCGCAATTGTACAAAGCCATGCACCTAGCTTTTCTTTATCCTCCACCATCTCGATTTTCTGATATGCCTTTATGAACGTTTCCTGTACAACATCCTGTGCTAAATAGTAATCCCTCGTTATACAATACGCAGCATGAAACAGACGTCCATTGTATTCCTCACAAATTTCTTTCATATTAGCTACACAAATCATCACTCACATTCCCCTCCCAACTAAATCAGATTCGTCTTTGACAATTCATGACCTTTTCTTTTTCAATTCTCTACATAACCATTACAAAAAAGAAATTAGTAGCCTTGTTTAACAAAATCAGGAATGTATTCGCTGCTAAAGCTACCTATATCGATTGACCCGTCTGATTTATAACAGAAGCCAATGATATAAGGGCCGTCAATATACCCTGTTCCGTTTTCAAGACAAATCCTAAGCTTTTCTTTATCCGTCACTTTTATTGCCTGACCTAAACTCTCCATCTTATTAAACAATTCTTCAATTGAATACCCTTGCGAATAATCAATGTCAAGATCATCACGGTGTGCGATTAGTGCATAGGAAATATCCTCAGGGTTTATTCTTGCATCATTAAGCAATCCCTTATTTTCAAGCCAATTTTCAAATTTTTTATAAGACTTTCGCCATTCTAATGTGATTTTTTTATTATTCGACTGGAAGATATCAATACTTGAATATGGCTCCCTTTCATCTTGTGTTTCTTCATAAGTAGCTGAATTAACTTCTTCCTGCAAAATCGCGATTGCCTCTTGTAATTCTTTCGGATCGACAATTACTGCTTTTTTCGCTATCGGTTCATATGGATAAATGGTTATCCGTTCAACCTCATCCATTTTTATGTGTAAAATTGGATTGGTCACTTGCTTAAACTCGTCAGATTCATGAATTAGCTTATAAAAATGGGCATATTCCTTTTTATTGATTTTATAATCTCGAACTAGTTTTTCCCCGTTTTTTAATTCATAAGCGAAAAATGCTTGCTCTCGATTATTTTCGTTTTTTCCAGTCTTATTTTTATTTGAAATAATTTCCTTATGAAGTCTCGTAATGACCTCAATATTTTCGCTTTCCTGCAAATAAAAA
This sequence comes from Bacillota bacterium, assembly GCA_023389895.1. Classification (GTDB taxonomy): domain Bacteria; phylum Bacillota; class Bacilli; order Bacillales; family Cytobacillaceae; genus Cytobacillus. The sequence goes on from JAEWDX010000122.1 coordinate 4,990, forward strand.
GTCGGATCATTATTTGTATATAAATAGGGGCTACTGCTTAAATGTATTCGCTCAATTTCATTTACAGCTGGTATCGTTTTTTCATACGTTGTAAAATCAAGTTTAAACAGAAGCGCTAACAAAACAATAATTCCTGAATAAATAAGCAGCCCCTTTAAATGAATCATGATGCGCCAAGATTTTTGCAGCACCATCTCAGAAATAAAATAGCCGAAAACAGCCCCAAAAAGATAACCTGCAATCATCCAGATCGCTTCTTCATTCACTCTACCAAAATACATTCCACCTAACAGCATCGTACAGAAAGTAGCTCCGTATTTAAAAATGGGTTTCAATAATGGAAATACAAGTGCCTGTGACACTGCTTCAAGCGGTCTTCTCTTATATAAAAATATTGATAATCCGTATAAAACAATAATTAAAAGAATATAGATGATGATTTCACTGATTCCAAGCATCCTTTGTTCATTAAGCGAAAAAGCTACTAACGGAGAAAATACTTCAAGCTTACTTTCTAAAAAATATCTTTCTGGGAATCCGTAAAGATAGAACGGTAGATTAGAAATTAATAGAACGAGAAAACCACTTGGCAGGAATAAAGCAATATAGGTTAATACACCTTGTACAGCCGTGATGCCGCTAAGCATACCAACAAGCACACCTGATAAATAAATCAAGACATTGAACAATATCGTGATCCCAAGCCAAGTAAAAATATCAGTAATGGTTAAAAAATCGACTAAATGCAATGGCTGATATAATACTAAAACGATGATCGCAATTATGATAATTGGGAGCATAAGCAATACAAGACCCATTATGGCAAAATGATGAAAAATCCAATTCCTTTTTAAAGGTAAGCTATGAAAAAAATCACTGTATGGCTTTATTTGTAAAAAGCGGAATAAAAAGATCGCCATCAATAAAGGAATACCAATTGTTAAAATGTACTGGACTTCAAAGTTGTATTGAAATAAACTTTCTATCCATATATATTTACGTTCATCTTCACTGGAATTCATTAACATGTTTAATGGAATTGCAAAAAATAGGACAAGAAAATGAACGATAGCAATCCAACCAACTGAGCGGTTAATCACTTTCCAAACTTCTTTATTAGCGAAGGAGATTTTCGACTGCATAACCAACATCCTCCATTTCGTATAAAAAGATTTCTTCTAAAGTAAGTGGGAGCATGTCGAAAATAACAGGATGATATTTTTCAATATTTGCCGCGACCACTTCATATTTCCCCTTTACAATAAGTAAATGAATGCTGCCACGAGTTTCTTTATGAAGAATTTTTATATTTTCTAACATCGCCTTCGGTATTAGTGAACCGCTATTAAATGCTACTTGAATTTTATGGGTATCTGACTTAAGATCATCTAAATCTTTTTCAATGAGCATTTTTCCTTTATGCATTATGCCAACATAGTCGCAAATATCTTCAACTTCCTTTAAATTATGGGAAGCAATTAAAACAGTCATTTCTCTTTCAGCAACATCTGCGATTAATAATGCTTTGATTTTTTTCCTCATCACCGGATCAAGTCCGTCCATCGGTTCATCAAGTATTAACATCTCTGGTTTCGCTGCTAATGCTAAAATAAATGCTGCCTGCCTTTGAATTCCTTTCGAAAAACGATAAATCTTTTTATGTATATCCATTTCAAACATTGCTACTAGTGTTTTGAAACGCTCCCGATCCCAATTTGGATACATGCTTCCATAAAACTGTGCCATTTGTTTGACCGTATATTGCGGTAAGAAGAACGGGATATCTTGAATAAAGATGAGCCGCCTTTTTACTTCTGGATTTTCAAATATGGGCTGTTCATCAAGCAAAACGATTCCTTCATCTTGAAGATAAATCCCGGAAATAAGCTTTAAAAATGTCGTTTTCCCAGCACCATTCGAGCCTAGCAATCCATAAATCGAGCCTTTCTTTACATGAATTTGCATGTTTTCGATCGCCTCTAGTCCAGCAAATGATTTCTTTAGATGACGAACCTTAATCATTTTCTCCACCCCCTCCGGCCGTTTTCTCTACTTTTTTTATCAATAACACGAGATCGTCAACTGACATTCCTAAATAAAGTGCTTCTGAAACAAGCTTCACAAGCTTGCTCTTTACTTCCTCAAGCTTCTTTGCATTCTGCTCGGAACTTACTTGATTAATAAAGCTACCTCTTCCCTGAATCGAATAAATATAACCTTGATTCTCAAGCTCTCGGTATGCCTTTTGTATTGTATTCGGATTGATCATTAACTGCAGCGCTAATGTTCGTACAGAGGGTAGCTGTTCATCTTTCTTTAATATTTCTGCCATGATCAGCTCTTTAATCCGCTCTACTAATTGTTCATAAATCGGCTTTCGGCTCCTTACATCCAGCTCAAACATACTAGCCTCCTCCAAACTGTATATAGTGTACTACGAAATATAGTACAGTTAATACAGTTTGATTATATTATATAATTTTAAAAATGGGAAGTAGTTTCAGAAAGATGGCAAAAGAATAGGAACGATCATCTAAACAATAAAAAAAGGCAGTCCAATAGTTTCATTCCAAAAACTAAAAACCCCAAAGAATGCTGTGAAATCAACATTCTTTGGGGTTTTATTTTGGCAAAATTTATTCTTAATGGACTTATAAAAATTTCAACTTGCTGAATGTAATGCTTTAATATTAACCGCACAAGCTTTAAATTCAGCCGTTCCTGAAATCGGGTCAAATTCATTAATCGTTAAAACATTTGTCGGGACATCGCTAAAATGGAAGCTCATAAAAACTAGACCTGGAGCAACTTGCTCCGTTACTTTTGCTTTAACAGTTAAGCTCCCCCTCCTTGAGCTTACTTCAACTAAATCACCTGTTTCAATCCCTAATATTTCAGCATCGACTGGGTGAATATCGGCCGTTTCTTCGGTTTGCTTAATTTTCACACCGTCGGCATAATATTTCGTTTGCGTATGTGTATTGTATGATTCATAACGCCTTCCTGTTGTT
>JAEWDX010000407.1 GCA_023389895.1 Bacillota bacterium
AGATTGGCATTTGGTAACGCCTTCTTAGCACGATCCCAAGTACGGACTGTTTCATACTCTTGATCTTTATTGCTAATCGCTTGATTCTGTAAATATTCATCAACTTTTTCAAGCACTTCATTCACTTTGTTCTCATCATCTGTATCAATTACGATAGCCATATCATTGGATTCTGCTGCTTCTAACTCATCTGTGTATAGTCCAGCTGCTTTATAAATATCTTTATTCGCTGGTGTACCCATCATAATTTGGGCTTTGTTCACACCTTCTGTCGCAGAGATTGCATTCGTTAATAACATTAAGTTAATAGAGTCTTGATAGGAGTTCTTTTTAATAATTGTAAAAATCACTTTCCATTCACCTCGGTTTTATTTTTAATTCGAATTTTGCGGACCAAGCTCGTTTTGCTAATGCTGGGCTCCGGCTTTACTAAACAATAGACGAATGCTCTTACCCTTAAATACATTATAAAAAACAGAGCATTGCAATCGAATAAAATTGAAAGGGTTTACATTGCAAAAACATAAAAGATTCTTTAAAACACTATTTTCTTGATATTTTTGTACTATAATAAGATCGAAGAAAAGAGGATTTTTTTGATTTATTTTCCAATAATGCATTTGTAATAACGAGGAGGAGAATCATGAAACTAAGTATTAGAACAAAATTAATCTCGATTACGGCAATTTTGTTGACCCTTCCAATTCTTATTGTTGGAGGAGTAAGCTACAATTCAGCGAAAGAAAGTTTAGATGAACTTGGCTCAACAGGGCTAAAGAATAATGTGAAAATGGCAATTCAAATGATCGATGTTTTAAATGCCGAGGTTGAGAAAGGAAATCTTTCACTTGAAGATGCTCAAGAACAAGTGAAGGAAAAATTACTAGGGAAAAAGCAAACTGATGGAACAAGAACGATTAATACAGATGTAAATATGGGGCAATATGGTTATTTTTTTGTTTTGGACAAGCAAGGGATGGCTGTAGCACACCCTAATCGTGAAGGTGAGGACTTATTTGATTCGCAAACACCAAGCGGAATGTATTCGACGCAGGAGCTGATTAAATTAGCGGAAAAAGGCGGAGGCTCTATTGTCTTTGATTTCGCCGTTCCAGGGGAGACGAATCGCTTAGAGCCAAAGGTAAGTTATTCTGAGCTTGATCCGAATTGGGGCTGGGTCATTGTAGCAGGCTCCTATTTAATGGATTTCAATAGTGAAGCCAATCATTTATTGTTCATTCAGTTAATTGTTCTTGTATGTGCTCTTGTAATCGGGAGCGGCATTATCATATGGTTCTCAGGTCATCTTTCTAAACCGGTTAAGCTAATAACATCTAAAGTTGAACAAGTAGCAAATGGTGATTTAAGCACAGATCATATAGTGGTTAAAAATAAAGATGAAATTGGTCAATTATCAGAATACATAAATCAAATGACAAATAACTTAAAAGGGATGATTCATGAAATATCAAATACGTCTTTGCAAGTAGCAGCAACATCAGAGGAATTATCAGCTAGCAGTGAAGAAATGAGTAGATCTGTTGAACAGGTCGCAGGCTCGATCCAGCAGCTGGCTAATGGAGCAGATGATCAAAAGGTGAAAACAGTAGAAGCTGATCAATCCTTCTCTACTATCTCAAATGATATTATGCAAATTGCTGAGCATGTTGAAAGTGTAAGTGAGATGTCACAACAAACCTCTTCCGTAGCGGAGAATGGGAATGAAGTGATTCAGAAGACAATTAATCAAATGTCAAAAATTCAAGACCAATCAGAGTTAACGGGAAGTATGATGAATGCGCTAGGCGAAAAATCGAATGAGATCGGCAAAATTGTCACATTAATTACAAGTGTGTCTGATCAAACAAATTTGCTTGCCTTAAATGCTGCGATTGAAGCGGCAAGAGCTGGCGAGCATGGGAAGGGCTTTGCTGTTGTTGCTGATGAAGTACGTAAATTAGCCGAACAATCAAGAGAAGCGGCTAATCAAGTTAGTCAATTAATCATCGGGATTCAAGAGGATATTAAGCAATCCGTCAATGCAATGAATGACGGAAGACTTTCGGTTGAGGAAGGCATTCAGCTCGTTAATCATGCCGGTAAATCGTTCCAGCAGATTTTCGAAGAGGTAAGCAGTGTAACGAAACATATTAATGAAGTTTCAACGACTGCTCATGAAATATCAACTGCAGCTGATTCAGTCGTAGAGCTAATTGATGATACGACAAAAATTGCAGAGGAATCAGCTGATTACTCTCAAAACATTGCGGCTGTTGTCATTGAGCAGAATGCTTCGATGGAGGAAATTGCATCAGTGTCGGAAGAATTAGCAAAAATGGCAGAAAAGCTACAAGGAACGGTTCGAACATTTAAATTATAGGATTGAATTGTAAGAAAAACTGCTTTGTTAAGTTTGTAGCAAAGCAGTTTGTTTTTTGTTACCTTTCTAATAATAAATTAATTTGAAGATAGCAGCAGGATTATTTATATCTCAATAACTTGTAGATGGAGGACATCGGAAATGGAACCATTTTGAAGTGAACCCAATTAAATTGTTCTCTATCGTGCTGATATCGACAAAATTTCAAACATGCATTCAGCATTACCTTTGCTAAAATAATAGTATACAATTTTTCTTTTTGGGAGTTTGATTGCTTATGTCGTTGTTTACTCAATGGATGGAAAGCCTAGCCGAAACGATAGAGATTAACGAAACATGTTTACGAAAAATTAGCCCTTTCAGCAGATGTGAAAAGTGTCTAGATATTTGTGAAGATGAGGCGATTACTTTTGACAATGGCAAACCCGTTATTGACGAGGACAAGTGTACTTTATGTACAAAATGCATCACTGAGTGCGTCGTTCATGCGATAGAAGGGAATGTCCCGAAACGTGAGGTTATTCATGATACACTTATATATAATGATGAAATTGCACCATCAAGAACGGAGCTATTGTACTATTACAAACAAGGCGTAGTAAAATTGGCCGTTGATGGTGAATTAAATGGGGTTTGGACACAGCAGCTAGAAAGTGCCAATCAGTATTTGCAGGTAATGGATTTAGAGCCATTTAAAATAGTAAAAGAGAAACCAGAGAAGTCCTCGGCAGAATATACAAGAAGAGATTTATTTCGTCATCTTGCTAAGGAAAGCAAAGATTTGGCAATGTCCTCGTTTACACCAGCGAAATGGAGATTTAATCATAAAGTCTTTTCTCTAAATAAAGCGTTTCCTGAGTGGGACTTCTATGATGTCGATATGGATAGAGAGAAATGCAATTTATGTGAAATCTGTTTTAAGCTCTGTCCAGAGGATGTTTTCAAAATTCAAGAGGAAACAATGATAATGGACTTGTCGAAGTGCAATGGTTGCATGCTTTGTCAGGATGTATGCCCTGAGAAGGCTATCAATGTTCGTGAATACGTCCATCTGAAAAATGTGATTGAACAAAGGTTTCATTCATTCGTCTGCCGGGCGTGTGCAAGAAAATCTTTAAGTTGGAAAGAAACAGATAACCTTTGTTTTGTGTGTGAACGTAAAAAAAACTTAGGCTACTATTAATAAGACGATAAGAAAAGAGTTGATTCTATATATAGAGCCAACTCTTTTTTTAAAAACTTCCTTCTATTAGAAAGTGCAATGTAGTTTTGATATATTTACGAATGCATCATAATAAGCAATTCCCTTTGCTCCAGAAATTTTATTTCCCATGTCTGTTTTTAAAACTGGAATTAAATCGTTAACATTAACTTGTGAATCAGGGTACCACCCTTGATAAATCATGAGAATATCCTTCGGAACTTGGGTACTATAAACCGATTTGATTTCTATCGCTGCTTGATCATTGAAAACCTTGACTACTTCTCCATCAAAAATTCCTAGCTCCTTCGCAACCTTTGGATGAATTTCCACATGGGCTTCTTGCACTTCGTCTAAATTCAAAAACTGAAATTGTGAGTTAAGAGCATACGGATGATGAGGGGTAATCAACCAAAAAGGATAATCTACTGTCGTTGATTTCCCTTTCACAAAGAGTGGCATAGGGGGAAAACCATTTTGCTCCGCTTCTGGAGAGTAAAATTGATATTTCCCCGTTCCAGTAGGAAATTGTTTGTCTTCCCATGCAACTTTTGAATGGGTTGATCCAGTAAACTCTTTTTTTCTCAAATCCGAAATTGTCCTTATACCATATAGTTCAAATACCTTATCGTTAAATTGAGAATTAAGATATTCTTCCTCTGTCGAATGGATGGGAAAGGAACAGAGATTAGGCTCAATTTCATTAAGCCTTACAGCAAGCTCCTTCATAATGTTCCATTCACTTCGACTTTCGTAATAAGGAGTAGTAGCCTTTTCATTTAAAGCAATTTCTTTATGCCAATAGCTTGTGACAATATCTGTTTCTTCAAAGTGGGTTGTTGTTGGCAAAATCAGATTTGACATTTCGGCTGTAGGTGTCATAAATTGCTCAACAGTTACGATAAAAGGAATATTTTCCAGGTGGCTGCGATTTAATTGAGGATGTGGCTCTTGAGTTAACGGGTTTCTACATGAAATCCACATCATTTCTATAGGTGGTTGTTTTGCTAGTGCCAGACCTTGCTCAATCCAATCATTCATGTCAATGAGACGATTGTTAACGTCTAGTTGCCCAGTATTAGAAGATAGTTGATTTGAAAATACTTTTGTTTCTCCACTGGTGAAAAAAACACCACCGCCTTTTTTCCCAATATCCCCATGAGCTGCTCCTAGAGCTAGAATGGCACGAATGTTTTGTCCTCCATTCGAATGCCGTTGTATTCCGATCCCAATAATTTGCGTAACAGCATCAGCTTCTTTCAACCAAGTCAACAATATTTTTTTTGCTTCCTCAGGTACGTCACAAATTCTCAAGTATTCTTGGATTTCGATTTCCTTAATCTGTTCGATAAATTCTTTAAAGCCAAAAGAATGTTCTTCGATAAATTGCTGGTCTAAGGCATTAGAATCAAATAGCTCTTTCAGCAGAATGTTGGCGAATGCACCATCAGTACTTGGACGAATTTGAATATATAAGTCTGAAAGCTCAGCTGTTTGTGTATATAAAGGGTCTATGACAACTATTTTTGTTCCTCTTCTCTTTGCTTCTAAAAGAATAGGAATCAAGTGAATGTTTGTTGCAGCAGGATTTCCTCCCCAAATAATGATGAGTTTGGCCTCTTTTATTTGTGAGGGATCAGACACTTTAAAAGCACCTATGTCATAATTTATTGCGTCTTTACCTGCCGATGAACAAGGTGCTCCGACGATTCTAGTTGTTTTGCCGATGCTAGAAAAAAACTGTTCTGCAACAAAATGCTGGACACCTTCATTTCCTGAATATTTGTATAAAGCTGTGGGTAGGAAGCTATGATGTCGTTTATATATATTCATTAATTCATTAGTTAATAGCGAATAAGCCATTTCCCAAGTAATCTGTTTGAATTTACCTGATCCTTTCACCTTTTGATAGTAAGGAAATTTTAATCGGTCAGGGTGATAATTTCTTTCAATATAGGAATACCCCTTTGCACATAATTTTCCTTTTGTGTATGGGTGAGTCGTATCTCCATTTAAATGAACGATACGTTCGTTTTCTACAGTGGAAATCATCGTACATGCACTATAGCAGTTTCTTGGACAAGCATGTTTAAACTGATTCGATTCAAGCTTAATCATTTGTATATCCCCCCCATTTTACCTGTTTTTGTTATTTAGTATATTGTTCACAATATATTCGACAAAAATTCATAAGGCTGTCGTTTGATCTTGATTAAAAATCTTATAATATTATAAATGATAAATAATATCTATAAAGTATTATCATCATTTTAAGTAAAAGGAGGATTTCTATGATGGAACAGATGGCTTTTTCCCTAGACCTTAATAAATGTATTAAGTGTAAAAGTTGTGAGATGGCCTGCAACGAATATAACAACCTCAACGGAGTACATCGGAGGAAATTGCTCTCTTTTGAATCAAAATGTTCTACATCTTCTATTTATTTATCCATTTCTTGCAATCATTGCAGGAATCCAGTTTGTGTCTTTATTTGTCCAGAGAATAATTTTTACAAACGTCAAGACGGAATGGTTATCCATAACCCTAGTAACTGTAGAGCCTGTGAAAGATGTGTGAATGCCTGCCCATTTCATGCTCCTAAAATAAATCCGAAAACAAACAAAGCGGATAAGTGCAATTTTTGTGTAGAACGGATTGACCAAGGATTAAAGCCAATCTGTGTGGAAAGCTGCCCTACTGGCGCTCTTAAAATAGTAAAAGTAAAAACAAATAAGTTCGAACAGTACGCACATAATAATACGGGTACTCCTTTTGCCACCTATACGAACCCTTCCCTCCTTGTTGATGAACCGGAAAGAGGCCAGATTTTTTTAAGAGAAGGATGATGTAATTATGAATAAATCAATTCAAGATTTATTACCCTATTTTCCATTGCATCAATTGACCATTTTAAATTCTTTACCGAAGAAGCCACTTTATTATGATACAGTTAATCAGCATATTCAATGTCAATGGTTGGAAGAAAAAACATTGCTAATCATTGAAACGGAAGTTGAATGTAAAAGATTGAATGAAGGGGAAACGGCTAAACAATTAATTCAAGATCCAAATCTTGTTTGCATCGTTTTTTGTTTTCAGAATCGGATACCCATCGATGAAGAAATTCTTTTATTCTTTCAGAAATGTGGGCTGCCATGTATTCGAGTAGAAAATCGTTCATTAGTACAAATCTTTTTTCAAAGAGATGAACCTATTTCTTCCTATAGTCAAGTAAGCATGGAACTTGCTGGTTTTAAAAAAGAAGGATTTACAAAATTAGCTTCGAAGTGGGCAGAAGCATTAGATACACCGTTTCTTTATTTAAATGAAGAAAAACAACTCTTATGGCAAACTGGGGAAAAAGAGGAGATACGGGAGGCGACTCGATGGTTAAATGCCAATCGTAGAATAATTGAGACGGGCAATTATTTAAGCTCTGATGTACTTTTAGCAGATAACATACTCGAAACAAAAGAGACAAGCGATTCATTTGATCTTTACTATGTGAATATTACTGACTCGAAGAACCATGCACTAGTGGTTTCGTCGGATCTAATGAGTTGGCAAAGAAAAATCATTGATAAATTAGTCGGGTTGACTGCCATCTCATTGCAAACGGAGGAGGTTCTTCAAGAACAACAGGAACGATTTAAAGAGCATTTTATTTATGATTTGCTTTATCATAAGTTTGAATCAAAAAGGATGATGGTAAAGCAGGGGAAGACGTGGGGTTGGAACTTAGAAAAGCCCCATCATTTAATTATTTTGAACATTGAATTGCCTAATGAATTGATGGTAAATATGAATTGGTTTGATGAAATAAACCAATTTTTGGAATCTGACGAAGCTAATATTAAGGAAAAGACAATTGTTTTTCCATTTCAAGATCAAATTATTCTTTTAATTGAAGATGAAGAAGTAAAGGCGAGTTTTGCAAGAAAAAATGATGTTAAACAAATAATGAGTCAATTAGAAGGAGTGCTTTCTAGAAAATGGCCAGACTATGAGTTTATTTTTGGCATTGGGAAATGGTATCAAGATACTACAGATCTTAATAAGAGCTATCAAGAAGCAAAAATTGCTTTACAATTTGGCCGAGATTGGTTTGAGAAAAGGAATATATTCCATATTAATGATTTAGGAATACTCAGTCTGCTTAGTCATGTTCATGGCGAACTTCTTTCAGATTTTAGTCTGGATTACCTATCTGACTTAATAAAGTCCGATCGGGAACATGAAACAGAATACATTAAAACATTACAAGTCTTTTTTCAATACAATGGAATAATTAATGAAGTGTCTGACGCGCTCCATGTTCATCCGAATACATTAAGGAAGCGTTTAAAGAAGATCGAGGAAATTACTGGATGTCAGCTAAATGATTCAAATGAGCTAATGAACTTAACGATTGCTGTCAGATTGCTTTCTTTTATCAATATATAATTTAGCTACTAAAAGATAAGCTGCCCTTTTTTGCTCCATAATTGAAAATGGTTGACTATTCATAATTGAAATTAGATAGGAATGAATCTAATTCTTCAATGATCAGTCACATATCCCCATGAACTTGTCGAAATAGCTGTTAAAGGATCACACATACAGCTATAGAAGAATGTATGAATCCACACTCCTGTTGTTCTATCTCATGATCTAAAATTGATATTGAAAGGAGGTTCGTAAGGGAAGCTGTCGAATTACGAATGGTGTTGTAAAACAATTGTTTTTGTGAAAATGTTCACAAAAATAGAGTTTCTCCTTTTAAATTTTGCTATTTTATTCATGAAGATAAGTAGAATCTAATAAAAACAGTTAGTGGTATGAATAATAATAGTAAATATGAATGTTAAGACCAACTTGGAAGGGAGGCATCAACTATGGAGATGGTGATGGATAAGGAAATTTCTTTAAATAGTAAAGACAGAGAAACGCTCTATTCATTTTTAAAAATTGTATTTGATAAGCCTTTAGCAACAGAAACTTTACAACTCTGGAAAGAGAATTTCTCACCCGAGTTCATAGAGGTATTAACGGAAGGTAACAAAGATTTACAAGATTTTTTTACGGATTTAAAAAGAAATGATCTTCATTCCATTCAACAGCGGGAGAGGGAAGTATATTTGGCAACATTCAATATATTTAATGAAGCTGGAAATATTCCTGCACCACCTTGGGAATCTGTCTATGTTACAAAAGATCAATCATTGTTTGGTGATAATGTATTTCAATTAAGAGAAAAGTTACATCAATTTGGATTACAGTATAAAGATGAAAACTTAGATCCAGAAGATCATATTTCAGTTCAATTAGAATTTATGTCTTATTTAATTAACTATACTGGGAACGCATTTGAAGCAAGAAATGAGAATGATTTTGCAAATGGCATTATTCATCAATATTGGCTGCTAAGTAATCATTTAATGCAATGGGTTCGTCCCTTTACTACTGATATTATTTCTTCTACGACTAGCTCTCTATATCGAGGAAGCGCCAAGCTTTTATTAAATTTTATTGTAGAAGAATATGAATATATGAAAGACTTAAAGGAGGTCTTAGAAAATGAGTGATAACCTTTTTAAGCAAATTACAAATAAAGCAATGAAGCGTCGTACTTTTTTAAAGTGGTCAGGTGCAGTTACAGCTCCAGTAATAGTGGGAGGTACTGTTAGTTCAAAAAATCTTATTCCGAAAGCATATGCTGAGACAACAGAGGCTGCTGTTGAAGAGATTATTGTTCCAACTTGTAGTACGCTGAATTGTGGCGGAAAATGCCTAATTAGAGCGCATGTTAGAGATGGACAAATCGTTCGTATTTCTACAGATAATGACGAAAAAGATGAGAATGCGGACAATGAACAGTTCCCGCAAATTCGTGCTTGTGTACGTGGTCGTGGTTATCGTAAACATGTTTATTCGCCACATCGGATTAAAAAACCGTTAAAGCGCGTTGGAAAACGTGGAGAAGGAAAATTTGAGGAAATTTCTTGGGAAGAAGCAATAAAAATTATTGCTAAAGAAAATAATCGAATTAAAGAAAAATATGGTCCAGCTTCTCGTTTTAGCCTTTATGCAACAGGGCAAACGGGCACAATAGGTAGTGGTGATACAGTTATTCAAAGACTACTAGCATGTGATGGCGGATTTTTAGGACGCTATTCAAATTATAGCTCTGGACAGCACGCTGCTGCGACACCATTTACGTTTGGTGTAAGCTCAGCAGGTAACAGTTGTCGCCCACTATTAGATTCAAAGCTAATCATCTTACACGGTATGAACCCTGCTGAAACAATCATTGGTCATTTTAATATGTACCTTCGAATGGCGAAAGCAAAAGGGGCAAAAATTTATACAATTGATCCGCGGAAAACGGATACAAATGTGGCTTTAGCAGATGATTGGTTCCCTGTTAAGCCGACAACAGATAATGCGCTTATAGCTGCAATGGCGTATGTCATGTTTACAGAAAATCTCCACGATCAAGACTTTTTAAATAATTTTTGTGTCGGTCATGATGAGGAGCATATGCCAGAAGATGTTCCAGCTGGTGAATCTTACCGTAGTTATGTATTGGGTAAGACAGATGGAGTGCCAAAAACACCAGAGTGGGCAGCAAAGATTACAGGACTCCCTGCGAATCGCATCATCCAGCTTGCACGTGAAGTGGCGACAACGAAACCGATGGCTTGGGTTCAAGGAAACGGTATTAATCGTCATATGAATGGTGAGCAGATGTCACGAGGCGGTTCTATGATCGCAGCATTAACTGGAAATATTGGTATCAGTGGTGGCTGGGCAGGACCAAACTTCCCTAGCGGTAAGCTAATCAAATATCAAGATTTTCCAATCCCAGATAATCCAACAGGTATTTCAATTCCTGTGTTCAAATATACGGATGCGGTTGTACGAGGTACTGAAATGGGTGCAGAAGATGGCGCTAAAGGTTTAGAAGAGGGACAAAAATTGCCATCGAACATCAAAATGATTTTCAATATGGCGGGGAACTGTTTAGTTAACCAGCATAGTGATATTAATGAAACGATCAAAATTCTTGAGGATGAGTCATTATGTGAGTTCATCGTCACATCAGATATTTATATGACACCATCTGTAAAGTATTCAGATATTATTTTACCAACTTGTACATTCTTTGAGCAAAATGATTTCGTTCCACCATGGAGCTTTGGTCAGCAAATTTACCTTTCTCAGAAAATTGTTGAGCCTTTATATGGTTCGAAGACTGAATTTGAATGGATGGCTATGCTTGCAAAAGAATTAGGAATAGAACAAGAATTCACTGAAGGCAGAACGCAAGATGAATGGGTAAAATGGATGATCGAGGAGTCGAAAACAAAGGATCCAGACTTCCCGTCCTATGAAGAAATGCAGAAGAATGGTGTTTATAAATATAAAGACAATAACGTTGTCAATTTCAAAGAACAAATAGAAGATTTTGAAAACAATCCATTTGATACACCATCAGGAAAAATCGAATTATTTTCTAAACAGCTATGGGATATGGATAAACAAGAAACGATTCCTGCTATTCCGAAGCATGTGGCAGTTGCAGAAGGCCCAGAAAGTAGCGCAACTGACAAGTTTCCATTACAAGTGTTTGGCTGGCATGTGAAAAGACGCTGTCACTCAACATGGGAAACGAGCGATTGGATGGAAGAGGTACAAACACAAGAACTCTGGATCAACCCGATTGACGCTAAGAAAAGAAAAATTAACGAAGGCGACAAGGTAAAGGTATTCAATGATCGAGGAACGACCATTATTCCTGCAAAAGTGACAAGCAGAGTAATGCCTGGCGTTATTTGTATGCCGCAAGGAGGTTGGCACACACCAAATGATAAAGGTGTAGACGAAAGAGGTGTCATTAACGTTCTCACAGGTCTAGAGGCATCACCATTCCATTGTAACCCTCAGCATACGAATTTAGCACAAGTTGAGAAGGCATAAAGGAGGAGGATGAAAAATGACACAATTAGGGTTTTATATTGATCAGGCTCGTTGTAACGGATGCAATGCATGTGTTGTAGCTTGTAAAGATAAGAATGATAATCCCGTTGGTATTAACTTTCGAAGAATATATTCAAAAGAGTCTGGTGATTTTATACAGGATAAAGATGGAGCATGGATTAATAATGTTCAAGCCTATAATATTTCACTTTCATGTAACCATTGCGATGAGCCAGGCTGTGTTAAAGGTTGTCCAACTCAGGCAATGCATAAGCGTGAAGAAGATGGCGTCGTTGTAGTTGACCATGATAAATGTATTGGCTGTAGATATTGCGAGTGGAATTGTCCATACGGTGCCCCTCAGTTTAATGAGGAACTAGGGAAAATGACAAAATGTGATACATGCTTTGACATCCGTGAAAATGGTGAAAAGCCCGCTTGTGTTGCAGCGTGTATTATGCGTGCAATTGATTTTGGACCAATTGATGAGCTGCGTAAAAAATACGGAAATACTGCAGATATTAAAGGAATTCCTAGTTCTACTATTACAAAACCAAATATTGTTATTAATCCTCATAAGGATGCGTCGATCTAATTTTAAGGAGTGATTAAGATGCATGAATGGCCGTTATTAATCTTTACAGTTTGTTTACAGGCTTCTATTGGCGGAATGTTTATGTTATGGCTTTTCTATAAGAAGCTTTCTAAAGATGGAGAAGAAGAAGTTTTTCGTGTAATGAAAACACCTTTGATTGCTATCGTTAGTTTATCCATTGTAGGATTAGCTTCTTCCTTTACACATTTAGGAGCGCCAAGCAATGCTTTTAATGCAATTAATAATTTAGGTTCTTCTTGGCAGAGTCGTGAGATCCTTGTTACTGGGATCTTTATCGGAGCAGCATGTGTAACGACAGGATTAGCTTTTGTACAGAAAAAAGTAAATTATTGGCTATTGCTTGTTTCGGCTATAATTGGATTCATCGATATTTATTGTATGGGTGCACTTTATGCTAACACACTTGTAAGTGGCTATAATTCTATAAACACCTATACATCATTTTTGGGAACAGCAATTGTGTTAGGCCCTGTATTAGCTGCTAGTTTCATCATACCGAAGTTACGTGAAAAGCAAAGTGAAGCAGCACAAAGCATCGTCAAATATGCTTTCATTATCTCAATCATTGGAATTGCGATTCAACTAATAGGTGTTTCCCTATTTTCTACATCAATGCCAGAGGTAAATATGATCAGTGGATCAAATGCTCTATATACTTTAGAACAATACTCTGGAATGGTCGCACTTCGTTGGATCATTGAAGTAATTGGAGTCGGAGTGCTAGGATTTTTGGCCATTTCAAAAAATAACAAAGTACCTCTAACTTTCGGATATGTCGCTTTAGCCGCTCTATTTTTGGCTGAGGGCATGAGCAGATATGTATTTTATGTGTTAGTCGCGTAAGAAAAAATGACAGCTTACCTAGTAAATTGATAATTAGTGAAAAGTTTAAGCTTTAGTTGAAAACAGACTGCTACTTTAAAAAGATGATCTCTGTATTAAACAGGGGTTTTCTTTTTTATAAAGAATTTGATAGAAAAGGCTTCAAAGGCTTCTAATTATATCGGAACGATTGCAGTATCGTCTTCGATGAAATTAGAGGCCTTTTTCTTAATAAATAGGGATTGGCAATAATCCACTTATCGATCCAAAGGATTCCGAGTTCTTTTCGCTTAAAATATGTATTATATCTTGAATGGTTGCGCATATCTGTGTCAATATTTATGTATTGAAGAATTTCATTTGGAGTTGAGAAGGTTTGGATAATAAAGCAGTTATTTTAGGTTGTAACTATTATATTGGTTTAAGTACGATTCGTTGTTTAGGAGTGAATGGAGTACATACGGTTGCTGTCGATTATGATGAAAATGATCGATATGGCGCGGAGTCAAAATACTGCTCTGAGAGATTAATAGCTCCTTATTATAAAAAAGATCCAAAAGGCTTTGTTCAGTTTCTAATCGAGTATGCGAAGAAGCAAAGCGCGACTCCAGTTCTTATTCCATGTCATGACGCATATGTAGAGATAATTGATGAATATATTGATGAATTGAAGGGGTTTTATCTTTTTGCGCAAACAGAGAAAGGCTTAGCTACGACCGTAATGAATAAGGAAAAGCTGCATCAGCTTGCTGTTGAAAAGGGAATGGCTGTTCCAGAAACGGTTAGACTAAATGAAGAGAATTTTTTCGAGAAAGTGGAGAAAAACCTTCACTATCCGTGCATTGTTAAGCCAACAGATTCTCCAACATTTGTAGCAACTTTTAGAAAAAAGCTGTTTAAGGTGCATAATGAAGAGGAATTGAAGGAGGCTTTGCAAAAAGCAGAGAGTAAAGGTCTGGAAGTCATTGTTCAAAGAATTATCCCTGGTTTTGATGATCATATGTACACATTTGATGCATATTTAAATCAGGATTCGAAAGTGACACATTGGACGACTGCCCAGAAGCATCGTCAGTTTCCGATTAATTTTGGAGCATCTGTATATACGGAACAAAGATATGTTCCTGAATTGTATGAAATAGGTGCGAAGTTTCTAGAGGAGATTGGCTACAAAGGCTTTGGTGAAATAGAATTTAAAAAGGATGCAGAAACAGGGGAATTCTATTTAATTGAAATTAATGCGAGAATAACGAACTTTAATACGATGCTGAATAAAGTGGGCCTCAATTTTCCGTATATTACTTATCGTGAATTAATAGGTTCTCCGCTTGAACCGAAAGCCGTCAAAGAAGATAAAGGCATTGTTTTTTGGTATGCTTATGAAGATCTATTAGCGATTCGCGGCTATATTCGCACAGGCCAATTAACGAGAAAACAAATCTTTTTATCGATGTTTAAGAAAAAAGCTTATGCGATTTGGGATTGGAAAGACCCGAAGCCAGGCTTTATCTTTTTCAAAAAAATCGTTCGTAAGTATTTTAAAAAATAATGATGTAACCGCAGAAAAGAGGTAAAAAATTCATGAAGCTAGCTGATCTCCTTCAGTCGATTGAAGTATTAAATACGATTCACCAACAGGAATTAACTATCCGTGGAATTTCTTATCATTCCAAGAAAGTAATGCCTGGTGATTTATTCATCTGTGTACGCGGACTTAAAACAGATGGCCATAAATATTTACCACAAGCCATTGCGAACGGTGCAGTAGCAGCAGTTGTAGAGGAATTTAACAAGGATTATGCGATTCCTCAATATCTTGTAAAGGATGGGCGCCTAGCACTTGCGAATTTAGGAGCGGCTTTTTATGATTATCCAGCCAAAAAAATGAAAATGATCGGCATTACTGCAACAAATGGGAAAACGACTACGTCATATATGACAAATGCCATTCTTGAAAAAGAAGGGCTAAAAACAGGTTTAATTGGGACCGTTTCGATTAAAATCGACGATGTTTCGATTCCTGCTGAATTAACAACCCCTGAATCATTAGATTTACAATCATATTTAAATCAAATGGTTGAATGTGGGGTATCTCATGTCACGATGGAGGTCTCTTCACAAGCGTTAGAAATGAATCGTGTGGAAGATGTTGAATATGATATTGTCACACTTAATAATATTAGTCGTGAGCATATTGACTCCCATGGCTCTTTCGAGAGATATTTCGAAGTGAAATCAAGCTTAATTCGCAATGCCAGTGAGAAAAGCTTTGCTGTTCTCAATTTAGATGATTCTTACTCCGCTTCTCTTGTAAACAAAACGAAAGCTCAAGTAATCACATTTGGCGTCAATAATAAGGATGGTCATATTCATTGTAAAAATCTAGATTTAACAACTGGTAGAGGGAAATTTACAGTTGAGATCGTAAAGGGCTTTAAAGTAAACGATACCGAATATATTCCAGGGGAATTTGATATCGAATTATCTGTTCCTGGTCTCCATTCCGTGTATAATTCAATGGTGGCCATTACGATTTCCCTTCTTTGTGGTGTTTCTGTTTCGACGATTCAAGAAACATTGCGAAATTTCGCAGGTGTCGAAAGACGATTCGAATTTATTTTTGAAGATGATATGAAAATAATTGATGACCATTTCGCCAATGCTGGTAACATTAATGTGACTTTAGGAACATTGAAATATATGACCTATAAGAAGCTCCATATAGTCTATGCAATTAGAGGAAATCGGGGACCAACAGTAAACCGAGAAAATGCGGAAACAATTGTTAGCTGGGCAGAAAAATTAGGCATTAATGAAATTACCGCAACGAAGAGCGTCTCCCATGTAACGGAAAAGGATACTGTTTCCGATGAGGAGCAGCAAGTATTCGAAGAAGTAATGGCAAACGCAAAGATCAAGGTAAACTTAGTTGAGGAGCTTCCAGAGGCAATTGCTAAAGCACTTGGGGAAGCAACGGCAGGAGATTTAGTATTACTAGCTGGCTGCCAAGGAATGGATTACGGTGCAGAAATTGCCCTGCATCAGCTTGAAAAACTAAAGACAAACATCTCCAAGGAAAAATTATTCCTGCCCCTTCGCACCCGTGTTGTAGGGCATGAAGAAAAAGACCTGATAACGACCCATTTAATGGAGGAATAAGATCGATTCATCGAGGACTAGTGTAGGAATCGACTATGATATTACGAAAAGTTAAAAAACATGTTAAAGCAGTTTCAAGAGCGGGCTTCATTATGTAAAGTAATCTAATTAGCAATAAGAAATCAAACTTACAATAAAGGTGATAAATAAAATGTGCGGTTTTGTTGGTTTTGCTCATCCTAGTCAAGAAATAGATAAAGTGAAAACAATTAATGATATGATGGATGCCATTATCCATCGCGGCCCTGATAGTGGGAAACACTATACGGATGACAATGTTGCCTTGGGATTTAGACGTCTAAGCATCATTGATTTAAAAGAAGAATCTGGTCAGCCAATGTTTAATGAGGATAAAAGCTTAGTGTTAGTTTTCAATGGTGAAATCTATAACTATCAGCATTTAAGAGCTGATCTACTAGAAAAAGGTCATACGTTTGCAACGGAAACAGACAGTGAAGTATTGCTGCATGGCTATGAGGAGTACGGTGTTGATATTTTACAAAAGCTTAGAGGGATGTTTGCTTTTGCCATTTGGGATACGAAAAGAGAAAGAATGTTTCTTGCTAGGGACTTCTTTGGCATTAAGCCCCTCTACTATACACAAAACACAACAGATCAGTCACTTATCTTCGGTTCCGAAATCAAATCTTTCTTGAAGCAGCCTGCTTTTAAAAAAGAGTTAAACAAGGATGCGTTGAAGCCTTATTTAACGTTCCAATATTCAGTTCTTGATGAAACGTTCTTTAAAGGCGTATTTAAGCTTAAGCCTGGACATTATATGATTTATCAAAACGGAAATTTAGAAATGAAACGTTATTGGGATGTTCAGTTTAATGAAAAGGAAAATAGCTTAGAGCATTATGTGAATGAAATTAACGAGGCGATGAAAGAATCTGTTGCCTATCATAAAATCAGTGATGTTAAAGTAGGATCTTTCCTATCAGGCGGTGTTGATTCTAGTTATGTAACAGCATTACTGAAACCAAATAAAACCTTCTCGATTGGCTTTAAAGATTATGAAGGAATTTTTAACGAAACGAATTTAGCAGAAGAATTATCGGAAATATTAACAATCGAAAATTATAAAAAGCTTATGAATGCCGATGAATGCTTTGAAACCTTGCCAGCCATTCAATACCATATGGATGAACCGCAATCGAATCTTTCTTCTGTACCGTTATACTTCCTATCAAAGCTCGCAAGTGAGCATGTAACGGTCGTGCTTTCAGGTGAAGGGGCGGATGAAATTTTCGGTGGTTATGTATGGTATCAAAAATCGGAAAAACTAGAAAAATACGAAAAGATTCCATTTTTCATTCGCCGCTCACTTTCGAAATTAGCAAACGCCCTTCCACAAAATAAAATGACGACATTTTTAGTAAAAGGCGGACAAAAGGTTGAAGAAAAATTTATTGGACAAGCTAAAGTTTTTGAAGAAGAGGATGCATTAAAAGTATTGAAGGATGAATATAAGAATGGTCCTTCTGTACAAAGTATAACAAAGCAGGTTTTTGACAAAGTAAAAAGAAAAGATGATACAACAAAAATGCAGTATCTTGACTTGAAGCTTTGGCTGCCTGGCGATATTTTATTAAAGGCGGACAAAATGAGTATGGCTCATTCGATTGAGCTGCGTGTACCATTTTTAGATAAAGAAGTAATGGCAATGGCAGGTGGAATACCAAGCTCATTAAGAGTGAATCGTAAAGATACGAAGTATGCGTTAAGAGCAGCGTCAACGGAAGTCCTTCCAGACGAGTGGGCAAACCGTCCAAAGG
>JAEWDX010000179.1 GCA_023389895.1 Bacillota bacterium
CCATTCATCACTACCAATAATTATTTTAGGGATATCTGGAAATGTAGCTGCAATTTTTTCTAAGCATTGAAGAAATATATCCTCTTCTTCCATCTTGCTTTCAACGATTGGTTCAATTATCTTCGAATGATTGATTTGACCAGTTAAATGTCTACAAATACTTATTGAAATGACACCATAAGCTTCGTGAAAAGAACGTGCGGTACTGTATACACCAATACTTGCTCCTAATATAATTGGGATGAACTGTTGTTTAGATAAACGATTTTCATTAATCATCATAAATCCCCATTCATTTAAAAATATCCTATCAGTTGAATTTATTTCATAATCTATTCTTAAGATAAAGACTCACAGAATTTTATTTTTGAAAATCTTTAAAGATTTAACCTTCTTCAAATCACTGAGTAGGTTCAAATTATATAATTGTTGCAGGTCAAACAGGTTCTCCTGTCGTATACTTGTCATAGGAAATCTTTTTCCAATCATAGATTTGTTGTGGTAACTACTCATTTCGATATTTAAGGTGGATACTCCTTTTTCCGTTTTAAAAACAAGACTGATAATTATGAAATTAATTCGAATAAAAGGCAATTAGGATACGAAGAGGAGAGAATATGGAATCTAAGCTAATTATCATACGTGGAAACTCAAGAAGCGGTAAAACAGCGACTGCGAAAAGTCTTCAAACTCATTTGGGGCGCGGAACACTCTTGGTTTCTCAGGATGTCGTTCGTCGTGAAATGTTGAAGGTTCATGATAGAGATGGAAACCTTGCCATTGATTTGATTCGACAAATCGCAGAATATGGTAGAGATAAATGTGAATTTGTTATTGTAGAAGGAATCTTGTATAAAAGTCGTTATGGTGAAATGTTGAATAACCTAATCGAGTTTTATAATCACAGGATCTATCCTTATTATTTTGATTTATCTTTTGAGGAAACCGTTATACGTCATAATTCTAGTTCGAAAAAGATGGAATTTGGAGAAGATTCTTTACGCACATGGTGGAATCCTAACGATTATCTTGGCGTGGATGGAGAAACGATATTCACTAATGATATGTCACAGAACGATGTATTGAAACTGATATTAAATCAGCTGCAAAAATAACTAACTGTAGTGTATTAGGTGTTGGAAGTTTTATTAATCATCGTTGTTAGCCCCTCTTTGTTATTCGTAAAATAGAATAATTAATATGTATAAACAATACTAATATATGCTTTTTCTGTAAACGTTATTTAATAATGTTTACATTATTGGTGAAGTCGTTGAAAAGGTGCTTCTACCCTTTTTGATTGTGAAGTGAAGGGACTTATGTAAACGGATAGGGCAGGAATTGGGGAAAAGAGTATCAAAAGAGGGGGATAATTAACTGATTGATAAGATTTATCGCAAAAAAAATCCAATTTCCATATAAATATCGGAAATTGGACTTGGATAATCTTATTTTGCAATTCGTCATTAAAAATGAAACAACTGCGCAATAATGGGACCTAAAACGGAGCCGATGATGGCACATAATGTCATCGTGACTGAACTCACAGAAAAGGCGAGTTCACTATATTCGGCAGCCTTTGCAGTTCCGATTGCATGAGAGGCGCTGCCAAGAGAAACCCCTCTGCCAATCGGACTATGAATCCGAGTGTATTTGAAAATAGTAGGAGCTGTCATGGCCCCAAAGATACCTGCGATGATGACGCTAATAACCGTCATGGAGACATTTCCTCCTAATCCCTTTGTCACTTCAATAGCAACTGGAGTTGTCAGAGACTTAGGAATAAGTGAAAGAACTAATGGGTGACTAAGCCCGAATATTTTAGCTAGCAAACCGATACTTACCATTCCTGAAACGGCGCCGATCAAACCCCCTCCTAATATAGGGAATAAATGATGCATTAAAAAATGACGTTGTTTATATAAAGGATACGCAAGTGCGACAACTGCTGGACCTAATAGAGAATTAATCCACTGACCGCCTAGCATATAATTTTTATAAGGAATTTGCAGCATCTCGAGAATGATAATGATCAGAATGACAGCAATTAAAACAGGATTTAAAAATGAATAAGAATACCGCTTGTATAATTTAGTCGCTATGAAATAAGCGATAATGGTTAATAAAATCATGCTGAATGTGTATAAAAGTTTGGGCATTCTTTTTCGACCTTCCTTAATGCTCTTTTTTTTCGAAAAATTGACTTGCTTTTCCTGAAATTGCAATCGAAATTACCGTACTTAATAGAACGACTAAAATGAGCAATCCGCCGTGAGGTGAAAGCAAAGAAGGGTAATTCATGATTCCAACGGTAGCTGGAATATAAAATAAAGTTAATATACCCAACAGAAAACCAGCTCCATGTTCGATAAATTTTACTGGAATTATTTTTAAACATAAACAAATGAACAGTAATATTAAGGCAATAATACTACCTGGAATGACCGTGTGAAAAACATTGTGAATAGTAGTTCCTATAAAGGAAAAAATATATAAAATACAAATTTGCAAAACAATGATTAAGAATTTCATACTTGCATTAGTTCTCTTTTTGAGAGAACAACCCACCTTCTTCCATAAAATAACCATAAAACCGAAATACTTTGTTACTCTTTAAGATTAAATGTTATAGTGTTAAACGTATTTTCAATATGATTCGAAATAGCATCCTTTGTTTGTTGAATATCCCGTGCCTTTAATCCCTCAATAATTAAACTGTGTTCATAATAAATAGCATCCATGCTTTTTCCAGACTTTAATGAAGCGACTCCATACCAATTAAAATGATCGATAAGATTGTGTATTAATTGATACAGTCGACGATTCTGACTTAGCTCTGCAAGGTACAAGTGGAATGCTGTATCAAGGAAGATAAACTGTAAAGGATCTGCCTTTAAGTCGGATAATTGTTTATCCATCATCTCAATCTTATTTAATATTTCATTATCAAGAAGCGGAATAAGTAATTCGACAACTAACGTCTCATTGGCCTTTCGTAGCTGAAAAACCTCCGCAGCATCTTTTTTATTAATGGTTTTGACGAAAATACCTTTTCTTGGAATTGACTGAACCCACCCCTCTAATTCAAGCTGCTGCAAGGCACTTTTTAATGGGGTTCGACTAATTCCAAGGTTTTCACTAAGCGATCTTTCATATAGAGTAGATCCAGGCGCTATTCTATGCTGGATTATTGCTTTTTTAATTTCCGTGTAAGCATGATCTTTAAATAATGTAGGTTGCTCTACTTTTAAGAAACTCATCAAATATCATCCTTATTATTAATAGTAGGTAAATTTTTAAGAGATTATTAATAGATCTATTAATCTTGGAAAAAGAAAATGGCATCTGGTATACCAGATGCCATGAAAAAAACTATATCACCTGTTCGTTTTTTATGCAACCATTTAGGCCATCTTATCGCCTTTTTAGAAAAATAAATGATAGCAGAAATAGTAAATTCTGTAATTAGGGGCTTTTGTAACAGCGATAAGAAAGGAAGCGTCTAATTGTAAAAGGGGTGAAGAACAGCGATGAAAAAGGTATATAGTATATTTGTTTTATTTGTTTTATTTGTTTCGTTCTTAATTGCCGGTTGTCAAAACTTAGAAAGCTCAACAAATAAAAACCTAGAACAAGATACTATTTCAGAATATATTCCTGCATCTGAAGATATTATCGATCTGCATGGCAAAATTGAAAATGAAGAGAGATTTAAGGAGTTCCTGAATCATGTTGAAACAGGAATAAAAGATAGTATACGGGTAGTAAGATTTACAGAAGAAGGTGATCCGATACTTCATGACCTTGCATATGATGGTAAAGGGATAAAGTCAACACAAGACACACGAAGAGATAAATTTGGTAGAGGAAGCATTATTAATACTACTTGTACCTCAACTGAGGTGGTTGAGACTGCTGAAAGAACTGATTATATTCTTCAAGGGTGTGAGAATATTAAGGATAATACTATTTTAGTCACTTGGAAATAAAAAGGAGGTTTCTCGACATCCTGATCTAGTTTTCGGAAAGGAGGACAGCCAATTGGAAACTAATATTATAATATGATAAGTAGAAAGCGCTCCTCATAAAGAGGGCGCTTCTGTTAGTAGATAAAATCAAGTTTGTTATCAGCTTTTATAATAGTGAGAGAAATGTTAAATTCAGAAGCAACTAAATCTCCTTCAAAACGTTATAGTGATAGTATTTTATTAAGATATTCCTACTCCGGTAACAACCATAGATGCATAAAATAGATAGCGTCCAACTCCTTGCCCAACCAGCAGCAAGATGGTACTACTTATTAAAATTCTTGACTCATATTTGGATACCTCATTTTTAGCCATCCATAAAACAAACCCAGCACCAATAAGAATAAAGCCCCATTTGATTGCAGTTACGAATGTCATATCACCTAAAATTGACATGCTTTTTACTAATGCCCCATTAGTGCTAAGTCCTAAAGTAATTAAATTTGGAACGGCAGCTGCAACTTGGATAACGACAGCAGCAGCTATTGTTAAAGCGATGATTCTCTTCATTTTTTCTGCTTCTTTACCACTTAAAGCGAGAAATAGTATAGCCCCCATAGAAATAGAAGCAGCATAAAATTCAAAATAAATTGAGTTACCCTGCCAAACAGGAACTCCAGTATGGCTGTAGATTGACGCCATAAAAAAGACATCAACAAGTCCTACAATAGCTGCTATATAGAGCAAAATATTGTAAAAACCTTTTTGTTGCTGTTTTTTTAACAATAAAATCAGGGCTAGAACTGTTAATCCTACGAAAAATGAAGTAAACCAGATTTCGCGACTTAACCAGGATGTGCTAAATTGATTGAGAGCCCTGATAGCATTAAGTGGACGGCCAAGATGAAGTACAGACGTAAGCATCCCTATAATACTAAGCCCAGCAGCAGTAAATATTGCTTTTTTGAAAACAGCATCTTTATTTAAAAATCTACCAATAGCAACAAAAACTATTATACCAATTGCTGCTTGTACAAAAATTGAAAATATGACGAGAGATAAATTCTCCATTCATTACACCTCCATTTCCGTGAATTTAGGATCCAAAGCGCAACTCTTTGGTTTGATCAATAAAGATGGATTTGTTTTATTAGCGGATGGTAGAATAGGAATCTCATTTACCATATCAGTACCATATTTTTTCTTTAACTCATCTAGATCACCAAAATCGAGACAACGCATTAAACAAGCATCCACGCAAGCGGGATTTTTCCCATCAGCACGTAAGTCTTTGCAGGAATCGCATTTTCCAACAACATTTTTCTCTTCAATATATTTCGGAACACTGTAAGGACAATTCATTACACAATATTTACAGCCAATACACATATTTTTATCATGCTGTACTGTACCGTCTTCACCAAAGTGCATGGCACCTGTTGGACAGCCCTGGACACACTTTGCTTCGGCACAATGATTGCAGGAGGCTGAATAGTGAAATACAGAAGGTTTTGGATATGAACCTGTCTGAAAAGTTTTGACATTGCGAAAGGTGACACCAACATCTAATCGGTTTTTATCTTTACAAGCAATTTGACAAGTACGGCAGCCAATACAAGCTGTAGAATCAAAGTAAAATCCTAATCTTCCCATGCTGTTTTACACTCCAATCTTAACTAAATTTTGCCACTTGTTGAGATTTTAAATAGTCAGGAGCTAGTGATTCTCCTTCATATTTTCTATAATTACAAATGACATTGTTGTATCCACTAACACCTAAATTACTCGTTGAAGGACCACATAAGATATTATCTGTACCAGCCATATCGATACCATTTTTTTCATTCATATCTAACCAAGCACCATGAGGCAGTTCGACCATCCCCGGCATAGTTGTATCTGACACACTGGCTGGACGCAAAGTCTTACCATGCGAGTTCCAAATAAGAACAGTATCCCCTGTTTTTATGCCTTTCTTCTCAGCATCTCGCCTATTGAGAAATACAGGGTTAGGAAAAGCCTCTCTAAGCCAAGGTAGGTTATCCTGAACACTATGTGTACGTCTTAAATAATGAGGGTTGGAAACTAAATAAGGATAATCTCCTTTTATCTGCTTGTCCCAATCACTAAAGGTTGCTTGATAACATTCAGGTGCTACATTATAAGAAGGATAAGGCTTAAATTTCATGTTACTGTAACCTATATTATTAAGAGTATCTGCCTTCCAATCACTATAGATTTCAAATTTACCACTTGGTGATGACAAAGGATTATTTTCTGGGTCTATTAAAAAGTCTTTATAAGCATAATAACTGTAATTATCTCCTTCGTGTCTTTTCACTTGATAAATGCCTCGGTCAATAAATTCTTGCAATCCGACTTTCCCTTTTTGAGGTTCTCCTTCAACACCCCATTCAGCTATATCTTTAGCAGTAATGGTTACAAGTGGACTATAAGATTTTCCATCCTCGGATATGACAGTACATCCAGCAATTTTGTTAAAGAACTGTTGTTTTTCATCAAAAGGGTAGATCTTATTTGGATCAATCCCTAAACGTTTAGCCAATTCAGTAGCAATCCATTGGTCTGACTTAGCCTCGTAAAGTGGTTCAACAACTTGGGAATAAACAAGAACGGCTTCTCTATCAAACGTTAACACTGTTCCAGGTCTTTCCCATTGAGTAGTAACAGGCAGAATAATGTCGGAATATTTTGCTTGAGTATTGAAATTAAACGCCTGAGTTACCACAAAGTCTACTTTTCGATGAGCTTCGATGCCATATGTCGCAGAAGGAATACCTTGAAGTACAGATTTGTCCTCTGTATAGATAACTCTGATGTCAATATTTCTCGATTCACCAGGTAGCCATTCTTTATTACCTGTGTGAAGGTACTTTCCATCAATAATGGATTTCCATAAATGTGGTCCATTAATACAATCTTCTACAGGATTCTCAATCTCAGGCAGTTGAGAACTACCTTCATTTACTAATCTAGGACCCGCATTAGAATGGTATTTATAAGCGTTTCCACAGGCATGTCCTGGTTTTCCCATATGTCCTGTCATAAAACCAATTGTCGCAAAAATATGAGGGAAATCCTCAGCACCACTACATCTTGCGGGTGCATAACCATGAAACATTGAAACTTTATTATCTTTCCGTATCTTTCTAGCATAGAATTTAATATCATTTATAGGAGCGCCGCAAATTTTACTTGCCCATTCAGGAGTTTTAGGGATACCATCATATTTTCCAAGAAGATAATCCTTGAAGTTTTCATTTAGCTTTGCGCCTTCAGGCATGTGATCGGCATCAAAACCGAGAGTGCAGCGATTCAGGCAATCCCAGTCAATTAGAGGATTCGTTATGGGATCATCCTCAGTAAACAATGTATAGGCCACAGCTAGTAGAAAAACTGTATCTGTACCGGAATAAATAGGAATCCATCTTGCATCTAACATAGCTGCAGTGGCATTGTAACTTGGACCAACACAGATAAATTCAGCACCAGCTTTTTTTGCTTGTAAGAAGTTATATGAATAAAAACCTGCAGTAGACCAAGCTGAATTAGCTCCTATTAAAACAACAGTATCTGAATTTTTTAAGTCAAAGCGATCATTTGCTGTTTGATAACCATATTTATTAAGTCCTAAATTTTCCCAGCTAAAATTATAGGTACCGTAGGAAGTAGTATCCCAATGTGTGGTTGTTCCCCCATATTCATATAATACTTTTTTTGTTTCACCAGTACGTGCGAAGCTAATAATAGAGTTAGGGCCATGGTTTGTCTTTGCCTTCTTTATTTCGGCTGCAACATAATCAAGAGCCTCATCCCAAGAAATTTGTTCCCATTCATCCTGACCACGTAAAGATTTATCTCCACCGCCAGGCTTCCAATGTTTACGTTTCATTGGAAATTTAATCCGGCTAGCACCAAAAATTTCCTGTTGTTGGGAGCGTCCTCGTAAACATGCCCTAAACTGTGGATATTCAGGACTATCAGGGTGAGTATCGTCCGTTTTTTGACGAACTACTACTCCATCTACAACGAGTGCTTTGTTTACACAACGACCACCACAGTTATGCCAGCAAGCTGAGGAAATCCATTTACCCTTGCTAGTATTACTAGTTGTTTTAACATCACTATTCATCTTAGTCAGCTTATTGCTACAGCCAGGTAAAGCAAAAGCTGCAGCACTTGCAGCACTAGCCTCTAAGAATGTTCTTCGTTTTATTTTCTTATTCATAACACTTTCAATAAAACTTCCCATAGTTCGCTTTTCCTCCGTTGTTTTATTTATTTTTTGAAATTTTGAAATTATCTTATTCCCATACACCCCCAATAAATTTTTAGCAGATAAACCTATAAAGATTAACTTCCATAAGTTACGGAGTTTCTTCATCCCACTGATGGTTAGCTAAACTTATCATGCTCCCAACACCTTACTATCCGTTAAGAGTGGTATAAAAAAATTATTCCTATGCATAGACTCTATCAAAATTATTCCAACCAAGACCATTTATTTTTTATTAAAATATTTTAATAAAGATTAACTGGAAGTGACTTTACACACTATTAATGATTACTTTATGATGCGAATTTTATCTGAATTTGCCTTGAAACTGTAGAAATAAACAGCTTTTACATTTAGAAATATTATTTTGTTGAAATTTTTTAGGTTAATTATTAGGAAATTTTAATAAAATCTAAATCAACATTAAATGGTGTTATTTATTTTCCAATGTTACAGTTACTATTAATAAAATAATTCTTGATATCAAACATAGGGTAAAAGCTGGAGGCGTTTAGGTGGCTAATATAAGTTTAAAAGCCCGATTTATCATATTATTGGTGGGGATTTTAGCTGGTTCATTGCTTCTTAATGCATGCTGGATTAGGGTGACTCAACAACAACAGGCTGAAAAAGAAATGCGTGAAAAGGCATACGTGTTGTCTCAACAATTTAACTCCGTATGGGAATTCATAGATATTAATAAAGAATTAATAAATTACGACGTAAATGGAGAGAATAATTTCAATCGTTTGCATTATTCGCTTGTAGGCAAAAGCATAGGTAAATTGTTCGGGAAGAAGACAGGTTATGTCTTTCGCTATACTAGTTTTAATCCTCGCAGTAAGGCAGATTCACCCGATTCATTTGAATTAAATTTTTTAACTGAATTTTCTAAAAACAGAAGTTTAATAGAATTATATAAGATATCAAATTATGAAGGAAAAGACGTTTTTCGCTATATGGCTCCGATATATGCAGAGGAAAGTTGTTTAGAGTGTCATGGTGGGCCTGTTGGTGAGCTTGATGTTCTAGGATATCCCAAGGAAGGTTGGAAGGTGGGGGATATAGTGGGTGCTACTAGTATTTTGATGCCGATTGATATGTATACGGAAAGGATACAGTCGAATGTAATCCAACAAGTGGCTTTTATATTTTTTCTCACTTTGGTTTTTGTTTTATTAGTGTATTTTGCTATGTCTAAACTCGTAACAAAGCCTGTCGGAAAACTGAAAGTAGCCATGGAGCAAGTGCAAACTGGAAATTTGCAGGTGGATTTAGAGGATCTTGCTGCACAAGGAGAAATTCTGGATTTAGCAGATCATTTTAACGTTATGACTAAAGAATTGCAAAGTCTATACAATGATCTTGAAAAAAAGGTTGAGCTACGGACCAAGGATTTAGCTCAAGCTAAAAGTATATTAGAAATACAAAGTATCCAACTTGAGGAGGCTAATCGTAGACTTCGCGAGGATAATCAGTATAAATCAGATTTTCTTGCCATCATTAGCCATGAACTACGTACTCCCCTGACTTCGATTATTGCATTTGCTGAGGTGTTGGAAAAAGAAAGTAGTTCAAAGACGAAAAAGGAGCAGAAAATTGTTCGAGAAATCAAAGGTAATAGTCTAATTCTCTATAGGATGATTAATGATATTTTGGAAATGGCTCGTTTAGAAGCGGGGAAGAAGGAACTTATTATTGAACTGATAGATCTTGTTGATGTAATTAACATTGTAGCCCAAGTAGTAGAACCACTAACAGAGAAAAAGAATATTAGATTTTCTAGTATTGTCCATCGTGAAGTACCGCTGATTGAGGGAGATATGGAAAGCTTTAGGCGTATTGTAGAGAACCTAACTAGCAATGCCATTAAATTTACACCTGAAGGGGGGGAAATTAAAGTTTGGGTTACATTTGATCAAGATCGAAACGAAGTTCTTATCAATGTACAAGATAATGGTATAGGAATTTGTAAGGAGGATCAGCCCTTTATCTTTGAGAAATTTGTACAAAGCGACTCATCCATTCATCGACAATATAAAGGTAGTGGTTTAGGACTAGCTCTAGTAAAAGAATTGACGGAACTTCATGGGGGATGGATTCGAGTTGAAAGTGAACTAAATCAAGGTACTCTTTTTGTAGTAGGGATTCCAGTAGGAGAGTATGAAGGAGGGATATGGGATGAAGGTTAAGCTGGCAGATGAGCAGGTGGTGAAGTGAGTATTCGATAAGAGCATAGGATTTCGAATAGATACGATGCGAAAATTGACGATGATACCTCTAAACTCGTACTGACAGACGATTTTGAGTTTTGGATACATGTTTGGGGAAAAAATACGTTTAAGACAGGTGGTATAAGTAAAGATGAGTACACAAAACGATGCAATAGCCATTTTGCTAGCAAATCGGAGTTATCTGTATTCAATGTTACAGCGAATATTTGGGGTTCAACCAGATGTTGAATT
The DNA here is from genome assembly GCA_023389895.1 of Bacillota bacterium. Lineage (GTDB taxonomy): Bacteria > Bacillota > Bacilli > Bacillales > Cytobacillaceae > Cytobacillus. The sequence goes on from JAEWDX010000179.1 coordinate 10,731, forward strand.
AATTGGGAGCATTACTAATGAGCATACAAGAGAAGGATTACAACTTTTAGTACAAGAAGATGATCAACAATTTGATAGTTATTTTAAGTTATTCGATCAATATCTAAAGGATATGTCTGTTGATCCAAAGGGTACGATAGAGAAGCTAAAAGATGAATATACATATTTACTCATTGGACCTAACAAATTGCCTGCCCCTCCTTGGGAATCTGTCTATCTGACTAAAGAGCGTTTGATTTTTCAAGAAAGCACATTAAAAGTGCGTAGGAGTTATATGAAGTATAATTTTCTACCATCTAATTATCCACATGAGGCTGATGATCATCTTGCCTTAGAGCTTGATTTTATGGTTCATTTGGCGAAATTGTCTCAAGAGTATGCTGAAAATGAAAAGAAAGAAGAACTAAAAAGTGTTTTGCTTGATCAAAAGTCCTTTTTAAATGACCATCTTCTTGTATGGATTGGTGATTTTGCAGAGGAAATTCAGCAAGGTAAAACACAGTATTTTTATCCTCAAATGGCTAACCTAACGACTCAAGTATTAAAAAGGGATATTTTTGTTTTGGAAGAACTTATTTCATTGTTATAAATCTATTAAACTCTAATCTTTTAACTTTTTGGAGGTATAAAGATGTTAACGATGCAATTTATTTGTCGTTGTTTAACTTGTGAAAAGTTCATCGAATCTCGTGACTTAATAAGTGGAACAAAATTATTGAAAATGCCTTAAGATAAAGGATTTCTACGAGTGTAGGAATCCTATAACGCTATATACAGAAACAATTAATAAAGGTGAAGAAGGTGTACATAATGTATACAAGAATTACAAGAAAAAATATTAATGAAATTTCAAATCCAAGTTTTCGTTCCTATGTAACTAGATATTTAGATATTGAGGATCAAACGAATCGCATGATTGAAAGCTTAGGTTTACCTTTTAATAAAGAAGAGACAATGATTTCTAAGAAGGAGGTTTTTAAAGATAGTATTATTTCACGAAATGGAGCAAAAAGTCTTTATTTAAATTGGATATCCCCTGCATGCCGTACCTGTAAAACGGGTGAAAAAAGCCTTACTTCTTTCATTTCTTTTAAGTGTCATAAAAATTGTTATTTTTGTTTTAACCCGAATCAGGAAAATTACCAAACTTTTCGTATGAAAGATCATGATGCCATCGGTGAACTTAATCATCGGATTCAGCGCGGAGAAAAGTTCGATCATATCGCACTAACAGGTGGAGAACCTCTGCTTCATGCTAAAAAGGTTATGGAGTTTTTTGATTTTGTTCATGAGAAATTAAAGAATACATATACTCGACTGTATACAGCAGGAGATTTACTAACAATAGAGATTTTGAGATCATTAAAAAAAGCCCATTTGAATGAAATTCGCTTTAGTATAAAACAAGATGAAACAGATGAGCAATGGGAGAAATTATTTGTATTGATGGAGCTAGCAAAAGACTATATTCCATTTATTGTTGTAGAAATGCCAGTCATACCTGGTACGTTAGAGCAGATGAAAACGATTCTTCAGCGGTTAAATGAAATAGGTGTTAATGGAATAAATTTATTAGAATTTTGCTTTCCGATGAATAATGCTGAGGCATTTGAAGAACGAGGATTTGAATTGAAATTCCCACCATTTGAAACCTATTACAACTATTGGTATGCAGGTGGTCTCGCTGTTAATAAAAGTGAAGAGGAATGTATAGAGTTATTAAAATATGCTTCAGAGCAGTCATTTAAATTAGGTGTTCATTATTGCTCATTGGAGAATAAACATACAGGGCAATTGTACCAGCAAAATAAGGACGTTCTTTTATCAAGGCTGTATTCATTTTCAGATAATGATTTTTTTATCAAATCCGCTAAGGTATTCGGAAATGATATAGTGATCGTGCTGAAGCAATTGCAAAAACATGGTGTGCTCAATTTGGAGCAAGACAAAAATTTTGATAGTCTGCAATTTCCTATATCTGCAATTAAATATCTTGATAGAACGTCTGTTGATGTAGCTATTTGTAGCTATGTATCGGAAATTCGGGAAAATAAGGAAGTCTTACGGGAAGTAAAAGTGGAGTGGGCCTCTCTTAAATAGGATTTATGAAGAATAGAGTAATCCCTCCTCGATAAATGCAGATAAAGAAGTTACAATAACTATACGTCGAACTAATAAAGACAATTAGATTTCTATTGAAGTTCTTAACAGTTTAATAAGGCAGGGATAATTTATGAAAATTTTATTAGTGGATGATGAAGAGAGCATCCGTATTGTGGTCGAACATATTGTAACAGAGGATGGTTATGAATTTTGTTATGCATCTAATGGTATGGAGGGCTTGCAGATTATTGCTGAAGAACAACCAGATTTGGTTATTTTGGATGTAATGCTGCCAAAGATTAACGGTTTTGATTTATGTGCCCAGCTTCGGAAAGAAGGATACACAGTACCAATTATCATTTTATCTGCAAAAGGAGATATTGTTGATAAAAGTATCGGATTTCGTTCAGGAGCTGATGATTACCTAGTGAAACCCTTTAGTTCATTGGAATTATCTTTGAGGATTGAGGCTCTTTTGCGACGAAGAAATAATAAAGCTAATTATGGTTTGATTTCTGAGGAAAAAAACTGGTGTAAAATTGGTGATTTAGAAATATTTTTTAATCGACATGAGATTAAATTGAGAGGGAAACGTGTTGACTTAACACCAAAGGAATTCAAAATTATTGCCACTATGGTACCTCATCCAGGAGAAGTTTTTACTAGAGAGCAATTAACTGCTGAGGTTTGGGGGGAAGATTACGTAGGTGAATTATCAAGTGTGGCTGTCTTTATCCGTAAAATTCGAGAAAAAATTGAAGATGATCCATCTAATCCGAAATATTTGCAGACGATATGGGGAGTTGGATATAAATTTGGTGAAAAGTAAAAAAACTAAAAAGAATCAATATTGTGATCCAATTTTTATGGAATGATTAACAAAGCAGGTGATTTTGTGAGTGAGACAAATTTTTTGTTGGAAGTTCCTAACGGAGTTTTTTTACTTAAAAAAGATTTCAACCAGGAAAGCAACTGGCGTTCTGATAGTTGTTATAAATTTATTTATTCCGTAAATGGAGCTATGTCTTATCAAACGAAAAGAACTCAGATAACACTTGATGAGAAACAATTTGTTATGTTCAATCCACAAGATGAACATAAACAAT
>JAEWDX010000222.1 GCA_023389895.1 Bacillota bacterium
TTCCTATTCAGCAATGAATTTAACTTTAGCCCAGGCTGTTCTTGTACCTATTGCCGCGGATATAAAAAATGAGCAAACGATTAAATGGGGGGGAATATTGGGGGGGACTGCTTTAACGCTTATCCTCATTTCTAGCCATCTAACCTTAGTTATGCTGCCAGAGCTTGAAACATTCGCGATTCCGATGGCTGTTATAATGAAGTCGACTGCATCATCCTTTTTTTGGATTTATGTGCTCGTCATTTACGGTGAAATATTTACATCTGTGATTGGAAATGTATATGGAATTGAGCGACAAATAAGAAAATACATAGCGATTCCACCCGTTATAATTAGCTGTTTAATATTTACAATATGCTTTTTTATTAGTTTAATTGAGTATAGTACTTTACTAGCTTATTTGTATCCAATGTTTGGATACATAAGCTTAATATTTATCATTTTGCTGTGGATGAAGAAAGTGGATGGATAAAGGTGGAAAAGCGAAAAGTGCCGAACTGCACTATTATGAGCGTGTAGTTGGCGCTTTTCGCTTTTCTTGTTATTTCTCTTTTAAAATTGTTTCTGCCATTTTTAGAAATGCATCATTGTAATCAGCATCATCCTCGAAAAATATTGTTAATTTAAGAGGTTGCTCACTGTTTTTAATTAAATACGCAGTGACAATATCTTGTTTACTCGATGTTTTCATGGCAATGGCATCTTTATAAAAATCATTATTCGGTAAATCTAACATTGTAATATCTGGATTAATAGCTTCAAGCTGTGATTTCGTATTTTCTTCTATTGCATTCCAATCAGCATTTGCTGGCAAAAGTTCGATGCGCATAAAAATATGTCCGTTTTCTGATAGCATGACAATATCCTTGTTTGGCTCTTCAGCTGTTAATTCAAATCCAGGGAGGACATACATAGAAAACTGCTGATTATCACTTTTCTGTAAGCTAGCTGTTTCTTCTTTTGATTCACCATTTAGATTATATTGAATGCTCTGTTCTTCAGCTCGTGATCCATTTTCATCACTTACACCTTCAATATTTTCTTCACCTTGCTTACCATCATTCGTTTCTGTGTTTTCAGCTTGATTTCCTTGTTCGTTATTCTGTGTAATATCAGCACCATTTGTCTTGTCATCCGCATTGTCACTTGTTCCACAACCTGTTAAAACAAGCCCTAATAATCCGAATGTCAAAATCCACTTAGATAGTTGCTTCATTTTGTCATCCTCCTGTAGCGAGTAATTAATCAAATAGACGTTCCTCTGTTAATTAGATTAACATTACTCCATTCATTCGACAATATCAATAAGTCTCAAAAAGCAATTAATAGAATGGAAGCAAAACAAATAGAAATAAGTCAAAAATCAAATGGGAAACAATGACTAATGGCATGCTTTTTTTCCAATGGTAGAGGAATCCCCAATAGAGACCTGAAACTAAAGCAGCAAAAGCAAGGATCCATTCTCCTGAGTAAAAGTGTACAGAGGTATACAGGATGGCTGCTAAAATAATGACAATTGCCCCATTTAAATATTTGCTTATTCTTTTTTGAATAAAGCCTCTCCAAAAGATTTCTTCTCCAGGAATGATGATTAAGAGAAGAACGATATAATGCCATAATTGTGATGGCGAGAATCGCCCATACAGCTTAGAAATTTGCTTTGCAAAAGGGAGGTCAAGTAAAACAATTAAACTATGTCCAATCCAAAAGATCGCAAAAAGAATAAACCCAGAAATGGCTCCATAAAAAAGATAGGATAGGAAGGGCATTTTATCATCTAACTCTTCATTTAAGATAGTAAAGCTTATTAGAAATAAGAGCGTAGCAGAAAAAATATACCAAAAAATAGCTTTATCTTGAAACGTAAAAAACATTAATACATGTGCAAGCAATAGTCCGATAATAAGTCGAAAATCGGATGTAAGATTTTTCAATCTTATAACCCCTTTCCAGAAATCGCGATGTCATTCATGATTGTGAAAAAAATACTTTCTAATTTGGCAAAGTGAAACAAACCTTATTTTAACAAAGATTTATCTTTTATTGTAAGAAAATGAGTTTATTTTTAGTTTTTTAGCTAAACTTAGTGAAAATGTTTATTTAAAAAAGGCGAGGGAAACGATTGCCTAAATGAGAAAGAGCGGAATAGGACTGAAAGGAAGCAGGGCAAATGCTTTACGGTAAGGTGAAATTTCTTCATCCAAAAAAAAGAGGTGTTTAACTTCAATTGGCAATCTTAATGCTCGAAGCTAGACACCTTATGAACTTATTTCATTTACTTCGAAAGCGCATTCATTCATTCATTTATTTGTTTGTGGAGTCCTTAATTATTTTATAGTTTTTATGGTTTACGACAGTACGTTGTTCAAGATCAAGGTCTCGGTAGTTCATCATATATGATAAATCTACGATAACAGAGTTTTCATTTACTTTTTCAACAATTCCTTGTAATCCTTCGCGAAATTCAATAATATTTCCAACCTCTGCTTTTTTCAAAAGCCTCTCTCCTTTTCTACATTATAAAATACAGTTTGCACTAAATTTCTATGAACGTAAAGAATTATCTCTTTATTTAGTGAATTTTTTAAAATTCAACGACAAAATTAGAACAATATTGTAGATGATCTCGAAACTTGTGTCGTATGATAGAATTTTTTGTAGAACTTTATTAAAATATTTTTAAAAGAAATAGGAAGGTGGATGACAATGAAAGAGACAGAAATCCAAGAAATCTTAACCCAATTGGCGAATGGTGAATTAACAGAATTTTATGTAACAAAAGCTGATTTTTTAGCCTTTCGTCAAGTATTAGTAAAAAGGGAGGATTTTAAACATTTCGTTGGGATAGCGGGTCGGGGAGGGGATGCTCTCTATCGCTATGCGGAGACACCAAGAAGTTAATCCACTCCATATACAACATAATTTTTCCAATTATAAGTTTTTTGTTATATATTTATTATAATTGAAAAAATTTGTAAACAGCATATAAGGAGGCACTATGAAAAAACTTGAAGAACTTCAATCCGAAATTAGTAAAGTCATTGTAGGGAAAGAAAGAGAGGTCGAATTATTAACGATTTCTTTACTTTTTAATGGACATATATTACTAGAAAGTGTTCCAGGGACTGGAAAGACAATGCTTGCAAAAACATTCGCGCGTGCGATCGATGGGAAGTTTTCACGTATTCAATTTACACCAGATGTGCTACCAAGTGATGTGACAGGTATTCAATTCTTCAATCCGAAGAAACAGGAATTTGAGATTAGACCTGGACCAATTATGGCTAATATCGTGCTAGCAGATGAAATAAATCGGGCAACACCAAGAACGCAATCAAGCTTGCTAGAGGTTATGGAAGAGCGGCAAGTAACGATTGACGGTTACACACTCTCTGCCGAAGAGCCGTTCATGGTTATCGCAACTCAGAATCCTGTTGAATCTCAGCAAGGGACTTTTCCACTACCGGTTGCACAAATGGATCGCTTCTTCATGAAAATTACTATCGAATATCCGAGCTTACAGGAGGAAAGAGAGATTATTCAAATTTCACGAGGAGAAAGACTAGCTAGAGAAGGAGAAGCCGTTCTATCTTTAAGTGATATCGAAAAGCTGAAAGGATCAGTAAAGGAAATAAAATTGAATAAGGATGTTGAAACCTACTTATTGAATATCGCTCGGAAGACACGTGAGCATCAATCTATTGAGCTTGGTGTAAGCCCAAGGGGAACAATTGCTTTAATGAGGGCCTCCCAAGGAAAAGCGTTTTTAGAAGGGAGAGATTTTGTCATTCCCAATGATATTAAGGCGATGGTTCCATATGTGCTCGGGCATAGAATCTTTTTAACAACAGAATCTTCTTTAACAAAGACGGCAGAAAGTATTCTCCAGGAAGTTATCGAAGCAGTTTCATTACCAGTAGAAGCTGGAGTCTAAAAAAATGGAGTGGAAGAAATACACGGTTGAAGACAACTATTTACCAGTCTCGGGAATATTGGCAATATTTTTAATTTTTATGAGCTTCTATTTTCAATCATTCCTTTTGTTTTTTTTAGCTGCGTCGATTTTACTGCTAATATTCTTGAATTCATTGTATTTAAAGCATATTGGAAATCAATTACATTTTGAAAATGTCAAAGTGCGTAAAAAATGTTTTCCTCAGGAAGAGGGAACGCTTGTTTTCCAGTTTGAAAATAACGGACTGCCAATTATGAAGGGGAATGTAAAGATTATCTTTGATGAAATGATTTCTCCTATTGAAGGATTTGCCAGCCCGCAGTTTGCAAAATATGAAGTAAATATTCCACTATCCCTTAATTATCAGCAAAAGAGTACGATTAAAATTCCCTTTATAGCAGAAAAAAGAGGACTAGCTAAAATTTGGTCGATTGATATAAGTGTTCCACATTTTTTTGGTTTAGGAGAAGTCGTTTTACAGTATAAACATGTAGTGATGCAAGAGGTGCTCGTTTATCCAATTCCGACAATAGTGAAAAATTTGCATTCCTTTTTATCGTCTAAACCTGGTGATTCATTTGTTCTTCACTCTCTTTATGAGGATTTTCTTTCTCCTTCTGGGACGAGGGACTATGTGTATTCAGATAGCTTTAATCGTATTAATTGGAAGGCTAGTGCAAAAATGCAAACGTTGCAGACGAAGGTTTTTGATAGGATTGCCGAAACGGGATGGACATTATCGCTTAATATCGCTCATGGTCATTCTATCTTGAGTGAGCTTGAAGAGCTTTTAAGCAGCGCTGCTCAAATTGCTTATTTTTCAGCAGAGAATCATATCCCTTTTTCCTTATGTATCAATGTAAGAAAGGCTGGGAAAGTTCCTTTTTATTATATTGCTCCTGGTACAGGAAAGGATCAATTAGAGAAGGTGTTAGAAGTGCTAGCTATGGTGAAGGCATATTCTTATACAATTCCATATGAGAAGATGCTTGGTTTTTATTATCGCCATCTAACAGTCCAACCTTATTTCATTCATGGAGGAAATCGTTCTAGTCTTGATGAACAGCTTTTTAAGCGTATTAACTATAAAGGAACTGAACTAATAGAGCTTAAGCTTCTGGAGGAAGAAGCAGTGTTAATTCAAATGCCTGTGTTGAAGGACGTGGTCGGGAAATGATCAAGAGAATGATGAGAGTCATGTATTTACAGATTATCGAGATCATTTTTGTTGCACTCCTAATTCTTCCCTATTTTTCTCTTCATGGGAGAGAAGTTCCTTTTCAAGCTTATTTTACAATGATGATTGTTAGCAGCCTTGTCTTTGTTTTTTTTCTTGAAAAAATGAAAGCTGGAGGGAAACTGTTTTATCTAATCTTGATTCTTCCAGCTATTTTAATCACTGGCAATGCATTGGCTTTTCCTTTAATCTTGAATTTACTCCTAGGCCTTTTCCTTTTTTGGCGGACGATTTCTAATCATCAGGAGCATGATAAGGAAAATGAGGGGAAATGGATTTTAGCTACGATTTTATTAGGAATAGTGGAGTTATTTATTTTCTCTGCAATCGTAGCTATAATTGTAAAAATAATGATCGGTCAAATTGTCTTTATTTTGCTTGGCAATTTTCTAAAACGTTGGCTTGAGCTTGAAACGCCTTTTAGTGAAAAAAAACAATTTTTCATTCCATTTACAATCGTTATGACGATTATCGGAGTTAGCGGACTCCTGATTACCATTAATATGAATGGACTTAGATGGGTCTTTTTCTCGATATTAAAAATGGGAGTGACGGTCTTTACTTTTTTAGCGAAACCATTTTTTGATTGGGCGGAAAAACAGAATTGGGCAGATGAAATGGAAAAGCTCGCGTTAAATGAAGAGGATGAGTTCGCAGAGGAAGCCCCTTCAGAAATCGAAAAGATCGAAAATGATGTGATTTTTGATCCGATGATTTTTTCTATTCTTTTCATACTAGGCTTAGCTTTATTATTTCTCTATATTTACAAACAAAAAAAGACATTTGTTGGCCTGGAGAAAGCGGAGGGGGGGATTGGATATACTTCCGAAACAACCTTTTTTAAGCAAGCGAATTCTTTCTTTCGTAGAGGGAAATCGACACCACCATCAGATCTAATACGAAAAGAAATGTATTCGTTTGAGAAATTTGCCCAAAAGCTTGATCATGGTCGAGAATCATTTGAATCTTTCTCTGAATGGATGAATCGGCTTGGAATTAAGAATTTTGACTATATAAACGCAATTTATGAAAAAGTTAGATATGGTGAGGCCTCTTATTCAGAACAAGAAGCAATTGAATTTAAAAATCAACTGACTATGAAAAAAAAGGAATTGAAGGAAAGACAAAAGGCGAAATGATACAATTCCATCTGCTAAAATAAAACTGAAAGTGATGCTGTTTTTGAAAATATGGGATTATGAGAGGAGTTTGGAAAATGCCTTTACGAGAAAATACTGTTATTGGCTTTATTGGGATTGGTGTGATGGGACATAGTATGGCAGGTCATATTCTTGATGCTGGCTATCCGTTAGTCGTTTATTCACGGACAAAAGCGAAAGCAGAGGAGCTTATTGAAAAAGGGGCAAAATGGGTAAGCTCGCCAAAGGAAATGGCTGAACAAGCAAATGTAATCATTACAATGGTAGGATATCCAAGTGATGTGAAGGAAATATATTTAGGTGAAAATGGAATCATTCCTCATGCAAAGGAAAATACATATTTAATTGATATGACAACATCGACACCAGCGCTAGCGAAGGAAATTTTTGCTGCATCAGCTAGAAAAGGAATGTTTGCTCTTGATGCGCCTGTTTCTGGAGGGGATATCGGTGCAAAAGAGGCAAAGCTTTCCATTATGGTCGGAGGAGATGAAGCAGTCTTTCAAGAAATCTTGCCGCTCTTAAGGCTTTTAGGAATAAATATTATTTATCAAGGAAAAGCGGGTGCTGGTCAGCATACAAAAATGTGTAACCAAATTGCGATCGCTTCAAATATGATCGGTGTTTGTGAGGCAATTGTATATGCGGAAAAAGCAGGGCTTGATCCGGAGAACGTTCTCAAAAGTATTTCTTCAGGTGCAGCTGGAAGCTGGTCATTATCAAACTTAGCCCCGCGAATGATTAACGGGAATTTTGCGCCAGGATTTTATATTAAACATTTTATAAAAGATATGAATATTGCTTTACAGGAAGCGGAAACGATGGGAATGAATATGCCAGGGCTATCACTTGCGAAAGAAATGTATGCCAAGCTTGCAGAAGCAGGGGAGGAGAACAGTGGTACACAAGCCCTTTATAAATACTGGTAATTTTTAAGGGATAAAAAAAGGAGCAATTTCTAAGAAATCGAGAAATTGCTCCTTTTAAAATGAAGTCAGTTTAATTTTTTAATATCCATAATCCCAATCAATTTCATTTTCTTTCCAGAGAACAGGGGAGACTGAACCAAAATCAATCATTTTGTTTTCTAGCTTGCAATGACAATGCTCGCATCCTTCATGAGCCTGAAGTTCCTCAAATACTGAACGATTAACATTTTCAATGATTGTAACTTTTTGATTGTCCTGAAAAAGGATAGCTGACCCTTTCATCGTTTATGGCACCTCGTTATATTATGATGAACATACATTATTATGTTCTCCGTTTATGATTTTATTTTATCCTTGATAATATGTCATGTCTATGTATTTGTGAAAAAATTCACAAAAATATCACTTTCATATTTACCATTTATGACCATAATTATTCTGTTAAGTAAAGGGATTCGAATAATTCGGTATTCGTGTTAAATTTTTGAAAATATTATGTATAATAGGAGAATCGATTAAACTATTTTCATAGTTTAGTAATTATTTTATGGAGGTTTAAAAGTGGAAATTAATTTAGAAAAGCAGCCAGAGTATGAAGATCAAGTAGAATATGGGGGATTTTGGATTCGGTTTGCGGCTTATTTAATTGATTCGATTATTATCGGAATACCTTTAAGTATTCTTAGTATTATCATCTTTATCTTCTTTTTTGGTGCAACTGGTGGTTTGGAGCTGCTTCTTGCTGATTCAAGCTATTTTGATTATGAAATGACGGATGCGGAGGCATATACCATAATAGGCTCTTATTTAGGGGGATTAGCGCTAACTGTCATCATGAGTGTGATTGTTTACCTTGCTTATTTTGCTGGTTTGCATTCATCAAAATGGCAGGCGACACTGGGCAAAAAAATTCTCGGATTGAAGGTTACAGATTTAGCTGGTAATCGAATTTCATTTTGGCGTGCCCTTGGTCGTTATTTTGCAATGTCTTTTATATCTGGAATTTTATTAATTGGCTATATTGTGGCAGCCTTTACAGAAAAGAAGCAATCTCTTCATGATTTAATTGCTGGCACAGTTGTCGTTAAAAATAGTTAATGTCGTAAGGTTTGAAAACTGCTCTAGTTCGATTGGGGCAGTTTTTTAGTTTTTCAATAAACTTTCTCAAAAAATATTAAAATACATACAAAAAAGAGAATTATTCATGATATAGTATTAGGTATAATTGACCATTCAATGGCTAGGAAGGGCGAAATGATCGTGGAACAAAAAAAAGGGATTTTACTAGAAAGTGGAACAAATGAATTAGAAATTGTTGAGTTCGGGATCGGAAGTAATAAATTTGGAATTAATGTTATTAAAGTAAAGGAAATAATCAATCCTGTTCAAATCATTCAAGTGCCACATGCACATCCGAATGTCGAAGGAATTATTGAACTGCGTGGCGAAGTATTGCCAGTGGTAAATGTAGCTACAGCTTTAGGTTTTCCTCCTTCTGAAAATCCACAGCTCGATAAATTTATCGTTGCAGAATTTAATAAACAGAAAATAGTCTTTCATGTACATACAGTTACACAAATTCACCGAATTTCTTGGGACCAAATTGAAAAGCCATCTGAGATGTACCAAGGTCCTGATAGCCAAATTATTGGAGTTATTAAATTAAATGGCGAAATGATTTTATTATTAGATTTTGAAAAAATTGTTGTTGAGATTAATCCAGATACAGGAATTAATATTGGGCAAGTTCAAAAGCTAGGGAAGCGTGAGCGCTCAAATAAGAAATTAGTTGTGGCAGAAGACTCGCCATTATTACGGAAATTATTGCAGGATACATTAAAAGAAGCTGGTTTTATCGATGTTGAATTTTTTGAAAATGGTAGTGATGCTTTAGCGTATTTAGAGAGCCTTGTACAAGAAGGTAAGAATATTGAAGAGGAAGTTCAATTAATTATTACAGATATTGAGATGCCGCAAATGGATGGACATCATTTAACGAAAAGGATAAAAAATAATTCTTTACTTGCTAAAGTACCTGTTATCATCTTTTCATCGCTTATTACAGATGATCTTCGTCATAAAGGGCAGATGGTCGGGGCAGATGCCCAGGTAAGTAAACCAGAAATTGCTGAGCTCATATTATTAATTGACCAATACGTATTATAAAAATACATGAAAAGCTAGGAACTTCAAATATTGAAGCTTCTAGCTTTTTTACGTGCTTACTTTTAACTCAATCGAGGTCAGTCCATACGGTGCTGAACACTAAGGAAAGCTTCTATGAATAACCAATCTTCGCAGGAACAATCTATATTTTGATTGTTCCGAAGGCGCTTCCGCTTTCTTATTAAAAGTAGCTCTCTCCTAGCTTTTTGAAGATTGGTTTTTCATATGAACGTTTTTTCGTCGTAGGATAGTGGTTTTTTTCCTGTAAGCCAGTATAAGTCATCAATAGTTTTTTTGCCTGATTAAGTGAGAGAATGGTTTTCGGATTTCGAACATATTCATTAAGTTTTCCTAGATGAGGTAGTTTTTCAAAGTCCGCTTTTGCTGGAGGTAAATGGAATAAATAACTTCCGCATTCAACTAAAACAGCTGATTGCTGCTGACTAAATTTTGGATTGCTTGAAAAATGCAGGCCAACTTTTTTTGCCTTTCCTTCTTTAATAAGTTTAAGTAAAGCATCCTGCTTTAGCTTGTATAAAAATTTCGGATTCGTAGCCGTTTTTGCATGGCGATTGACGGTAAAAATTGCTTGTGCGAGGTTTTCGACCGTTGGCTGTAGATGGGGGTATGTATTTTGACCTTCCGATTTCAATAGTATGACTCCTTTCAAATAAATAGGGGGTTTTTAACTATTATACCCCCATTTAAATGGATTTGAAAAGGAAATCTAAAATATTTATGATAAATGGTAAACTTTATCCCACAGCTTTTTTGGTAAGATTGGCTGAGCGAAGTTTTTTTAGGATAAAGACAAGGACGAAAATACCTAATAAACTTGTTGCTGTGCCAGCTATTATCATGACGTTTGGAACGCCAATTAGTTTTGCAAGAAATGCACCAGCAGCAGGTGCAATTAACATTGAGAAGGTTTGTAAGGACATCGCAGTGGATGACACTCTACCCATCATTTCTTTTGGTGTTTCAGACTGGAGTACATAACCGTAAGGAATCGCCCCACCTGAACCTAGTAGTCCTAGTAAAAATACGCCAGCTAACCAAAATAATAATGGTAAGCTAATGATTCCCATACTGCCAAGGCCAATAGCGATAATTAATCCCCCACTAAATACAGAAGCTATAGACATTAAATGGATCGGTTTTTGCTTCCAGTTTGTCCATTGACCTAATAGTAACGAACCAACTACACTTCCAAGACCGACAGCACTGATAAGTAAGCCAAAATTTCCTTCTGTAAATCCTAAATGTTGAGCAATAAATACAAACAAGCCGTCATATAGGAAAATAATGAAGAAAGCAATGGAAGATAGAATAATAGAGATTTTAAGCAATGGTGTTTGTACTATATGCATAAACCCTTTTGTTAAGTCATTCCAATAGCTGCTTTTTTGTGGATGGCTAGTTTTTTCAGAGGCTTTGTTGATAGACTCTTCTTCGTCTAACCTTGGCATCAATAATAAGAAGATGATGGCAATAAGGAACCCAACAGCCTCAAAAATGAAAGGACTTTTAACACTAAAAATCGCAATGATGCCGCCACCTAGGGCTGGTCCGAGTATTTTCATCGTATTAACAGACAGTTGACTTAATGTAACTGCTTCAGGAAGTAAGGGTTCAGGTATTGTTAGTCGGATCGCACTTTGTCTAGCAGGGTCATAGAGTGCAGCGACTGTTCCTTTTAAAAATACAAATAATAAGAGATAATAAAGGTTAGGAGCAAAGAAAAGACCTCCGACAAATAGTATTCTCAAAAATAAACAAACAATCATAACTGGCTTTTTCGGTAAGCGATCAATAAAAACACTGGCAAATGGACCAATGATTACCCAAGGGAGACCGATTGCAATAATCACTGCTGCTATTGCAGTTTCATCAAGTCCCCAATGGTATGCGACGATTACTTGTATGGCGACAAAATCAAGCCAATTACCTAAATCAGAAAAAACTTGAGCCCCAAATAACGAACGATATGAACGAATTTTTAGTGGCTTAAACATGCCTGCTCCCATAAATCATTTCTCCTTTCCATCATTCATCGCTTTTCTTCTTCTAGCTAGTAGTTTTTCTACATTTCCGTTTGGATCCTGACCTTCAGGAAGGTCGTGATTTTCTATAGCCTTCATTGTTTCTTCGATCCATTTTAACTCTGCTTCCAAACGGATTTCCGCATATCGAATACTGAGCATACCTAATTTACTAATACATGAATACCCGTTGGTCGGCCATTCTTTAACAAAATTTAAAATATCCTCTGTCTCCGCTTTTCTTTTTTGTAAGTGACCTATTAGGATTGAGTAATCCATATCTTCGTGCCATGTTGACATTTTCATTAACAATTCATCTTTAATTACTGGATAGGCGGGTGGAGCTTTGAGCCAATTTTCAAATTCCTCCCATCCTTTTGGCGTAAGTTCGTAAAGTTTCTTTTTGCGTCCTTCCTCTTCTTGTTCGATTGGATAAATATAGCCTTCTTCTTCAAGTTTCTTTAGTTTTGGATAAATGCTGCCATAGCTCATGCCCCAATATAGTCCTGCTGCTTTATGTTCAAATTCTGCTTTAATATCGTAGCCTGTGCTGGGCCAAAAGCTTAGAATGGCTAAAAGTGTATGTTCAACTGACAAGTTTTTCTCCTTTCGATATATCATATTGATATATCTGTTTGATGTATCAATATGATATATCGAAAGGGATAATATGTCAATAGAAAAAGCTGAATCCAGAAGAAAAAATCTTTTGGATTCAGCTTTTTATTCTGAGACTAATGTAAAGATGGTAAGTTCAGGCTTTGATAAGAAGCGAAAGGGCAATCTTGTTGTACCAATGCCCCTATTTACATAAAGTAACAAGGGCGAATCGCCAATTTCATAAAAACCTTCTTGATAAATTTCAGCGAACGGAGCTTTAACAACGGCTCCGAAAAATGGGATCTTTATTTGCCCACCATGACTATGTCCACTAAGCTGCAGCTGAATATGATAAGACGCTGCGGCATCAGCTAAATCAGGAGCGTGTGATAAGAGGATTTTGTAAGAATCTGATTGTACACCGGCTAAAGCCTTATCTATATCCGGCTTTCCAAGCATCGCATCATCAATCCCAATGACATAAATTTTACTACCATCCTTCTGCCTTATTTCCATATGTTTATTTAAAAGTAACGTAAATCCGGAATCCTCAATAGTAGCTTTATAAATATTTGACCCGTAGCCGCCATGATCATGATTTCCATAAATAGCGAATTTACCAAATGGGGCTTTTAATTCCTTTAATATTGAAATGATTTCGCTCGTGTCTCCATATTTATTAGGGGCGTCCATGAGATCACCAGTAAAGAAAATAAGATCAGGCTCAAAATGATTGATTTTTTGAACAAGTTTTCGCAGTTGGCTTGTATTATATTGAAAGCCTAAATGTGTATCACTGAATTGAACAATTTTGAAGTTGTGAAAGCTTAGGGGAATTGCTTTATTTGTAATTTTATAATTGGTAACATCTAAGAGACGCGGCTCAATATCATGTGCATAATAATAGCCGCCTCCACCAAGTCCAATCATTGTTAAAAAGGAGCCGAAAGTTCTTTTTAAGAATATTCTCCGTGTAGTTTTCTTCTTAGCCATATCGTAACCAACCTATCTTTTCAATCTATCTTTTAATTTTAACAAACTATTAATCTAAAAAGAAGGGAGAGAAATAGTTTGTTAAAATTTATAATTAGAATTCATATCAAATATACGAGGGGGAAATAAATTCAAATAGAGAGAAGGAATTGATTTTTTGCAATATTTGACTTTTATTATCATTCTGAAAATTTCCGATTATAAAAAATAAAGAGAAAAAGATCTTAATTAGTAGTATACTAAACCCGTAATGAAGGGGAATATGCGTGTACCAAACTTCATCGAAAACAACAATAGAAAACGTTAGGAGATGGAAAAAGTGACTACATTTCGTGTAGAAAAAGATTTTCTAGGGGAAAAACATGTACCTACTAATGCTTATTATGGAATTCAAACTTTAAGGGCAGTTGAGAATTTTCCTATTACAGGATATAAATTAAATAATGATATGATTATTGCATTAGCTATTGTAAAAAAAGCTGCAGCTCTTGCTAATGCTGAGGTAGGAAGACTATTTAAAGGAAAAGCAGCAGCAATTAGTCAAGCAGCAGATGAAATTATTGCTGGCAAATGGCATGATCACTTTATCGTCGATCCGATTCAAGGTGGAGCAGGAACTTCGATTAATATGAATACAAATGAAGTGATTGCTAATCGTGGACTAGAGATTTTAGGAAAAGATAAAGGGGATTATTTTCATTTAAACCCTAATATTGATGTAAATATGGCACAGTCAACGAATGATGCATTTCCGACGGCCATCCATATTGCTACATATCAGGGGTTAACATCCTTGTTAAAGACAATGAAGGATATGAGAGACGCATTTAATCAAAAAGCAATTGAATTTGATTCGGTGATTAAAATGGGGAGAACTCATTTGCAGGATGCAGTGCCTATTCGTCTTGGCCAAGAGTTTAGAGCGTACACAAATGTAATTGAACGAGATATACGTAGAATTGAAAACTCTAGAGAAGACTTATTAGAAGTCAATATGGGTGCAACTGCTGTTGGTACAGGACTGAATGCTGATCCGCTTTATATTGAGAAGGTAGTAAAAAACTTAGCGGAAATTTCTGGACTTGCTATTGCCCCTGCAAAAAATCTTGTTGATGCAACGCAAAATACAGATACATACACAGAGGTGTCAGCTGCTTTAAAAATCTGTATGGTCAATATGTCGAAAATTGCAAATGATCTTCGTTTGATGGCTTCTGGACCAAGAGCAGGTTTATTCGAAATAAATTTACCATCTCGCCAACCTGGTTCATCGATTATGCCAGGAAAAGTGAACCCAGTAATGCCGGAATTAATTAACCAAATCGCCTTCCAAGTAATTGGAAATGATCATACAATTTGTCTTGCTTCAGAAGCTGGTCAATTTGAATTAAATGTGATGGAGCCAGTCTTGCTCTTTAATTTATTGCAATCAATCTCTATTATGAATAATGGCTTCCGTGTGTTTACTGATTTTTGTGTATCTGGTATTACAGCAAATGAAGAGCGTCTTAAAGACTATGTGGAGAAAAGCGTTGGTTTATTAACCGCTGTTAATCCACATATTGGTTATAATGTTGCTTCAGATATTGCAAGGGAATCCATTTTGAAGGGGAAATCAATCAGAGAGCTTTGTTTACAATATGATGTTCTAAGTGAAGAGGAATTAGATCTGATCTTAGATCCATATGAAATGACAAAACCAGGGATTGCGGGAGCGGCTCTTCTTGATAAGTAAACATTAATTGGAGGATATTTGAGAATGGATGCACTGGAAATCCTAACTAATTTAGATAATGTTTTTCCTGTCTTTCAACCGATCTTCAGTGCTGATGAACAACGTGTCATAGGTTATGAAATTTTCGGTCGATATAGAAGTGAAAATGGTGTCGTAAGTTTAGGTCCTTTCTTTTTAGATGAAAGTATTCCTGAAGAATATCGTTTAGAGGTTGACCATATTGTCTTAAAGCGTGCGCTTGATAAAGCTCTGTCGTTAGAAGATGATGTCCTTTTATTTGTCAATAAAGATGCAGATTTATTAATGTATGATAATGCTGAATCCTTTTTAGCTTTATTATTAGAATATGAGGGAAAAGGGATTAAGTTAAATCGTATTGTTATCGAGTCGACAGAACGAATATACAAAGGGGATATGGAGCATTTAGATCATCTATTAAATTATCTTCGAACATATGGATTTAAAATAGCGATCGAAAATACGGGGAATGAAAGAAGCCATTTAGACCGAATTGGTCAGCTTGCCCCAAATATTTTAAAGATTGATTTAAATGAGCTGCGTTCCGTAGCGACTGCTCAGGTGCTTCACGATATTTTATATTCTTTATCATTACTGGCCCGTAAGATCGGCATTACATTGCTGTTTGAAAACATTGAAATGACTTACCAGCTCCAATTCGCTTGGAAGAATGGTGGAAGATATTATCAAGGACATTATTTACAAAGACCATCTGAGGCGTTTATCGATCGAGATATTTTGAAAGAGAAGCTGAAGGATGAATGGCATGGCTTTATTTCTTATGAAAAGAAGAAGTTAGAGGCGGTTTATAAGGCAACAAATGATTTTAACGAAAAGCTTCAGCGCATTATTCAATTGAGGGGACGGAAATTTAGTGAATATGAAGAACTGCTAAATGCTCTATCTTGCGAGTTGAATGATACAGCCTTTCGTTTATATGTTTGTGATGAAAATGGCTTTCAGAGATCAGCAAATCTTTTTAAAGAAGCTGAAAATTGGCAACTTCAAAAAGAGTATTTGCAGAAGAACTGGAGCTGGCGTCCGTATTTTTTGGAAAATATTATGAAAATGAGAATTGCGAAAAAAGGCATATTGTCGGATTTATATAGTGATATTGAAACGGGAGAAACGATCCGTACTTTTTCGTTTCCATTGACGGATGATGATTTTTTATTTGTTGATATTTCTTACGATTATTTATATGATCACGATGGTTTAATATAAAAATTACTAAGCTGAGGTCCCAAGTCGGAGCTTCAGCTTTTTTTCGCTTTACTTTTTGTCAAAAAGTGCAGTTATTTTACGAACGATTTTAGCATATTTCTTAATTAAATATTGTTAAAATGAAATATATCAGCTGAAGTAATGAGAAGGGGAGAATGAAATGGACAAGTTCACTAATCTATTTTTGTTGTTTATCATGATGATTTTATTAGTTTTCCCATCTTCACATGCGAGTGCTCAGCTTGCAGAGGATGAAGAAATGATCCAATTCATTCAAGCTGCATTTGAAGTGCAAGTATCATTAAGTGAAATGGAGAGAAGCATGCCTGAAATAATCGAATTACTTTCCCCATACTTTACAGAAAGCGCAAGAGAAAAATTTATCAATGAAAATATTGTTGAAGAAAATGGACGATATTTTACCCTCGGAACTGATTTTCCGCTCTATTATATTCCGTTTTTCGATTATGAAGATAAAACAGAAGTAATTAGGGGAAAAGAGCAAATATATATCGTTGAATTTTTTCCGAAAAGCGTGGAGGGGCCGGTTCAATATGATGCTCATTATGAAGGGGTTTTACTTGAAAAAGAGGATGGGCTTTGGAAGGTGGCAGAATTTCATGATGATTTATCACCAATAGTACTCGGAGAACAACAGGTTGAAGAAATAGACCAAACAGTTTTTCAACATACAGAGGAAATTATTCTAAAAGAGCTTTATACAAAATCCTCTTTAAGTTTTGCTCCCTTCCTTCGTCCTTTAGCAGATTTTTATCACAGCGGTTATTCAATTTGCAATTCTTTTTTTAAACTTTCTAAATCAAAGCCAGTAATAACAGTATCATCAATGACAATGGTAGGTGTGGAATAGGATCCGTATTTTTTTACTAATTCCATATGTGCCTTTTTATCCGTTTTAATATTTTTTGTTTCATATGAAAACCCATACTCGGTTAAAAACTTTTTTGTTATTTCACATGGTGGACAGTCTGGCTGAGTGTAAATTGTTATTTTTGTCATCAAAAAATCTCCCCCTCTTAATTAAATATTCAATTTATCATGATTATAATTAATGTGTCAAATACTGTTATAACATCCTTTGATAAGCGCTGTATCATATACGATATCTTCTAGTGGAGAAAGATTAGGGGGGAAATGCTTTTTTTAAAAGAAAGAGGAGATTAAAATTCAAAAGGAAAATGAAAAATTAAAAACCCAGTAATGTTGATTTTATGTCATCATTCTTGGGCTTTTTTAGATTTCGGGCTGATATTTTTCGGACAGCATAAATTCCATATCGCTGATGTCAAGTTTGTTTTGTTAGTCCAGTATTAATCAACAGTTATATAAAGAGAGGACGCATAAGCAGTGCTACACGTAAATTAAGTGAATTTTGCGATTCGTGAACAGAATAACTTAAAATTTCTTCACATTTAGCAATTCGATATTTAACTGTATTTCGATGAACGTAAAGTTTTTTTGAAGTTCGGGTTATCTCACAAAATTCATCTAAATACACAATTAATGTATTAATTAATTCTTCTTCATCCTTTGTTTTCGGATAAGCAAGAGATCTCAACGTGTTTTCATAAAACTCTTGTAAGTTCTCTTCAGGAATTAGGCGTATGAGTTCTGTTAATTCCTTTGTTTCGTAAAAGTTAATAAAATTTTGATTGTATAATTGTGCCCCTTGTTTATAAGCCTCGGTTGCTTCTGAATAGGAGATATGAATATTCGTAACATCGTTTACAAAATTCCCCACTCCAAGCGAAAGGGAAATTTTAAATCTTTTTTGAGCATCTTGTTGAAATATTTTAATTTTTTCTCTAATTATATCTTTAGCACCCACATCAAATTTTTCTGATGTTTGAATGAGTAAAACAAAATATTCATTTTTCATAAATAGGATTCTATTATCATCAATTTCCTTTGCAGAATTAAATAGTAACTCATGTAAAAAATTATAGGTTCTGTTCATTGTTACATCACTTTTACGAAAAGAATCTCGTTTATCTTCATCAGTTTTAAATACAATACAAAGATATTTACTGTCTTTAATCAAACCATGGAGTTTTCCACGATGAATAATTTCCTGCTTTGATGTAATATTCCCATCCACTAGGGAACTGAAAAAATTATTTTCTAATAAACGACTACTTTCATTTATTGCTTCATTCTTCAATAACGTAAATGAAATAACGGTTGATGCCTGTTCAATAGCCAATTGTGAAGAAGGATATGGAAGTTCATCAGGATTCACAATTATTAATAAAAATGGGCTAGGGTGCATAGTACTTACTTGAAATATATTAAGACACATAGGAGCTTGGTTTGCATATGGATTAGTAAAATAGAGCTTTGATTTTTCTCTATATTCTTCAATATTGTTTTTGAAGAATTCTTCAATACTTTTCACTACATTTCTCATATTTTCCCTATGAAAATGCTGGGTGTAGGAGATGGCATCTCCATATGGATTTAATAATAATATAGGAGAATGCAAAAAATACCCAAGATTTTCAAGCAATAACTGTAAATCATATCCCTTTAACATCATTTCAGTAAATCTTTTCTGTGCCTGAATTGCGAAAATTAACTCTTCTGTTTTATCACCCCATATATAACTTGTTAGCTGTGTAAAAACTTCACCAAGTGTATAAGAGCTAGGAAGTTGAATAAGTGGAAAATCAAGTGAATCTGCTAAATCAACGACTTCTTGAGGGAGCTCGTCAATAAATCTTTTTAGTTTAATAGCTAACCCAGCACAAGGATATTCACTCATTTGTGAAATGAGTGAACATAATCCCTTAGGATCATCTTTATATGCAAATCCGGTTGTTAGTAATAGTGAATTCTCGGCTAAATAATTAATTACATCTGGCGTCTCAGAGATTTCAATCGATTCTACAATTCGATTTAGACCTTTCTGCCCAGCAACTATTTTTACATTTTTAAAGACATCTACAGTAAATAAATCATTAACTTTTTTCATGCGGTTCACCTCTGAATTAAACAAATCTATGTTTCAATAAAAAGTTTATGCTGTTTTTAGTTGTTTTGAACAAAAATAATAGGTGCTTTTAGTTAAAGCGATTAATGATCTTGATGAAATTATGCTATACATTAATGTTATAGATATATATTGATTTTTGGAAGCATTTTCATCAAAAACTTTTTATTATATTTGTGCAAGTTTTTCATGAAAGGTGTTTGGCAATTTTATCTGCGACTAAATTTGTAGTCAATTAATTAGGAGGATTATTAAAAATGAAAGCGGTGGCAGAATTAGGAGAAGTCTCAACTTCCTCTCAAAACCCAAAAAAGGAGAAGTTCCCTTATTGGATGAGGGTAATCGTGTTATTTTGTTTGGGCTGGATTGTCATTTATATTAGCCGAACTGTATTAAACCCAGTTATGGGTGACATTAAATTAGAGTTCGGTTTGTCAAATGCTCAATTAGGTTTAATTAATTCTGTGTTCTTTTTTTCCTACACATTTATGCAAATCCCTTCAGGAATAATGGCAGATAAGATTGGAAAAAAACTTGTGCTTATTCCAGGTTTCCTCTTATTCGCCTTTGGACAATTTGGTGTTGGATTAATGACAACCTTTTTTGGATTTTTAGCGATGAGGTTATTGACCGGGCTTGGTCAAGGTAGTTATTATGGTCCTCAGTATGCGATGTCTTCAGAAGCGATTCCACTAAAAAAACGGGGAGTTTCAACCGCACTCATTAACAGTGGCGCTGGTATTGGTATGGCAATTGGTTTAATGGGTGCTAGTTTTCTAACATACAATTTAAACCTTGGGTGGAGAGCACCATTTTATATTTCAGCTATATTAGTATTATTAGTATCTATTGCGTTTTGGTTATTCTTAAAGGAAAAGCCTAAGACAGCTAATGCTTCTACACAGAATCTAAGAGCAAGTATACAGGCAAATGATGGACCTCCGTTAATAAAAGTACTATTAAAAGGACGTATGCTAGTTGTTTATTTAGTAAACTTTGCATCTAACTATGGCTTTTACATGATATTAACTTGGCTTCCATTTTATTTAGAGACAGAAAGAGGAATTCCAGCTGAACAAACAGGATTCTTTTCAGCACTTGTTGCATTGGCGGCGATTCCTGGTGCTATTTTTTTCAGTCGATTTTCTGATGGTCTTAGTAAAAGAAAACCGTTTATTTTATTTTTATTACCAATGGCAGCGCTTTCATTATCACTGATTGTGTTTGTTGAGAGTTGGGAGCTAGTTGTTGTGATGCTTGTTGCTTATGGATTTATCGGAAAGCTAGCACTTGATCCAATCATGATTTCATTTGTTGCAGATGGTGCTCCCAAACATGGTTATAGCACGATTTTTAGCGTATTTAACTTTTCAGGAATGTGTGCTTCCATTGTAGCACCGATTGTAACAGGATATATCTCTGATGTGACAGGTTCTATGGAAATAGGATTTTATTTAGCCTCAATTTTATTGATAATTGCATTATTTGCTATATTTTTTATTAATGAAAAAAGGTGATAAAATATGAGCCTCATACAAGAAATCTTAGAATATAATCATCATTTTGTAGAAAATAAGAAGTATGAAGAGTACAGAACAATAAATTATCCAACAAAAAAAGTATCGATTGTAACCTGTATGGATCCGCGTTTGCTGGAATTGCTACCGAAGGCAATGAATTTGAAGAATGGCGACGCTGTTCTTATTAAGACGGCAGGCGGGGAGATTTCTAAAGAATTGGATAGCGTCGTTCGCAGTTTATTAATTTCAATTTATGAATTACATGTTGAAGAAATTATTATTGTTGGACATCATAATTGTGGAGCTCAGCATTTAAATGCAGAAGTATTTATGAAAAGAATAACAGAGCAATGTGGGGTTCAACTATATTCTGAAAGAATGAGAAAAGAATTGTTTTCAGGCTTTGGTGATTTAGAGGAAAGTGTAAAGAGAAGTGTTAACTTAGTAAGACACCATCCGTTTATTCCAAAAAATATCCCCGTTCATGGATTAATTATTGATCCAGAAACTGGAGAAATTGAATTGATTGAAATGGATAAACAAAAATTTTTAAGTAACGAAGCAGTTACGAATATCTAATATTTTTGTTAAATCATCATTTTTTTATCCGACAGGACCAAACTTTTTTGCAACGGGCAGGAGCATGAGGCATTGCAGAAAGCCTTTTTTAGAGTAAGTTATAAAGAAATAAAAGACTCAAGAATGCTGATTTTACAACATTCCTGGGTTTTTTATTTAGCTTTTGGGCAAAAATACTATTTATCGGAGAGTTAAATTTATTTTTGAAATATTTAATTTGACTAAAAGGGATGGTTAAAATTTGTTCGAAATAGACAATGTATTTTAAAATGTTAGCGTTTACAATGAAACCATCAAAGAAATAGAGGAGGAATTTTCATGAAATACGATGTCGTTATTAAAGGTGGAAATGTTGTCTTCTGTGATGAGGTAAAAACTTTAGATATTGCAATTAAAGACGGAAAGATTTCCGCAATTGCTGAAACCATTGATAGTAATGCAACAAGTGTTGTGGATGCAACTGGCCAATTTGTTATGCCGGGTATGATTGACGCCCATGTACATATTTGTGAGCCTGGTCGCACAGAGTGGGAAGGTTTTATTACTGGTACTAAAGCACTAGCTGCTGGAGGTACAACTTCTTATGTAGACATGCCTCTAAACGCACTTCCTGCTACTGTTGATCGTGAATCAATCGTAATGAAGAAAGAATCAGCAAAGGGAAAAAACTATGTTGATTATGCATTATATGGTGGACTTGTTCCTAGTAATTTAGATAGGCTTGAAGAACTAGATGATGAGGGTATTGTAGGATTTAAATGTTTTATGTCAACATGTGGTTCTGATATTCCGAATGATTTCAAAAATGTTGATGACTATACCTTATATATGGGCATGAAAAAAATCGCTGAGTTAGGGCATGTATTATTAATTCATGCTGAAAACGCTACAATTACAGATCGCATGGGTCAGGAAAAAGTGAAGCTGGGTAAACTAACTGCAACTGACTATTGTAATTCACGTCCAGTATTTACAGAAGTTGATGCTGTAAAGAGAGCGCTTTATTTTGGAAAACAAACGGGCTGTATGTTACACTTTGTTCATATTAGCACAGCTGAGGCAGTTGATGAGATCGTTAAGGCACAAAACGAAGGGCAAAATGTAACAGTAGAATCATGCCCGCACTACTTCACAATTACAACTGCTCAATTTGAGGAAATTGGTCCAGTTGCAAAATGTTCACCACCATTACGTAGTGAAGAAGAGCAAGAAAAGTTATGGGGAAAATTAATCGAAGGTAGATTTGATATGCTAACTTCTGATCACTCGCCTTGTCCATTTGAAATGAAGTACAGTGCAACCAATAATATTTTTGAAGTTTGGGGTGGAATTACTGGTTGTCAAAATAACGTTGATTTAATGTTTGATGAAGCAGTTCTAAAACGAAATGTTTCTGTCACTGATTTTTCTCGCATGCTCTCTTATAACCCTGCTCAACGTTTCAATTTAACGAATAAAGGGGAAATTGCTGTAACTAAAGAGGCTGATATTATTCTTGTGGATCCAAATCAATCTTATGTTGTTCAAAAAGAAGATTTGTATTATCGCCATCAGCATAGCCCTTATATTGGCAGAAAAATTGATTGTCGAGTAACAAAGACATTTGTTCGTGGGAACCTTGTATTTGATATTAATGAGGGAATTGTAGGAGAACCAATAGGTAAATTAATTGTAAATAAAAAATGAAAAACACATACGCCCTAATTTTGCAATAGTTGGATTAACAAAATTTGGAATAGGGAGCTGAGTATAGTATGTCCAAAACAATGGAAAATTCCATTACAGATGAAACTCAGATTCAATATGATGCCGATACAAATGATACACTAAGGCCAAAACCTGATAAAGAAAGGACAATAGGTAAAGCCGGTTACGCATTTATGTGGATTGGTGATGGCGTTAACCTAGGAAATATGACGCTTGGAGCTAGTTTGATTGTTGCGGGGATCGCAACGTTAAATATCGTTCAGACATTTGCTGCTGCAGTAATTGCAATCGGTATTATCTCAACTATTTTTGCTCTAAATGATAGACTCGGTTATAGAACAGGAATTCCTTATGTTGTGCAATTACGCATGTCCTTTGGGGAAAAAGGTACGATTATTTCATCACTTTTGCGCGGTGTACCGGCTGTGGTCTGGTACGGTATTCAGAGTTGGATAGGTGGTACAGCGCTAAATGAAATTATGAAAATTGTTACGAATGGTGCTTTTGACAGTATTGCAATATGTTTTATTGTGCTTCAAGTATTGCAAATATTCCTTTCAATGTATGGCTTCCATGCAGTTAAGTGGGTTGAAACACTAGCTTCAATTGTTATTGCGGCAGCACTTGCCTATGTCTTTGTAATTCTTTTAAAGGATTATCGTGGAGCTATTGTGGAAAACTGGGCTCAGGCAAAAGGCTCATGGGGTTTACCGTTCTTTGGATTCATCATGGTATTTCTAGGAAATTATGCGGCTCTATTTTTAAGTGCTGCAGATTACTCTAGAGAATTAAAGCCTGGTATTAGTGATGGTAAACGTGGACTATTATACTTCGTGCCAATTATGGTTGCTTATGGATTAGTATTAACTATTGGTGCAATGTTAGCTGCAGCTACAGGCATTACGAATCCTGCAATGGCAATGCCAATTATCTTTAATAATGATATCGTTACAATTTTTGTATCTGCTTTCATCGTTCTTGGTGTAATTGCAGTAAACATGGTGGCGAATATTATTTCTCCAACATACGTTATTCAAATGTTTACAAAACTAAATTATAAACCAGCAGTTATTATTACTGGATTACTTGGAATGGTCTCTTTCCCTTGGTTGCTCATTCAAGAATCTTCAGCAAAAGGTCTTGACGTTTTCATTCTTATCTATTCAGCATTTTTAGGACCGATTGTTGCAATTTTACTAGTTGAATACTATATATTGAGAAAACAAAAAGTTAATGTCAGTGAACTGTATAAGAAAGATGGTCAATTTGCCGGATATAATCAAAGTGCTTTAATTGCAATGCTTATTGGTGCCGCTTTTGCCTTCATAGTAGTTGACTTAGCGTGGCTCATTGGTTTTACTGTAGCAGGAATTTCATATTTCCTTCTATCGAAGTATGCATTTAAAGGCTCGAAATTTAAAAAGGGAACAATTTTTGAAGAATAAAAAAGACTCACACATGGATAAGAATACACAAAAACCATCATTTAGACAATGGTTTTCACCTATAAACCTTTCATTATTTGACAAATGTGTGAAATTGTTGGGATAAGATCAATGGGGGTTCAGTTCAGCTCTTAGAAAGGTCGATCAGGCTCAGTGTGACTAGCATATCCAGTGTGTCGGAACCCCCACTGATTAGAGTTTCACCTAATGAATTATATGATGTTAAGAATGATGGTGGTTCCTTAGGTGTATCTAAAGAACTACCTTTATTATATTTACAGGTAATAAATTATGATTAAACATAGTTAAGATTTTCAAAATTTGGAGGGATTTAAATGTCTGCATACGATTTAATAATAAGAAACGGCACTATTGTAACTGCAGAATCTACTGTTTTCGGTGATATAGCTGTAAAGGAAGGAAAGATTGTAGAAGTATCTGTCGGAAAATCCGTTGAAGCTACTGCGAATAAAGAAATCAATGCTGATGGTCTCCATGTATTTCCTGGTTTAGTAGATACTCATGTTCATTTTAATGAACCAGGAAGAACTGAATGGGAAGGTCTTGAAACAGGAAGTAAAAGTTTAGCGGCAGGAGGGGTCACTTCGTTTGTCGATATGCCGTTAAATAGTACACCACCAACCATTAACAAGGAAAATCTTGAATTGAAAAGATCTCTTGCAACTGAAAAGTCCATCGTAAATCCATACTTCTGGGGTGGGCTTGTACCAGAAAATATTGAAAATTTAAAGGAACTACATGAGAATGGTGTCCTTGCCTTTAAAGCATTCGCATCTCCTAGTGGAATTGAAGATTTCAATAGAGCTGATGATGAAACGATCTTTAAAGGAATGACAGAAATTTCTTCTTTAGGTTCCTTTTTAGGTGTTCATGCTGAAAGTACAGTTATTTGCGATCAGCTTGCAAAGAAAAAACAAAGTGAAGGTAAAACTTCAGCTCGTGATTTTGTTGAATCTCGACCAATTATTTCTGAGATTGAAGCTGTTAGAAGACTTATCTCTTATGCGGAAGCAACTGGCTGTAAACTACATATTGTGCATGCAAGCAGCCGTAAAGTTGTTCAAGTAATCGAAGAAGCTAAACAAAGGGGGGTTGATGTAACTGTAGAAACATGTCCACACTATCTGTCATTAACTGTAAAAGATTTAGAAGAAAAAGGTGGCCTAGCTAAATGTTGTCCTCCTTTACGTGATGAGGATGAAGTAGAGGAACTATGGGCTGCTGTAGCAAATGGTGAAATTGATGTTATTGCTTCCGACCATTCACCCGCACCTGCTTCAATGAAAGAAATTCCAAATGGAGACTACTTCCAAGGTTGGGGAGGAATTTCTGGAGCGCAGTCAACATTAAATATAATGTTAACAGAGGGATATGTTAAGAGAAATCTACCTATTGAGAAGGTTGTAGCGTTGACATCAACTAATCCAGCGAAATTATTCGGACTATATCCAAACAAAGGGACTATTGCTGTAGGTAGCGATGCGGATATTACGATTGTTAATCTAAATGAAAGCTTTGAGTTAAAGAAAGAAGATTTATTCTATCGTCATCAGCATTCTCCTTATGTCGGAAAAACGTTTAAAGGAAAAGTAAAAATGACCATTGTAAATGGAAAAATTGTTTTTGAAAATGGAGAAATCTTGGCTTAAAAATAATTAGTCCATCTTTATAATGATAAACAAGGGCTAAGAAGTTAACTTCTCTAGCCCTTTTAATTCATTTTAGAACTATAAAATATATTTCAGAAAATTTATACATATAAAAAAACAAATGAGATAATCACATAATACATAATGGTATATTATTCCGATTTAGCAAGAGGAAAGATCTAGTTATTTATCACAGTTTAGGGGTGTTCAGGTGTTATGAAACGAAGTATTTCAACAAAGGTATCCTTAGTTTTACTTGTAGCTATAGTTATCGTTCTCTCTTCCACTGGTGCTACTGTGCATCAGTATACTAAAAAAATTATGACACAGAACATTGAGAATGAAGTGTTAATAGAAAGTAGAGAAGTTGCTTCTCAAATTTCCAATTTCTTCGAGGATAAAGGAAATCTCGTTGATCAGATTACAAGCAATCAATCTGTTCTTCATTTCTTGGAGACAGCAGAATCACGCGATAAAGCATTGTTAAACTCTTATTACCCGGACATGATTCAGTCGCTAGAAGCAATTAAAGACATGAATCCAGATATTGCCATGCTCTGGGTATCTAGTGAAAAGGGGAATTTTTTAACAGGGACTGGAAATGTACTTTCAGCGCCAGACTTTGATCTTCATGAACGTCCTTGGTATCAGCCAGTAACAAATACCGAAAATGTTTATTACACGGAACCTTATATGGATCAAGTGTTCGGCAAAGTAATTATGAGCGTTATGAAAGTAGTGAAGTTAAATAATGAACAAGTTGGCATCGTAGCAGTTGATTTATTTCTCGACTCCCTTCCTTCAATAATGGAACAATATAAAATTGGGACAACAGGCTATAGTATATTACTGGCTCCTGATGGAAAAGTAATTTACCATCCGAATCAAGCTCTTATAATGGACAAACCTTTGACAGAGCAACAAGGCGATTTAGGAGCAATTGCCAAAAAAATGATTTCCGGTGAAAACGGCTTAGAAAAAGCTGAGATAGACAAAGAACAATACTATATTGGTTATAAACCGATTGAAGCCACTGGTTGGTCTGTTGCGACTACTGTCTTACATGATGAGGCGTTTGCACCTTTGAAGGGCTTGACAAATCAACTGATTATCTATTTCACTGGAGCAGCGATTATATTAGTTACAATAACTTATTTTCTTCTAAGATACATGTTGAAAAATCTCTCTAGTATGTCAGATGTGATCAAGAGAATTGCGGGGGGAGATTTAAGACAACGTCTTAATTTCCAATCAAAAGATGAATTAGGTCAAGTATCGAATGATATGAATGGGATGTTGGCTAATTTAAATGGACTTATTCGTATCGTAGCCGATAATGCAACACAAGTTGCTGCATCGTCGCAACAACTAAATGTAAGTACTGATCAAACGGCTCATGCAGCTCAAATAGTAGCGAGTACAATTGATTCTGTCTTAGCGGGAACCGTGCAACAAATCAACAATACGAGAGAAGCAGTTGAAACTGTTTCAGACATGTCTAAGACGTTTCAAGCTGTAGCCAATGAATCAGATATAATTGCCAAAAACTCTGAAGAAGCTGCTCAAAAAGCGGAAAATGGTGAAAAATCTGTTGTTTCAGCTACGACTCAGATGGAAACAATAAAAGAAACTGTAAATATCGCAGCGAATATTATTGCGAAACTGGGCGAACGATCGAATGAGATTGGTGTCATTGTAGATACCATTTCTGAAATTTCTAATCAGACGAATCTGCTATCCTTAAATGCCTCGATTGAAGCATCACGAGCAGGTGAGCACGGAAAGGGCTTTGCCGTTGTAGCAAATGAGGTTAAGAAGCTCGCTGAGCAATCAAAGCAGGCAGCAGGTCAAATTGCGGAGTTGATTAAAGAGATTCAGACAGATACTAGTCTTGCAGTTAATTCTATAAACAGTGGTACACATGAAGTAGAAAAAGGTTCAGATCTTGTTCATTCAGCTGGTATGGCATTTAATCAAATAACTTCAATTGTTTTGCAAGTCTCCTCGCAAATGAAGGATGTATCTTCATCTATACAAATTTTATCATCAGGGACTGAGCATATCGTTGAGACAATTCAAGAAGTTGATGAAATTGCTCATTCCTTACGAGGGAATTTTGAAAATGTAGCTGTTTCAGTTGAAGAGCAGACAGCAACTCTTGAAGAAATTGCCTCAGCAAGCCAAGAATTATCGTTTATGGCATCCGAGCTTCAAGAAGGTGTTTCAACTTTTAAAATATAAATTTTTATTCGCGTCCAAAAAATCAGTAAAAAGGTGAATTTGTTGTTCAAATTGGGATTGGAAAGAGTACTGAAATGACAACGATTGGTCATTTTGAACAAAAAATAATATGATATTTATACAAACATCACAATGATTAACTGTTCTAAAACGCTTACAATTTTACAGGAGGGTAGATCAAATGGTTGATTTGCAAAAAAAAATTGTTGAGAAACTTGAATGGCTAGGAGAATTCGGTAAGGATCCTTCTGGCGGAGTTTCCCGTTTGCTTTACTCCAAAGAATGGGTTAAGGCACAGCATGCCTTGAAAGATTGGATACAACAAGAAGGTTTGGATGCTCACTTTGATGAAGTGGGAAATTTATTTGGGACATTGAAGGGAAAGAATGATAAAGAAACTGTTTTAACAGGTTCTCATATTGATACTGTGAAAAATGGTGGATTATACGATGGACAATTCGGAATTGTTGCAGGAATACTTGCCATTTCCTATTTAAAGGATGAATATGGACAGCCGCTTAGAAATATTGAGATAGTCTCCATGGCAGAGGAAGAGGGAAGCCGATTCCCATTTGCATTCTGGGGGTCAAAGAATATTGTTGGAATGGCAAAAAGAGAAAACGTGGAAACTATTACAGACTTCGATAGAATCCCATTTGTAGAAGCAATGGAAGAGGCAGGCTTTGACTTTAGAGATGAAACGAAAGGTCTTCGAGATGATTTGAAGGCATTCGTTGAAATTCATGTTGAACAAGGTAGTGTTTTAGAAACAGAAGAAAAATCTGTTGGTGTTGTACATAGTATTGTTGGGCAAAGACGTTTCACTGTTGAGATAACTGGAGAGGCAAACCATGCAGGTACAACCCCAATGGGATATAGGAAAGATGCAGTATACACAGCAAGTCAAATGATCTATGAAATCATCACGCTGGCAAGGGAAACTGGAGATCCGCTTGTGACTACAGTTGGAAAAATCGAAGCTCGACCAAACATCGTTAATGTTGTTCCTGGAAGTGCTACCTTTACAATTGATGTTCGTCATACAGATCAAGAAGTATTAGTTGAATTTACAGAAAAAATGACTGAAACAATTTATGCTATTTCGAAAGAACATGGTGTTGAAACAGAGATTGATATGTGGATGGATGCAAAACCTGTGCCGATGGATACTGAACTTGTTGGAATTCTTGAAAAACAATGTGATGAAATGGGTTTGAATTATAAGTTAATGCATAGTGGTGCTGGACATGATTCTCAAATATTTGCACCTTATGTACCAACGGTAATGCTGTTTGTACCTAGTCATAAGGGAATTAGTCATAATCCTGCAGAGTATACTGAACCTGTAGATTTAGTAGAAGGTGTTAAGGCTTTAATTGGTACATTGTATCAATTGGCATATAAAGAATAAAGTTTGAATGAACTAAATGGAAAATAATAAAGGAGAGTTTTATAAATGGGTTATCCAACCGACTTACTTTCAAGTAGATCTATAATTAAACATGGTAGTTATGCTTTAATTGCTCCAGAAGGATTAGTAAATAACGTAGTTCCTGGATTTGAAAATTGCTCAATGTCAATTTTGGCAACACCAAAACTTGGCGCAAGCTTTGTTGATTATATCGTAACAATGCATGAAGGCGGAAAAAACAGCGACGGATTTTGTGGTCAAGCAGATGTTGAAACTTTCGTTTATGTTTTATCTGGAAAAGTAAAGGCTTCTGCAGGTGAAGAGGCATTTATCCTTG
>JAEWDX010000301.1 GCA_023389895.1 Bacillota bacterium
CGAATATAGAGCCCATATCCTCCCCAATTGAATTAATAAAAATATAACAAGGATAAATGGCCAACTTGGAGACAATTCCTTATGAAAAATAACAACTTCGTTAATTAACGATACAAAAAACAAGCTATGAATCATTATGATAAATGGATAGTGACCCTTCCCAAATTCAATTGCACCTTTTTGCTTCATAGAAATCTCATTTTTTTTCGCAATGTAAAGCTCAGCCATTCGCTGAAGGACGATGAATGAAATAAAAAAAAAGAATACCATAAACTACTCCTCCCATTTCATTAAAAGCAATTCTGAGCTGAACCCAGGTCCCAACGCAGTTGCTAAGCCATACTCACCAGCTTGTCCTATTTCCATGAATCTTTTCATTACATAAAAAATGGTTGCTGAGGACATATTCCCAAACTCTTGTAAAACTTGAAGTGAAATATTTGTCCTCTCTTCAGCTATCTTTAAAGAGGTTTGATAAGCATCGATTACCTTCTTTCCTCCAGGATGAAGAATGAAATGTTTTATTTCACTCAAAGCAATTTTTTCCGAATTTAAAAACTCCATGACATTCGGCTTCAACCAACGCTCGATAATCGATGGAATATCCTTTGAAAATACAACGAAAAGCCCTTCATCTTTTACTTCCCAACCCATTACATCTAATGAATTCGCTAATAATGTAGATTGAGTTGCTTTAATTACAGGAAAAGCGATTGGTTTTTGCAAGGAGCTTCGTTTCACTTCGTCACCACAAACGAGCGCACAAGCAACTCCATCAGCAAAAAGCGAGGTTCCAATTAGATTGCTTTTCGAGCGATCATTTCGCTGAAATGTAAGGCTGCATAATTCAATCGAAAGAACTAATACATTTGCCTTTGGGTAAGCGAGGCAGAATTCGAATGCTCTTGAAAGTCCAGAAGCTCCACCTGCACATCCAAGCCCCCAAATCGGAATTCTTTTCGTATATGGAGAAAAAGGAAGCTTGTTCATAATCCTTGCTTCAATACTTGGTGTTGAGATGCCAGAGCTAGAAATGAAATAAATGGCATCTATTTCATGACATTCGACTTCTTTGGATAAAAATTTTTTATTCGTTAAACAGTTTTTAATTGCATCTATACCAAGTTCAACAGCACACTCGATATAGGCATCGTTCTTTTCTTTTAGGGATTTATCCGTTTTAAACCAATCCAAACTTTTAGCAAAATGTCGTTTTTCAATTTGACTATTTTGGAAAACCTTTAATAATCGATTAATATCTTGAAATGACTCAGAAAATAAATCTTTTGCAAATTGCGTCACTTCATCCTGACGTAGTGTATGGATTGGCAATGCCTCAGCAATAGAGGTAATATAGGGCATTTATCTCACTCCCTTTGTACTTTTTTACATTATTTACTAAAGAAACAAAATTTATGCTCAGCTTACCATCTTAAAAACCTTTTTAAGTAAAAAAATTATTCTTGTATCTTTAATTTATGTTAAAATAGTCCTAGCCCAAAAGTTGGAGGTATAGATTGTGACATTAACAAAAAGTGTAACGAATATTCTAAACGGGACTATTGAATCAGTAAAAGCTGTACTTCCATTAGATATTTCCATTGAAAAACCTAATATTTTTACTGAGCCTTATACTCAGCATTCAATTGGTGTATTAATCGGAATGACCGGTGATGCTAGAGGAAGAATCATCATCGATGGAGATGAAATCGTCTTTGGGAAAATCGGTGAGGCAATGTATGGAATGGCTCTTGAGGGGGAAATGCTTGAATCATTTGCTGGAGAGCTTGGAAATATGATAGCTGGCAGTCTTTCTACATTCATTTCGCAAAAAGGAATTAATATGGATATTACACCGCCAACTGTTTTAGTCGGTCAAACAAAAGTATATGGTTTTTCAAAGGCCTTTCGGTTACCTATCGAAATTACAAACGTCGGAAGTATATTAATTGTCTTAATGGTGGAGACAGAGTGAACGGCACTTTTTTAAGTGCCGTTTTGTGTTTATTCCTGTTCCGTCATATATAATGAAGAACTTTTTTGCTTTTGAACTTCAATAATGATTTTTTTTTGTACGACTGAGCCACATACAGAACAAGACTCCTCTTGATTAGAAAGAATACAACAATGTTCACAATAATATTTTTCCATATCCATTCACTTCCTCTGCTTACGATAAACTATTATATTTTTCTCGAACAAATTTGTTAACATAAAAAACCGCCAAAACGACGGTTTTTTTCTTCTATTCTAATCATATTTACGAAGCATTGGATTTATTCATTTAAAATGGTTGTTTATGCTTTATTTTTAATTCAAATTCTAGTTTTTCGGTAAAATATTAAAGGGATAAATAAATATAACGCATAGGCAAAAGACATCCATGCAGTAAAAACAATAATCTGTGAATCATTTAATTTTGGAAAAACCATATGATGATTAGATAAAGAAAATTTGTCTAATGCTAAACCAATAATAGTCCCAATTACCCCGAACTTTAACGGTGCATTGATTGTTTTATCAAATAATAGATACACATATGTAACACCCCACAGTAAAATGGATGTTCTAACTAATAATAAGAAAATGCTGATTATGAACTCATTTTTAACTGGACTGAAAAGTTTACTTTTTATTTTCTCGTTATTAAATCTTGAAGCAATCAATGAAAAAAATAATTTATGAAAATACGAATCATTTGAACATCGACTTTTAGCAGATGCAATAGCCTGCTCAATCACATTTTCTTTACTTTGAGATATTTCTTCCCAACTAGTTTCACAAATATCTTGAACAATATCTATTATCAACTGTTCCTTCGTTCTAAAATGATAATAGATTGTACCTTGTATAACTCCTGCTGTTTACCATAAATGTTAGAATAGGAAGTAGCAAATAAAAATTATTACATGAAGTATTTATGAGTCAAATAGCAGCAATGATATTGAGAGGGCAAACACTAATATAATATTTATTTTATAAAAGGAAAAAGTTTATGAGAAAGAGAGATGTTTCTTTATGAAAGAAATTAAGCATGAGATACTCGGCAATTTTAGTTTTGATGAAGAACAATGTGTATGGAGAAAACGGGATAAATTAACGCTATTTGATAAAGAATTTGATGTGAATATAGATATTATTGAGTATGATGAAGAATATAATCAAGGCATAGAATTTGAAGAATACGCTTATGGCAATTTTCAAGATGAACAAGTAGATGCTTTGGTAAAATTTTATGATAATCGGCTTGAGATTTTATCGAATGTCGAAGATGCAATATTTAATTATTATCAGGAAAAATGTGAAGAGTATAGAGAATACGAAAGTAACGAAGCTAGAAAAGATCAAATAGCTCCAATTATAAGTAGAAAAGATGAAATAGGAAATTTGGTCGAAGATATGGGGATATTTATATCTGAGCAAGAAGAAAATAGCTTAAGGAAAATAGGGATAACATTCGAATGCACTTGGGAGCATCATGGATTAGGGGTTTTATTAATAAACAAAAAAATAGTTGCTGTAGGCACTATAGATGACGCTATTGTTTAAACAATAAAAGAAGTATTTTTATAGATAAAGGAATATTAGATTCCCTTCCTTATCTAAAAGTGGACATGCATGAATTTTATTAGAAGGAGCATCTAATAACTGGGAGCATGATTTCAATCCTTTTGAATTCAAAATTAATTATTAAAATTGCGACAAAGAAACCCCTCTCAAACGAGTAGGGTTTTTATTTTACATATTTTTGCTCAAAATATGTGGGATATTTAAAGCGCAAAATTTTATATTTCCCTGCAATTTATGATGCGTTTGATTCCTTTATTTTAACAGGGTGTTTATGCTTTATTTTTAGTTCGTTGAATAAAATATTCATGAGAATCGCTGTTACACTTCCGGCAACGATTCCATTACTTGTTAACATGCTGATGCCGTCAGGAAGCTTAGCAAATAAATCTGGAACGACTGATACGCCTAACCCCATCCCGACTGAACATGCGATAATTAATAAATTCTCCTGTGAGGAAAATTCAACCTTGCTTAACATTTTGATCCCAGAAGAAATGACCATTCCAAACATGGCAATCATCGCACCACCTAATACTGACTCTGGGATAACCGTTGTGAGTGCACCGATCTTCGGTAAAAAGCCTAACATAATAAGCATTCCTGCAGCCGTATAAATGACATTACGGGAGCGCACACCTGAAATTTGAATTAAGCCGACGTTTTGTGAATAAGTTGTATACGGAAATGAGTTGAAAATAGCTCCGAGTATACTTGCTAATCCTTCAGCACGATAGCCATTGACGAGGTCCTTTTCTTCAATTTTCTTCCCACAAATATCGGCAAGCGCAAAATAAACACCAGAGGATTCAACTAGGCTGACTAATGCAACAAGAATCATCGTTATAATTGGCACAATCTCAAATGTTGGCAGCCCGAAATAGAATGGCACTGGCAAATGAAGCCAAGATGCTTCTCCAACTGCACTGAAATCAACTTTCCCCATAAAATAGGCTACAATCGTTCCGGCCATTAACCCGATTAGAATCGAAATCGAACGAAGAAATCCTTTCGAAAAACGGAAGAGTAAAATGATGAATAATAATGTCCCAAAAGCAAGGGCAATATTAGATAAAGAACCAAAATCAACGCTTCCTTGACCACCAGCCATATTATTCATCGCAACAGGTATAAGGGTAATCCCAATAATGGTTACGACTGACCCCGTTACAACAGGAGGGAAAAATCTAACGAGCTTTCCAAAATATTTTCCGATTAAAACAACAAAAATACCTGAAACAAGGATCGCTCCATAAATCGAAGAAATTCCATATTGAGTACCGATCGCAATAATCGGACCAACCGCAGTAAATGTACATCCTAACACAATTGGAAGCCCAATTCCGAAAAATTTATTACGCCAAACTTGAAGTATCGTTGCTAAGCCACTCGTCATAATATCAATCGAAACTAAATAAGTTAGCTGCTCTCCAGTTAACCCGAGAGCTCCCCCAATAATTAATGGTACAATTACAGCTCCTGCATACATTGCTAATACATGTTGAATACCCAAAGAGGCAATTTTGAATGGGCCCTGTTTCATCGTAATAATTCCTCTCTTTCTTCTTGGATAAAAGTTACCCCACCATTGCATAGAGAAGCAATTCTCGCTAATGATTCAACATGAAATCCTCGTTTACGAAGCTCCTTACCCCCATCTTGAAAACTTTTCTCGATGACAATTCCAATTCCCGCTATCTCAGCATTTGCCTGTTTAACAATATCAACAAGACCTAGAGCAGCTTGTCCGTTTGCAAGAAAGTCATCAATAATAAGAACACGATCATGCTCCTCTAAATATTTTTTTGAAACAGAAATATCATTTGATTCTTGCTTTGTAAACGAATAAACCTTCGCTGTCAAAAGATCATTTATTAACGTCAGAGATTTTTTCTTTCTTGCAAATACAACAGGAACATTTAGCAGTAATCCTGTCATAACGGAAGGAGCAATTCCGGATGATTCTAATGTCAATATTTTCGTAATCCCTTCATTTGCAAACCGTTGGGCAAATTCCTTTCCAATCTCATGCATTAACTGTGGGTTAATTTGATGATTTAAAAATGAATCCACTTTTAATACGGAATCAGATAAAACAATTCCTTCTTCTTTAATAGTGTTCAAAAGTAATTCCATAGTTGCTTCCCTCCAGATGTTTAGTAACCGAAAAATAGAAAAAGCCTAAGGATCATTGCTTCACACAATATATCAGTGTGAAGCAATGATCCTTAGACCTGAAAAATAAAGTCAATTGTAGATAGAATAACATAAACTACCCTATTCATTGCTCACACATAGTCAGGTCATTTACGGTAACCCGGTAGAAACTTGCAGGCCATATTCCTGCGATTATATGAGTGAAATGTTATTTGATTTTCATTATTTTATAATAAAAGTATTATACCACCACTTGTTTTATTTTCAACTTGATTCTTTATTACAAATTATCAATCAATTTGACTTGTCAAGTGGGAAAGTTATTTTCACATTTTATTCACAATTAGCAAAGGATTCTTGTGATATACATCACCGAAACATCAACTTTACACTGTGTGTGAAGTAAAAACAAAAAATGTGAACAATTTGTGAATTTAATAAAACAGCTAGATTCTTCTAAATTGTCTTGTATTATGAAATTGTAATCATCTATTTTCTCTAAATATTCGAAGGGGGGGAAGAGAAAATGGCAAACCTAGAACTCAATCGAAAAACAGAAACAGAAATTGAAGATAGTTCTTCTTTAAAAGGTACGTTAACTTCCGTTCTTATACTTGGTGTCATTATCATCGTAACGTGGGCTGGCGTATACTCAATATTTTTAGATCGTTCTTAATTAAGAGAAAGGGGAAAAAGCCATGCATATGCATAAGTTTGAAAAAATCTGGCTTGTCTTCGGAATAGGATCGCTCTTAGTATTCCTTACTGTTCTTGGTGTTAGCGCTTTCTATCTTGGAAACCAGCCACCTAGCTGTTTAGCGACAATTGATCCTGAAAAGGTTGACACACAAGCTCCTTTTAATGAGCCAGGACTAAAAAAAGTTGAGGGTAAGGATTGGGATTATGAATTAGTGTTTGTTGCATCTGCTTTCAATTACAATCCTGGAGAAGTTCAAGTTCCACTTGGAGCGAAAGTGAAAGTAATTGCGACAACAAAGGATGTTATCCACGGCTTTGAAGTTGCTGGAACAAACGTAAATATGATGCTTGAACCTGGTTATATAAGTGAACTTGAATATACATTTAATAAGCCAGGTGAATTTTTAGTTCTTTGTAATGAATATTGTGGAATTGGTCACCATATGATGAGTTCGAAAATCGAGGTGGTTGAATAATGTTAAGTGAAAAAATAAAAGTTGACCGCCGTGATGCAAAATTATCAATGGCCCATCTGTATGTAGCTTTTGTTTCATTAGCTATTGGCGGACTTGCAGGCTTACTTCAAGTTTTAGTTCGCTCTGGAAAATTCACATTACCTGCTGGAATCGGATATTACCAAATTCTAACGGTTCACGGTGTTGTTTTAGGACTCGTACTTACTACTTTCTTTATTATTGGTTTTATGATGGCATCAGTTAGTAAAACAGCTGGTACGTTTACAAATCGCCAACGAACAATCGCATGGTTAGGTT
>JAEWDX010000311.1 GCA_023389895.1 Bacillota bacterium
CAATGCACTGTTTTAATTCATCTACTGGTATTTCATCATTTTCAGCAAATACAATCGCTCGATTACCTTCATAGTTGAATAAATCTCTATAAACCTCTTTAAACGTATCAACTAGCTTTGTATTACAGTTAAAATACATAGCGTATTGATCTGGGCTTGACTGTTTCCAGCCTATTCTAATTGTACTCCCTTTTTTTGTGATATAACTAGGCTCTCCCCATTTTAGCGTTTCATCCACATGATCAACACCTTCTGTTTCTATTGCCGTATTCAAAATTAACTGACGAAGAATCAATAGTCTCGACTGAATGTGTTTAGGATACTGCTCGAATACTTCCTCCATCTTAGTATTTTCAATTGCACTCATATTGATCATTCCTTTTTTAAAATAACAAACTAGTCAACAAATATTTCTAGGTACTCCTTCGTACAGATTCAGTGGTTGAATAAATTTCTAAAAGCGAGTCAAGTTTTCTGGTACAACATGGAAGCTATTTTATAGAAATATAAATTTCTACATGTCCGTCCTCTGGATTAATATCCTTGCTATAATATTCAAAATCACCTGTGAATGCTCGGTTATTGCCTGGTTGTTGTGACCATTGCCAAATATCAGCCCAAGTACGCTGTACCATCTCTATAATTGGTCCACGTTGCGTGACGAATACAGCATATTTTGCAGCAGGAACAGTAAATGCTTTTATCATATCCAGGTTTTGAAGCTGTAATGCTTCCTGTACATGTACGCTGACCATTACTTCATAAAGTCCAGCATCTCCCTGTTCATAATTGAAGTAACAGCTATAATGACCATTCTCTTGTATATTAACGCCTAGCTTCTTACCAATATTTTGAGAATGGAACTGTTCAAATAACTTACCAATTTTGCCATCTTTGCTTAGTTCGGCTTCATTTGTTGTAACGGTACTAATTCCAGCTAGCGTGAAGGAGGATAATTCCTCAATTCGGGTAGGTTCAATTCGTTTTGTAGTAATTTTGTCTTCAGACGATACATGTCTCCATTCAGTCATACTTTTTTGTTCGTTTTGTTTCATCCTTAATCATTCTCCTTATTATAGAATGAAACCAGTATAAAACAATAAACCTGACAACTGACTGTCAGGTTACTTTGTCATTTTTATAAATTTTTGCTATTTTTTCCGCACGACTAGCAATGATTTTCCGTAAATGTTGGGGCTCAAGCACCTCTACATGATGTCCCAAGCTAAGAATGAAACTATAGAGCCATTCATTTTCCGGATATGCCTTTTTTACTAGCCAACTGCCATCCTCAACTGGCAAAAGTTCTTCAATGCCAAACCATTCTTCTGCTAAATGACGAGCTTCATCTTGGAATCGAAAGACAACTTCTGGTACATTGGATGGCTTGAATGTACTCTTGCCTTCGATATGCTCCTGAGTAGCAGGATCTCGACGAATGAAGGTTCTTTCACGATCTATCGCGAGCCCTTTCATTCTTTTAAGTTTAAAAAGGCGGAACTCTTCTTTCTCTAGACAATAAGCTCGTAGATACCATTGCCTTCCTTTGAGAATAAGCATATGTGGCTCTACTATTCGCTGGGAAACTTCCGCTTCTGCATTCGAATAGGTGAAGTTAACTAATACACAGCTATCTAATGCTTCGTCTAATAGTTGTAGTTTCGGACGGAGAAGTTCAATACCATCCCAAGGAGAGTAATCGATTAGTACGCGATTAGTCTTATGTTGAAATTCTTCTTCATGTGCTGGCAGTACGATACTATTTATTTTTTCTACTAGTCGTTGATGTTGCTCTTTGCCATATGAAGTGGAGATACTGCGGAGGGCGGTAACGATAGCAGCAAGCTCGTCATTTGTTAGGATATTTCGATCCAAGCGGTAACCTTCTGACAAACCAATGCCACCGTTTGTTCCTTGATAGGTGACGATTGGGATGCCGGCTGCATTAATTGCGTCAATATCTCGGTATATCGTCCGAATGGATACCTCAAACCGCTCCGCCAACTCCTTAGCCTGCACCATACGACGGTTCAGCAGTAAAATAATGATGGATAAAAGCCTTTCCAGTTTCAAAATATGTAACCTCCATTTCGATGGATAAGTAATAAACTATTTCTTTGAGAATATTTGATAAGATGTGTCTTAACATTATGAGATAGAATTATAAGAAAAACTCTCATCCCTAATATGCTAATATTGCCAATAATTAGATACATCACTTAGATGAAGTACAAACATAACTGTTAAAATTTAAAAATATTATACACTTTATTGTTCCTATATATTGTAAATTAACTTGGTTAATAAATCTATTTCAATTGCCTTTGTACGGCAAAAGTATCTCATATGGAAAAGCCTTCTGAGTTTGTTGATATTATGGTAAAAAGAGCCTTTAGTTCTTTTACTCATACATATCAATTTGTAGGCGAAAAAGGTGGAACAACAATAATTGATATATTTGAATATAAGTCACCTTTTGGTCCATTTGGGATAATTGCTGACAAATTGTTTTTAGAAAAATATATGACAAGGTTTATATTTTTCCAAGTTAAAGAACTAGAATAGATTGCTGAAAAAATAGATGTTATTCAACATGAGGGCACTGAAAATCTTAGGGCTTTTCCATAAGATGTAACTACTCATAAAAAAAGGATGACTTCACATTCATTTTTAAATGTGAGGTCGCCCTTTTTTCAATATAGTTCGGGATATTATTTTTGATATTCCATCACCACCTGGAAGCAGAATAAGATCATATTCCTCGACGTTTACTTTTTCAAACGAAAGCTGTGGCGTTGTCATTAATCCTGCAATACTTTCAACAGGGTTACCGTCAATCGAACACGTTGTTACACTTGCTTTCCCAACTTTTCTTAAAAAGAAGAGCGGATGAGCAATTTCAAAATCAGCATACTTTGAAAATGCGATAAAAAGTATATTCATATTTATTCATTTCCTTTCTATTTGATCTATTTGTTTAGCGAGGTACTGGCCTCTTTTATCTCTTTTTTACCAAAATAACCCAATAAATCTATAGACAAACTAAAAATCGCATGGAAGCTAATTAGCCTCACATGCGATTTTTATAGTTTTACTACGATTTTATAAACCATACGTGATAAAGTTTTTTATTTTCCGCTTAATTTCTCTAACATATCCTTTGTCATTTTCGCTAGATCGTATTCTGCTTTAAAACCCCATTCTTCTTTCGCAGCGGTTGCATCTAGTGAATTTGGCCAGCTATCGGCAATGCTTTGGCGGATTGGGTCAACATTATAGGTGATTTCAAAGCTTGGAATTGATTTACGGATTTCAGCGGCAATTTCTTCAGGATCGAAGCTCATGGCTGTCACATTGAATGAATTGCGATGGTTTAATTTCGCAGCATCTGCCTCCATTAAATTAACAATCGCATTTAATGCATCTGGCATATACATCATATCCATATAAGTGCCTTTATCGATATAAGAGGTATAGCGACCATTCTTTACAGCTTCATAGTAAATTTCCACTGCATAGTCAGTTGTTCCTCCACCAGGAGGCGTTACATAGGAAATCAATCCCGGAAAACGTAAGCCACGGGTATCGACTTCGAATTTCTGATAGTAATAATCAGCAAGTAACTCCCCAGCTACCTTATTTACTCCATACATCGTTGTCGGACGCATGATTGTATCTTGTGGAGTAAGATCTTTCGGT
This sequence comes from Bacillota bacterium, assembly GCA_023389895.1. Lineage (GTDB taxonomy): Bacteria > Bacillota > Bacilli > Bacillales > Cytobacillaceae > Cytobacillus. Next base: position 3,700 of record JAEWDX010000311.1, read on the forward strand.
GTTGACGGTCCGAAAGCTCCGATTGAGCTCGGAGTGAAAAATTGACACTTCAACTCTCTTGCAGTTTCAAGTGCATTAACAAGTCCACCCATATTTAAGTTCCATGCAAACACGGGATTTGCCTCTGCGGTTGCAGATAATAATGCCGCCATATGGATGATTGTATCGACCTTGTATTTTCGTGCTGTTTCAATCATTGTTTTCGTATCAGTCACATCAACGACTTCAAATGGACCAGCTAAAGCAGCCTCAGAATCATTTTTGCGAATATCTGTTGCAATTACATTGTCATTCCCATATAAATCACGAAGCTTCACCGTTAATTCAGACCCGATTTGCCCTAATGCGCCTGTAATAAATATTTTCTTCATATTTTTCCCCAAACCTTCCACTTGAAAAATTAGTCGATTAATTAGTAATGGCAATACTTTAGTTTACATAACGTAATGATTCTGTATTTATGTCAACTAGACCTAAAAATTAAATAATTCCCATTTCTTTTCCTACTTTTTCATAAATCGCAATCGCAGCATCAAGCATTTCCTTCGTATGAGCGGCAGAAGGCATATTTCTCACCCTCCCAGTTCCCTGGGCGACCGTTGGAAAGACAATTGATTTTGCATAAACGCCAGCTTCATTAAGCTTTTTACTAAATTCCTGTGTTTTGACTTCATCGCCAATGATGCACGGTGTAATCGGTGTTTCACTATTGCCGATATTAAAGCCTAACTTTTTAAGGCTAGCTTTTAAATAATTGGCATTGTCCCAAAGTTTTCGATTGAGTTCAGTGCTTTCCATTAGCAATTCAATGGCTTTCATGCTTGCTGCTGCATCTGCAGGTGTTAGTGAAGTAGAGAATAAAAATGGTCTACTTCTTACTTTCAACCAGTCAATCAACTCTTTCTTTCCAGCTACATAGCCACCTACAACGCCAATTGCCTTTGACAAAGTTCCGATTTGAAAATCAATTTTATCTGATAGTCCGAAATGTTTAACTGTTCCTGCGCCATCCCCTAAAACACCTGAACCATGTGCGTCATCAACATATGTAATTAAATCGAATTCCTCAGCGATTTCGACAATTTCTGGAAGCTTGGCAATGTCTCCATCCATTGAGAAAACACCATCCGTGATGACCATTATTTTATTATATAAACCTGATTCCTTTGCTTCCTTCGCCTTTGCTCGTAAATCTTCCATATCTGAATGGTTGACACGGATGATTTTCGCCTTTGATAAACGGCAGCCATCGATGATCGAAGCATGGTTTAACTCGTCAGATAAAATCGCATCGTTTTTATCCATGACGGCTGAAATTGCTGCCATATTACAATTGAAACCTGATTGATAAGCTATCGCCGCTTCAGTATGTTTAAATTTGGCTAGTTTCTCTTCAAGCTTTATATGAATATCTAATGTTCCATTTATTGTTCTAACCGCACCAGCACCAACTCCATAATATTCAATGGCTTCTTTTGCGGCTTCTTTTAAACGGTTATCGGTTGCTAAGCCTAAATAATTATTTGAAGATAAATTTATTAACTCTCTTCCATTAATTCTGATCATTGGACCATTCGGACCTTCGACTGGGTCAATGACATTGTATAACCCCTTTGCCTTTAAATCTTCAAGGTTTTCCGTTAAAAAGGCATCTAATGTTTTGCTAGACATCATGAAATCCCCCTATTGTAAAATATTTGTTCGTATGTTCCCTACAAAGAAACATGTGTCCACCCTGTAAACACATAACATTTCTTAACAAAACTAATGACATAAAGGCTTACTGCTTATAACTTTATCATATTTTATATCATTGTACATATATGAAGGACAAATATGACAAAATATTTTTTAGTTTATTTTTTAAAAAAATGAACTAGATTCCTCATCGTTAGTCCATTTTTCTATTATGTTTCATTTCATTATAATCTATGAAAAAATATGGAGGTTCTTCTTCCCTTTTTTATGAAATATATATATGAAGGAAAGCATCAGACTATCATGTGGCAAATATCTCTATTTTATAATAATTATAATTTAGTATTGATTTTTCTTTGAAAACTGTTATCATTTATGTATAAGTTTTAAAAAAATGGATGAGGTGAATTCGAATGACGGATAATAAACTTACGACTAGCTGGGGTGCTCCTGTTGGGGACAACCAAAATTCAATGACTGCTGGGCATCGTGGACCGACTTTAATTCAAGATGTGTATTTATTAGAAAAACTTGCCCACTTTAATCGTGAGCGTGTTCCTGAACGTGTTGTTCATGCGAAAGGTGCTGGTGCACATGGCTATTTTGAAGTAACGAATGATATGTCTAAATATACGAAGGCGAAAATTTTTAACGGTATAGGGAAACGTACCGATATGTTTATTCGTTTCTCAACAGTTGCTGGTGAGCTAGGTTCTTCTGATACGCTTCGTGATCCACGTGGATTCGCGATGAAATTTTACACAGAAGAAGGAAACTATGACATCGTAGGTAACAATACACCGATCTTCTTCATTCGTGACGCCATTAAATTCCCTGACTTTATTCATACACAGAAAAGAGATCCACAAACACATTTAAAAAATCCAACAGCAGTTTGGGATTTCTGGTCTCTCTCCCCTGAATCTTTACATCAAGTGACAATTTTAATGTCTGACAGAGGAATTCCAGCAACCTTCCGCCACATGCACGGTTACGGAAGCCATACATTTAAGTGGGTAAACGCAGAAGGTGAAGCGGTTTGGGTAAAATACCATTTCAGAACAAATCAAGGTGTGAAAAACTTAGATGTGAAGCTTGCAGAGCAGCTTGCAGGCTCTAACCCTGACTATCATACTGAAGATTTATTTAATGCGATTGAAAAAGGTGACTTACCTTCTTGGACATTATACGTACAAATTATGCCAATCGAAGAGGCAAACGCTTATCGCTATGATCCATTTGATGTAACAAAGGTTTGGTCACAAAAGGATTATCCATTAATTGAAGTTGGTAAAATGACGTTAAACCGAAATCCAGAAAACTATTTTGCTGAGGTGGAGCAAGCAACCTTCTCCCCTGGATCATTTGTTCCTGGTGTAGAGCCATCTCCAGATAAAATGCTTCAAGGTCGTTTGTTTGCTTATGCTGATGCACATCGTTATCGCGTTGGTGCAAATCATAACACGCTGCCAATTAACCGTCCAAAAGTGGAAGCAAAAAACTATTTCCGTGATGGTGCAATGCGTGCAGATGATAATGGTGGCAGTTCAGTATATTACGAGCCTAATAGTTTTAGTGGTCCTACTGAAGCACCTGAAGCAAAAACAACACCATATGCTGTTTCTGGCTTAGCTGAACAAGTTTCTTACGATCATCATGACCATTACTCACAGGCCGGCGATCTTTATCGTCTACTATCTGAAGAGGAACGAGCTCGTCTGGTTAACAATATTGTAAATGCAATGAAGCCTGTAAAACTAGATGAAATTAAAATTCGGCAAATCGGTCATTTTTACAAGGCAGATCCTGAATATGGAACAAGAGTTGCAGAAGGACTGGGTTTAGCAATCCCACAGGAAGCAAAATAATTTCAGCTCAATTTAAAATTCTCTATTCTCTATTCTCATTTAGAGGGCGTTCGTTTTCTTTTCAAAACGGATGCCCTTTTTTATATAAACTTGTAAAAGGCTCTATACTGCGAAGTGACGGATATATTGAAAATTAGACGGATATAGTAAGAAAAGTAAGCGATATTTTTGAAATCTGACGGAAATCTTCGCAAAACTAAGCGACATATCTAAAACCTTACAGATATATTTACATAACTAGACGATATATCCACATACGAAGGGATATATCATAACAATGTGAGATTTTTGCCGAAAAAAATCTAGTCTAATCAATAAAAATCAAGTATGATGTGAAAATGAATGGCATTTTACGTTAAACTAATAGAAACAAACTGATAAAGCAAAGTGAGGAACGAGATAGATGAGTTTATTAAATGTAGAAAAATTAAGTCATACCTTCGGGGACAGGACTTTATTTAAAGATGTATCTTTTCGACTTTTAGCTGAGGATCATGTGGGACTTGTCGGAGCAAACGGGGTTGGTAAATCAACATTAATGAATATTATTACAAACCAATTAATTCATGATTCAGGACAGGTTGAGTGGACACCTAGTGTTCATTATGGATATCTTGATCAGCATACCGTATTAACGCCTGGAAAAACAATGCGCGATGTTTTAAAGGATGCTTTTCTCCCCCTTTTTGAACAAGAGGAAGCATTAAATGAAGTAACTGCGAAAATGGCAGATGCCACACCTGACGAGCTAGAAAATTTATTAGATGAAATGGGAAAAATCCAGGACAGCCTTGATGCTGGCGGCTTCTATTCTCTCGATATTAAAATTGAGGAAGCAGCGCGCGGACTCGGTTTAGATGCAATTGGCTTAGACCGTGATGTATCTGCTTTAAGCGGTGGTCAACGGACAAAAGTATTATTAGCTAAGCTGCTTTTAGAACAGCCTGAAGTCTTGTTGTTAGATGAGCCGACGAACTATTTAGATGTTGAGCATATTCGCTGGCTAACGAATTATTTAAAGGAATATCCATATGCATTCATGCTAATTTCCCATGATACAGAGTTTATGAACCAAATTTCCAATACGATTTTTCATCTTGAATTTTCAAAGCTTTCTCGCTATACAGCAAGCTATGAGAAATTTCTTGAACTAGCGGAAATTAACAAGAACCAGCACATCAATGCCTATGAAAAGCAAAAGGACTTTATTAAAAAACAGGAAGAGTTTATTGCGAAAAATAAAGCGCGTTATTCCACGACAGGGCGTGCAAAAAGCCGGCAAAAGCAACTGGATCGGATGGAAAGAATTGACCGACCTGAAACCGTGATGAAGCCTACTTTTGAATTTAAAGAGGCTCGTGGTAGTAGCAGATATGTGTTTGAAGGGCTTGATTTTGAAATTGGCTACACACATGCCCTTCTACCTAAAATGTCCATAACCATTGAACGAGGCGATAAAATAGCGATCGTTGGCTGCAATGGTGTAGGGAAATCAACGCTTTTAAAAACAATGCTCGGTAAAATTAATCCGATTAGCGGCAAAATAGAGCGTGGCGACTTCCTCTACCCTTCCTATTTCGAGCAAGAAGTGAAAGCGGGCACGATCACACCGATTGATGATGTTTGGAATGAGTTCCCTTCTATGGATCAGCATCAGGTTCGTGCTGCACTCGCAAAGGTTGGGTTAAAAAATGAACATATTTCTCGCCCGCTAAACCAACTAAGTGGTGGCGAACAAGCAAAGGTACGCTTATGCAAGCTACAAATGAACGAAAGCAACTGGCTTCTATTTGACGAGCCGACAAACCATCTTGATGTTGATGCAAAAGCAGAATTAAAGAGAGCATTGAAAGCTTATAAAGGGACAGTTGTATTAGTTTGCCACGAACCAGATTTCTATGAAGACTGGGTGACAAAAGTATGGGATGTCGAGGAGTGGTCTTATAAAAAGTAAACTCTAAGCTAGTTAACAGATTTCAAAAGTTATTTCGGTTCCCCTTCATAAAGATTATGAACATTATCGAGTAACTTTTGAAATCTATCTAGCACTTTTTCGGAAAAATCGAGTAACTTTTCAACTTAGCACTTCTCCAAAATAGTTCGTGTAGTTTCGACAAATCTTGTACAAAAACCGAAATTTTTATATAAGTATTACAAAAGCTTGCGATTTGTGTATAATAAAATGAGCCTGGAAATAAGCTTAGCCACATTGGTAATAAAATTATTTGTATAGAGCTATCGTATATGGACAAAGCCTTTTAACGGGTAAATATGAGATAAAGGACTAACTACATGACCGAAAAGAAAATTGCTTGGATTACTGATAGTACTGCTTTCATTACGGAAGAGTTGAAAAATCATCCTGATGTATATGTTGTTCCCCTCTCGATTACATTTGGAGATGAAACATTTGAGGATGGAATTGATTTAAGTACCGATCAGCTTTATGAACGAATTTGTTCATATAAGGAAATTCCAAAAACTTCTCAGCCTTCTGCTGGTAGATTTGCAGAGCTTTTTGAAAGTTTGAAAGACAAATATGATTCAGCCATTGCAGTCCATCTATCTAGCAAGCTTAGTGGAACGATAAATAGCTGTCTATCAGGAGCTGCACTTGCTAATTTTCCTGTTGAGGTTATTGACTCCAAGTCAATGTCCTATGCCATTACGACGTTAATTAATAAAGGATTAGACATGGCTGAAGACGGAAGTTCAGTAAAACAAATTGCTGAATATCTTCAGCTGGATGCTTTAAAATCAGAAAATTATATTTTATTAGGCAGTCTTGACCAATTTTATAAAGGTGGAAGAATGTCTGGTACTTCTTATTTACTTGGATGTTTACTAAAAATTAAGCCAATCATTCAAATTAATATTGATGGAGAATTCATTCTTTTTGACAAAGTGCGGTCTGAGAAAAAAGCGATTAAGAGAATGCTTGAACTGCTTGGCGAATCTTATAAAAAGCATTCAATTGCCGAAGTGCAGATTATGCATGGAAATGTGTATGATAAAGCGAAAGCGCTTGCTGCTGAAATAAAGTCACTTTTCCCAAAACTTGATATTTTCATTGGGGAAATCAGCTCTACAATTGCTGCTCATTCCGGTGAAGGTACACTTGCAACGATTTGGCATAATGAGTAAGCTGGAATGCATTACAACGATAATCGATCAAGATTCTTCAATAAAATCCATAACGAAAGGAGCTCAATTGTGAACTGAGCTCTTTTATTATGGATTTTATTTAAGTCCAACTAAACATATACTTCTCATCTTCGATCATTTTTGCTTGTTTTACTATTTTCAGCGGTTTGAACGTGTCAATCATGACAGCAAGCTCAAGCGTTTCCTTTTTCCCGATGCTTGCTTCCGTTGTTCCCGGATGAGGACCATGGGGAATGCCGGTTGGATGTAATGTAATCGATTCCTTCATAATTCCCTTTCTACTCATAAAATTCCCTTCTACATAATAAAGAAGTTCGTCACTATTCACATTACTGTGATAATAAGGGGCAGGAATCGACTCGGGATGATAATCAAAAAGCCGCGGAACGAATGAGCAAACAACGAAATTATGTCCTTCAAATGTTTGATGAACTGGTGGCGGCTGATGAACTCGACCTGTTATCGGTTCAAAATCCTCAATATTAAATTTCCATGGATATAAATAGCCGTCCCAGCCTTCGACATCTAGCGGATGATGGTTTAATCGATGAGAATGGAGATATCCCCTCGTTTTCAAAATGACCTCGTATTCGCCTCTCTCATCATATGTTTCCAATCTCTCTGGCCCGAGAAGATCGCGTTCACAAAATGGACTATGCTCTAATAGTTGCCCATATTCATTTCGATATCTACGCGGTGTTGTCATTTGACTAAATGCTTCGATAATGAGTGCTTTTGTCTCTTCATTCGGGATGACTCGATAAATCGTCCCAATTGGAATGATGAGATAGTCACCAGGACGATAAGAGAGCGTCCCAAACATTGTTTCGAGCTTTCCACTCCCGTAATGAATATAAAGCATTTCATCGCCATCACCATTGCGATAAAAGCTTTTCATCGAGTTTCTTATTTTTGCTGTAGCGATAAGTAAATCTTCATTCCCTAATAGATACTCCCTCGCTTCAATCGCATCTCCACTCTTCGTAATTTTATCTGTCATAAAGTGGCGGTGTTTCAACGATTGCTGTTCCTCATATTCAGGCAAATATTGCCCAATTAACTTGGAGCTTACAACTTCAGTCGGCATGTAATGATGATATAAAATAGATTGCGTCCCGGAAAATCCTTTCGTTCCCATCACTTGTTCTCTAAATAAGCTTCCATCTTCCTTCTTAAACATCGTATGACGCTTATGTGGGATTCTCCCCATCTGACGGTAAAACATCTTTCCACCTCACTTATTAAAAAGCATTGGAGCTAGACAATTCCCAAACTCTAAAAAAACTTATACTTATATTATTAAGAACCTTAGCCAATTGTATTTTTCAACTTTCCAAGTGCTGTAATTTCTAGCTCAATATGATCTCCCGGTACAAGATAACGATGAATATCCGTTCCAAGCTCCAAAATACAGCCGCTCCCGACTGTTCCTGAGCCAATGATTTCACCAGGATATAAAGTTACATAATCAGATGCCCGTTCGATCATTTCACCGAATGAATAATAAATATCCTTCATATTTCCACTTGAGAGCTCCCTGCCATTTACTTTCGCTGTCATTGTTAAGTCATAGCCTTTACCTACACGAAATGGTTCTAATTCATCTTTCGTTAAAATATAAGGTCCAATTGAAGTCGCAAAATCCTTTCCTTTTGCCGGCCCTAAGCCAACCTTCATTTCCTTTCTTTGCAAGTCGCGAGCACTCCAATCATTTAAGATACAAAAGCCAAAAATATATTCATCCGCATCTTCGGCTTTAATATTCATCCCTTTTTTTCCGATGATACAGCCAATCTCCAATTCATAATCAAGCATTTCACAATGTTCAGGCCGTCGAATAACGTCATTAGGTCCTTTCATGACAAGATGATTGGAAAAATAAAATACGGGAATATCATACCAATCTGGAACCATCTGTAAGCCCCGATTTTCTCGTGCTGTTTTTACATGATCTTCAAATGCATAAAAATCGCGAAAGCTCTTTGGATTAGTGAGCGGTGCAAGCAATTGAACATCTTGAAGACGATAAAATCCTTTTTGAATGGAATGGAAATTCACTTTCATTTCGTTCTGAAAAGCAAGATGATTTTCTATAAAAGAAAGCATATCCTTTGGTAAGCTCCCATTTGAAGCTTCAAACATATCTACAACATAGTGCTCATCTGCAAGCCATCCTGCTCGGATCGAGCCATCTTTTTTGCAAAAGGTAATAAATTTCATCCAATCACCTTGTTCATAATGTTTAATTTTAGCGCAGATTAACGCGCTGTAAGCCCCCCCACTGATTGAGTTTCACTCAATCCCGCAGTAAGCCTGTACTTAGTAAGTTTCACTCGATGGATTATACGGCTTTCTAATGAGCTCAAAAGTATCCGCAAGCGGCTTTGTATACAGATTTCCTGCTAAGCGACCAACAGGCTTCAGCTTAGCTGAAAGAATTCTCCCATTTTCATAAAGCTCATCTGCAATGTGAACATAGACAACCCGGCCTATCACTAAGCTCCCTGCCCCAGCACGATCGCCGAAATGCAAAACCTGCTCGAGCTCACATTCAAAATGGATTTTCGATTCTATTATCCTTGGCGTCTTTACGATTTTGCTTGCGGCTTTACTTAAGCCTGAGATTTCAAGCTCATCGATTTCGCTCGGAAATTCGGTCGCACAATGATTCATTTGTTCAACAATATCCTCACTCACGACATTAATGACAAACTGTTTCGTTTCTTCAATATTGATAAGCGTATCTTTTTTAGTTCCATCTGCTCCTTTTCTCATCGGAGAAAAGCAAATAAGCAATGGATCAGCACAAATCGCAGTAAAGAAACTAAAAGGAGCAGCATTCACAACCCCTTTATCGTCGATTGTTGTCACAAATGCAATGGGCCGCGGTAAAATAGAACCGACTAATAATTTATACGCATCTCTCCATGGAAGCGTTGCCGGATTTAATTCCAATGATTACACCGCCTATTCTTCATTTAGCAAACTCTTTAAAACAATAAGAAATGCCTCATTATCATCCCTCGTTCCAATTGTCATGCGAAATGCCTCAGCAAAGCCAGCTAATTTCATTTGTCTGACGAGAATTCCTTCTTCATTTAATCTTGCGAACATCGGGTAATGACTAAAAATATAAATGAAATTTGTTTCAGATGGATAAAAGCTAACGCCTAATTGCTGTAAGCTTTGATAGAGAAATTCTTTTTCAGCCTTATTTTTACGAGCACATTCTGTAACAAAATCTTGATCTGTTAATGCTGCTAGTGAAGCAGCTTGAGCTAATGTATTAACATTGAAAACTTCTTTTACCTTTTGCAGTTCATTCACAATAGATGCTGCCATCATCGCATAGCCGACCCGCATCCCTGCAAGTCCGTATATTTTGGAAAACGTTCTTAAAATGATTAAATTTGGATGTCTTTTCAGTAAAGTAACTGACTGTAAATAATCATCAGATGTCACGTACTCATAATACGCTTCGTCGAGAACAATCAGTACATTACTTCGGACCTTTTCAATGAAATCCAATAGCGCATCTTTGCCAACGATCGTTCCAGTCGGATTATTCGGATTACAAATAAAGATCATTTTTGTTTTCAATGTTATGCTACGAAGCATTTGTTCAAGCTGATGTACGCCATTCGCAAGCGGAACTTTTATCACCTTCCCCCCTTCAATGACCACGTTTGTTTCATAACGTGGGAATGTAGGATCTGCTATGATTGCTTCGTCTCCGTAATCAATATAAGCACGAGTTAAGAGGCGAATAATTTCTTCAGAACCATTGCCAATAAAAAGCTGACTTTCTTGAATGTGATAAAATTCAGCTAGTTTTCTAGTGAGGTGCTCAGTTTTTCCATCAGGATATCGAAAAAGCCTAGCTAGATTATTCAAAATTTCCTTTTGGACTTCATTGGAGCAGCCATATACATTTTCGTTATCTGATAGCTTCCTAATGATTTCCAAATTAAATTTTTGTTTGATTTCTTCTGGAGAATCTCCTAGTGGGTATGGGTTTATTTTTTCAACAGTATTTCGCGGTTTGATTTTCCCCATATAGTTATAGATTTCCTCGTCTTTCCTGTTCGCGCTCAATCGACTCAAATAAAGCTTTGAAATTACCTTCCCCGAATCCTTTCGCACCTTTCCTTTGAATTACTTCAATAAATAATGTAGGGCGATCAACGATTGGTTTCGTAAAGATTTGTAATAAATAGCCCTCATCATCACGGTCTACTAAAATACTTAACTCTTTAAGCTTATCGATTTCCTCATCAATTTTACCAACACGCTCAGATAGTGCTTCATAATAAGTTGTAGGCGTACTCAAAAACTCAACGCCATTTTTCCGCAAGACACTTACAGTTTTCACGATATCCTCTGTTAAAATGGCTAAGTGCTGCACACCGGGTCCATTGTAAAACTCGAGGTATTCTTCAATTTGTGATTTCCGCTTTCCTTGCGCTGGTTCATTAATTGGGAATTTAATTCTTCCGCCATTATGCATAACCTTTGACATTAAAGCGGAATATTCCGTGCTAATGTCCTTGTCTGTAAAATGAGTCATTTCCTTGAAGCCCATTACGTTCGCATAATAGTTTACCCACTCTTCCATCCTTTCGACATTGCCAACAACATGGTCAATACCAATAAAGCCCGCATCTTCATAAGGAATCGTCACTGTACTTGCTTCGTAACCTGGCATGAAAGGTCCTTTATAATGATTCCGTTCCACTAATGTGTGAATCGTATCTCCATATGTGCCAATAATTGCTTTCTTAACGGTTCCGTACTCATCTTTAATTTCGTAAGGTGGAACGATTGCAATCGCTCCTCTTGCTACTGCTTCTTCATATGCCTTTTCAACATTATCAACTGTTAAGGCAATGTCTTTGACGCCATCACCATGCTTTTTCACAAAGGTTGCGACTCTACTGCTTTCTGTTAAAGAACCTGTAAGGACAAGTCTAATTTTCCGCTGTTGAATGACATAGGAAACGGTTTCACGATTGCCAGTTTCTAAGCCAGAATAGGCAACTGGCTTAAAGCCAAAGGTTGAACAGAAATAATGCACAGATTGCCTTGCATTTCCTGTATAAATTTCTAAATAATCGACTTCCTTTACAGGGAAAAAATCATTCAATTGTGCTTCTTTTTCCACATTTTTTTCTAACATTTTCATACCTCCAATTAAGTTAATGAATATTCAGAATTAATAATATATTAATAGTGCTAGGATGATCAAGAGTGTAAGTTAAAGCTATGATGCATATATGCGGTAAAGCAAAACAATTTTCACTTTACACAAGCTCTAACAATAGCATTCTTGGATCTTGGATTAATTGGGCAAATCGATTCGTAAATTTAACAGCAGTCGCTCCATCAGCAATACGGTGATCAAAGGACATCGAAATATTCATCATATGGCGAATCACAATCTCGTTATTTTCATCCACGATAGGCATTTTCTTTGTTTTATGAAAGGAAATTATCGCGACTTGTGGATGCTGAATAATGGGGGTTGCTCCAAAGCTGCCACCAAGTGGTCCGACATTTGAAATGGTGAATGTTCCTCCAGAGATGTCTTCGATACTGAAAGAATCATTTATTGCCTTTTCCGTTAGCACCTTCATTTCCTCATCGATCTGCCTAATATACTTATTCTCTATATGCTTGATAACGGGAACAATTAAGCCAGCTTCCGTATTGACAGCAAGCCCAATATGATGGCCGTTTTGCAGTAGAATAACTTCATTTTCTTCATCGAGGCGCGCATTAAAGATCGGAAACTCCTTTAAGCAAACTGAAATTACTTTAAGAAAAAAAGCAGTGATAGAAAGATTTTGCTTTCTTTTCTTTAAATTATCGCGAAAATGGATTAATTCCGTCATATCGATTTCCTCAAAATGAGTGCAATGGGGAATCGTATAAACAGATTGAACCATTTTTTTTGCGATCTGTTTTCTTCTTCCTCTGAATAGGATCGTGTCGGCGGATGCAAGATTTAATCTATCTTGTGTGAATGCTTGAGGTTTTGCTATAGGATTTTTTGCAGCGGCAATAAAATTATAAATATCTTTATCTGTCACTCGACCAGCCGAGCCAGATCCTTGTACGTCTTCAAGATTAATTCCGTTTTCACGGGCAATTTTCCTCGTATACGGCGAGGCTGGGCTCGATTGTTTTTTGGAGAAAGGTTTCTCTGTCTCTATAGAAGGATGATTTTTAAACAAAAAGGGTTGTTCTTCTGATGAATCACTATTTCTTTCTAACGGAAGTTTCTCTTCTAAATGATGGTTTTCCAATTGAACTGTTTCTAAAATTAACAAGGTTGTTCCAACTGCCACCGTATCGCCTTCTCCAACAGTCAGTTTACGGATAATTCCTGTTTTGGGAGCGGGGATTTCTGCAATCATTTTATCCGTTTGCACCTCAACTAATGGTTCATCCGCTTTAACAATATCCCCTGGCTTGACGAGGAAACAGTTTATTTCCGCCTCTGTCATCCCTTCACCGATATCATGAAGCTTAATCTCCATCTCTTCCCTCCTAAAATGTTATGACTTTTTTCACAGCATGCTTAATTCTCTCCAAGGTCGGTAAATAATGATCCTCAAACCCAAAATAAGGCACCGGTACATCAAAACCAGTTACTCGTTCTACTGGAGCCTTTTGATATAAAAAGGACGTATCGTTAATGATCGCTATCACATCATTTCCTACTCCGCCAGTTCCATGTGCCTCGTGCACGATTACGGTGCGGCCAGTCTTTTGCACGGATTCAGCAATGATATCTTTATCGATTGGGAAGAGTGTTCTTAAATCGATCACCTCACATGAAATGGAGCTTTCTTTTAGTTCCTCCACTGCTCTCTGTACAGTTGGGACCATTGCCCCCCAAGTAATAATTGTCACATCCTCCCCAACTTGCCGTTTTTTTCCTTTGCCAATTTCGATCGTGTATTTCCCTTCTGGTACTTCCTCTCTTCCTAAACGATAGGAGCGCATCGGTTCTAGGAACAGTACAGGATCAGGATCTTCAATCGCTGCTATGAGCAAGCCCTTAGCATCATATGGATTTGCTGGACAAACAACTTTAATCCCTGGCATATGAGTAAAAATTGCTTCCATACTATCACAGTGAATTTCGGGTGCTCTTACCCCTGCCCCATATGGCGTGCGGATGACGATCGGAACGGAGTAATGGCCCATCGTCCTCATTCGTAATCTTGTAGCATGTGTCATGATTTGTTCATAGGCTGGGTAAATAAACCCCATAAATTGAATTTCAATTACGGGAATAAAGCCATTTACAGCTAGACCAATCCCTGCACCGACAAAGCCGGCTTCACTTAGCGGCGTATCAATGACTCGCTCTTCACCGAATATTTCTTGCAGCCCATCAGTAGCGCGAAAGACGCCTCCATTTTTTCCGATATCCTCCCCTAATAAAAGCACTTCTGGACGCTCAGCTAGCATTATATGAAGGGCATCGGTTATCGCCTGAACAAGTGTCATTGTTTTTGTTTTGACAGCCGTACTCACCTTTAAGCACCTCCTACTAGCTTAAGATACTCTTCCTTTTGCTTGGCAATTTGCCATGTCGGTTCAGCAAATACATAATCGAAAATATGTGCTGGATTTGCAGGAGGAAATGCCTCCATCTCTTTCACAGCCTCTTCGATTTCTGTTTTAGCGTCAGCTTCGATGTCGTGTATCCATTCCTCGTCATAACAACCATTATTTTTCATCCATCTTTCAAGTCGGAGAATCGGATCAGTTTCGAACCTTCGTTGATTGCTTATTTCTTGATCACGGTATTTAGCAGGGTTATCAGCTGTTGTATGGGCCCCATATCTCCATGTTATCGCTTCAATCAATGTTGGTCCTTCACCGGTTCTTGCTCGCTCTAAAGCCTTTAACGTTTCAAAATAGACGATAAACACATCATTGCCATCAATTCTTACACTAGGCATATTATAGGCTAATGCTTTTTGAGCAATGGTTTTTGTATTCATTTGCTTTTCAAGCGGGACAGAAATCGCATACTCATTATTTTGATTAAAAAAGACAACAGGTGCTTGAAAGACTGACGCAAAATTCAGCCCTTCATGGAAATCTCCTTCTGACGTCGCCCCATCGCCGAAATAAGCTATGACTGCCTTTTTCGAACCTTTTAGTTTTTCTGCGAGGGCAACACCTGCTGCATGCGGAATCTGTGTTGCGATTGGAATGCTTGGTGGAAAAATATTTTTTCCCACGGGTGGAATGCAGCCCTCATTTCGCCCATTCCAAAAAAGTAAAATATTTCTTAAACTATGTCCAAAAACAAATGCAGCGCCATGATCACGGTAGGTTGGAAACATCCAATCATTTGAGTCTAAGGCTAATGCACTGCCAACCTGAGCGGCTTCCTGTCCTTCAAATGGAGCATAAGTGCCAATTCGTCCTTGCCGCTGTAAACTCACTGCCTTCCGATCGAAACTGCGAATTCTGATTAGCTGTGTGTAAAACTGCTTCACCATTTCCTTTGTGATCATTTGCTCATACTTTGGTAATACAATATGGCCATCTGCATCCATCATTTGCTTGATCGGAAATTGATTCTCCATGTTCTCATCCTTTCTATCCTAATTAAGCGTGCACTCGTACGAAAAGATTCACTAACTTCGAACCGCCCATTTTGGTCTTTTTTTATGAGAGAAGAAGCTATTTCTTTGTTTTCGCGCTTCGATTCGCTGTTCACAAAATTCGTTTGCAGCCTCCATCGTTGTCATTCCTTTTACATGAGCAAATTCATAAATCCTGAGAAGTGAATCATAAATCGCATTCGTCTTTTGCAAGACGCGTTCTTTATTGGGTGTATAAAGTTCATCCGCCACTTGGATGAGTCCACCTGCATTGACGATGTAATCAGGTGCATACAAAATCTCCTTTTCTCGTAAAAGCTCAGCATGTTGCAGCTCCAATAGTTGATTATTAGCTGATCCAACAACAGCCTTTACCTTTAGCTTTGCAATTGTTTCGTCATGAAGAATGCCGCCCATAGCACAAGGGATGAACATATCAGCCTCTGTCTCATAAATGTCATCCTTCGATACAGCTTTTACATTAGCTTGAAAGGCTTTCGCTTTCATTAAAAGTTGCTCGATTGCCTGTTCATTAATATCTGTGACGAATAAATCTGCCCCTAGCTCTAAAAGTTTCTCTGCAACTTTAAAACCAACTTTTCCAAGCCCCTGAATCGCATATGTTTTTCCTCCTAAATTATTTGAGCCTGTCAATATTTTCATTGTTGCCTGCAACCCGCTTATAACGCCTGCTGCGGTTGGAATCGATGAATCACCACTTCCCCCATAAACCTCGCTCGCTCCAACAATGCAATTTGTTTCCTTTAGAGCATGATCGAAATCCTCTGGAGCTGTCCCCATATCAGTCCCTGTATAAAAACGGCCATTTAATGATTCAACAAATTGCCCAAAGGCACGGAATAATTCTGGAGATTTATCTTTCATCGGATCACCGATAATAACAGCTTTTCCTCCACCAAAATCGACATCTGCTGCTGCACACTTGTATGTCATTCCTTTCGATAACCGAAGCACATCAACAAGAGCTGCCTCCTCACTTTCATACGGTAGCATTCTACAGCCTCCAAGCGCAGGACCAAGTGTTGTATTGTGGATCGCGATAATGGCTTTCAGTCCAGTTGCTTCATCATTGCAAAAGATAACTTGTTCGTGCTCCTTTATGTTTTCAAACATCTTCATTCAAATTTTGCCTCCCTCTATATAGGATAAAAGTGTGTAGCTTATTTTTGCTATCTCATTTTAGTCAATTAGAGCGTTAATGCATGATAACGCTTACATTTTAAAGTGGATTAGCATGTCGTTTTAACTTTATAAGAAAAGCATTTTCATGAATGATCTCATTATTACTCTTATGCTAGTAAACTCGAAATTTTACTTTTTGGAAGGATAATCTGTTTAACCTCGCCAATGCCGACTAATGTCTCACCGTTTTTTACTGTTACTTGTGTAAGGATGCTATTTTCCTCATATTTACATAACTGTGCTGTAATCGTTAAAGTTGCACCTTCAGGAGTTGGAAATAAATGCTTTGCCTGAACTGCTCCCCCCATTCCTTCCTCATGTTCTTCTAAAAATGGCAGAATAATTTGCCGTGATGCCCATTCCATATGATAGATCATTGATACTGTTGAATAGGCACGGTGAACAATCTTCCCATCAAACTGGGCAAACATATCAGGCGTAACCTTTATTTCTAATGTGACCGTTTGCCCTTCAACCAGACCTTGCTTCATTTTCCCTCTCCTCACTGGTAAACAAATTTATTTTACGCTTTAAATCTATGACGTTATTTTCCCGTTATCCTATTTTTCAAAGAAAAAGGATTAAGAAGTATGATTTTAACTTCATTAATCCTTTGTTCAATTTTCGCGAATATCACAAACAGTTGTGAGCAAGTATCTGACTCTGCTTAAGAAAGTAAGGTCCGATCAGTCGCCATTTTCGTTCCTCTAATTCTTTGAAACTCATTTAAAAGCTGCTCGATCGTTAATTTTGCCTTGTTCTCCTCATTAACCTGGAAGATGATTTGTCCTTTATCCATCATAATAAGTCGATTACCTAAATCCAACGCTTGCTGCATATTATGAGTGACCATCAATGTCGTTAATTGATACTTTGTGACAATTTCCTTTGTTAAATTTGTAATCAATTCCGCCCGAGCTGGATCAAGAGCAGCTGTATGTTCATCTAATAAAAGAATGGCCGGCTCCGTAAAAGTTGCCATCAATAATGATAATGCTTGACGCTCTCCTCCGGATAAAAGACCAACCTTTGCCGTCAAACGATTTTCCAATCCAAGGTGAAGAGTTGACAATACTTCAGCGAAATACTCCTTTCGTTTCTTTGTTACCCCTTTTTTAAAAGTACGATTTTTATTTCTTGAAAAAGCCATCGCTAAATTCTCTTCAATCGTCATACTTGGAGCCGTACCAGCCATCGGATCTTGAAACACCCGACCGATTAGCTTTGCTCGTTTGTATTCTGATAATAGTGTTACTTTGTGTCCGTCGATCGAAACGGTTCCAACATCAGGGATGATCACGCCAGAAATAATATTCATTAAGGTTGATTTTCCTGCCCCATTACTACCGATAACCGTAACGAAATCGCCTTTATTTAATGTTAAGTTAATTCGATCAAGCGCGATTTTTTCATCGAGGGTCCCTTCATTAAAGACTTTATGAATTTGTGATAATTCAAGCATCAATCCCACCCTTTCGATCTGCAGGTAGCCCTTCCATTGTGAGAAATTCCGCTTGTTTCCTCGCTTTCCGTTTCTTTTCCTTCGTTGAATCAATGATTTTCGGCATGATAAGGGCCAGTATAACAATTGTTGCGGTAATAAGCTTCATATCTCCAGGCTTGAGAAAATCGACTCTTAGTGCAAGGGTTACGACGATTCGATAGATAATTGCTCCACCGATGACAGCTAAAGTTGTTCTCCTAATTGTTTTCGTTCCGAATAGGGCTTCGCCAATAATAACAGAGGCAAGACCGATTATAATCATCCCGATTCCCATTCCAACATCAGCGAAGCCGCCTTGTTGGGCAATGAGTGAACCAGAAAAAGCGACCATCGCATTCGAAATTCCCAATCCCGTAATAACGGCTAGATTCGTATTTGCAGATAGACTGCGGATCATTCTTTTATTATCTCCTGTGGCTCGAATCGCAAGACCGACTTCTGTTTGGAGAAATTTATCTGTTAAAAATTTGATGAAAAATGTCACGATAAACATCGAAACTAGAATTCCCCACGTTCTTGGAAGATTATCTTGTAAACCGATATGAATAAGGAGTTGATTTAAGAATGCATCCATCCCTGTTTTATCTGAAACATCTTTGACATTGGTGAGCGCGGTTTCTATGTTCAGGAGTGATACATTCGATCTCCCCATGATGCGTAGATTGATCGAATACAACGCAATCATCATTAAAATACCAGAAAGAAGTGCATTAATTTTTCCAAATGTATGGAGTATTCCTGTTAAAGAGCCGGCAATAAAACCGGCAAAAAGAGCACATATGGTTGCAAGAAATGGGTTCACCCCATTCACAATTAGTGTAGCGCTTACGGCAGCACCTGTGACAAAACTGCCATCAACTGTTAAATCGGGAAAATCAAGCACCCGAAAGCTTAAATACACACCAAGTGCCATAATCGCATAAATAATTCCAGACTCGAATGCTCCAAAAACGGCAGTGAACATTAACTATCACACCTTTGATTATTCGCCATCATAAAATTCTGCTATCTTTGCCCACTCTTCCTTCACTTCAAGTCCTTGTTCCTTAGCTGCCTGTTTGTTAATCATTAATGTTAAGCTGTTTGGTAGCTCAACGGGGATATCAGAAGGTTTCTTATTTCCTTTTAAAATTTCAACTGCCATTTTCCCTGTTTGATAGCCGAGGTCAAAATAACTAAATCCACTTGCTGCGATCGCACCACGCTTCATCGAATCTAACTCCCCAACAAAAAGTGGCAACTGCTTCTCAACAGCTACTGAAATAACGGATTCTAATGCAGATACGACCGTATTATCGGTTGGAACATAAATCGCATCAACACGGCCAACTAATGATTCTGCCGCTTGTTTCACTTCAGCAGATGTTGAAACTGATGCCTCAACGATTGCGGCTCCTTTTGCTTCAGCCAATTTTTTCACTTCAGCCACTTGCACCTCAGAGTTCTGTTC
>JAEWDX010000391.1 GCA_023389895.1 Bacillota bacterium
CCATATGCAAGGCCACCAGTTAGAATAATCGCATCAACTTTACCGCACAATACTGCACTCGCTGAGCCGATTTCCTTTGCCACTTGGTAAGCCATTGCCGAGTAGATAAGCTTTGCCTTTTCGTCACCTTTTTCAATCAATTGTTCTACCTTCACTGCGTCATTTGTACCTAAATATCCAACAAGGCCACCTTGACCGACTAATTTTTTCATTACTTCCTCGCGATAATAGGAACCAGAATAACATAAGGAGACTAAATCGCCTGCTGGAACCGTGCCTGCACGCTCTGGACTGAATGGACCTTCTCCATGAAGACCATTATTTACGTCGACTACCTTCCCTTTTTCATGAACACCGACCGTAATTCCTCCACCCATATGGGTGACAATAAGATTTAACTCCTCATATTTTCTTTCTAAATCTTTCGCCACTCTGCGAGCAACTGCTTTTTGATTTAATGCATGGAAAATACTTTTTCGTTCGATAAGAGAAAAACCGGAAATTCGTGCAATTGGAGCTAATTCATCTACGACTACAGGGTCTACAATGTATGAGGGTAAATTTAAAGCTTTCGCAATTTCATATGCAATGATGCCGCCTAAGTTTGATGCGTGCTGTCCTGCAACACCTTCACGCAAATCCGTTAGCATCGCTTCATTGACAGCATACGTTCCCCCTTCAATCGGCTTTAGCAAGCCCCCACGTCCGCAAACAGCATTCAATTTAGAAATATTAAAGCCTTCTTCATCTAATGTTTCAAGAATAATATTTTTTCGAAATTCATATTGATCGATGATATTTTCAAACGAATTTATTTGTTCAGTTTCATGGCGAATTGTTTTCTCAAAAACTGCCACATCGTTTTCAAAAACCCCAATTTTTGTGGAAGTTGAACCAGGATTAATGACTAAAATACGATAATTAAGCTCATGCACAAATGCAAACCTCCATTTAATACCGTTTTATCTATTTGAAAAAGAGGGCCCCTCTGCATATAGAGGCATTCTCTTTTTCATTAAAGGTTCTAGCACTTCACTATTTAGCCGCGGCGGCTTAAAATATGGTGCCCGTTTTGTAAAAACTGACTGCGGGAATTGCGCATTTTTTCAATTCTTTCTTCTGCCATCCGATCAGCTGCTTTATAAGTTGGAATTTGGTCACGTTTAGAAATTTCGATTACTTTAGAAATCGTATCATATAGACCTTCAACTTTTTTCATTGCTCGCTCAGCATTGTACCCATAAAGCTCATCCGCTACGTTAATAACTCCACCAGCATTTATAACATAGTCTGGTGCGTAAACGATTCCTATTTCATGAATAATATCTCCATGACGTTCTTCTTTTAGTTGATTATTAGCAGAACCAGCAATTACTTTTGCTTTAAGCTGTGGAATTGTTTCATCATTAATAGTCGCTCCAAGTGCACATGGTGCGTAAATATCACATTCCACACTGTATATTTCATTCGGTTCAACTGCCTTCGCTCCAAAATCATGAACTGCACGTTGAACTGCTTCTTTATTTATATCGGTTACGATTAATGTCGCACCTTCTTCATGCAAATGCTTACATAAAGCATATGCGACATTTCCAACACCTTGGACTGCGACAACTTTACCTTCTAATGAATCGGATCCAAACGCTTCTTTCGCGGCAGCTTTCATTCCGACATAAACACCATATGCCGTTACTGGAGATGGGTTGCCTGATGATCCAAATGTTGGGGAAATCCCTGTTACATAATCCGTTTCTTCATGAATAAGATCCATATCTGCAACGGTTGTACCAACATCCTCTGCCGTAATATAGCGGCCATTCAGCCCTTGAATATAGCGACCGAAAGCACGGAACATTTCCTCGTTTTTATCTTTTTTCGGATCTCCGATAATAACCGTTTTTCCACCACCTAGATTTAAGCCTGCAGCAGCATTTTTGTATGTCATTCCTTTTGCAAGGCGTAGTGCATCCTCAATCGCAGCCTCTTCAGATGCATATGTCCACATCCGTGTGCCTCCTAATGCTGGTCCTAATGTCGTATCATGAATGGCGATAATCGCTTTTAATCCTGATTGTTTATCTTGACAAAATACAACTTGCTCGTAATCATATTTTTCTAAGTATTTGAAAATTTCCATGTTTCTAATCCTCCTGCGTCAATGACTGATTTTTATTTTTTTAGGAATGATTGCAGTTGCTATCATTCTTTAGAAAGATAACAGACTTTATCTCGCTGAGCAAATGGCTAATGCAAGTGAATATAGCTTGCTTTCAGCCGAATCCGCTCTTGAGGTCAAGACGATAGGCGCACTTGCACCAGCAATAACTGCTCCTACCTTTGCCTTTGTAAAATAAATTAGTGATTTATAAAGAGCATTGCCCACTTCAATTGTCGGAACTAATAAAATATCTGCTCTGCCAGCAACATCACCTTTAATTCCTTTATGTTCAGCTGCTGTTAGCGATACGGCATTATCTAACGCAAGCGGACCATCTACTATACAATTATTTAGTTGACCGCGAGTATTCATCATCGTTAAAGCCGCTGCATCTATCGTAGCCTGCATAGCAGGATTTACAACTTCAACAGCAGCAATCGGGGCAATGCGAGGCGTTTCAATCCCGATGCTTTTGGCGATTTCTACAGCGTTTTTAGCAATTTGTGCTTTTTCATTTAAATTTGGAGCAATATTCATTGCAGCGTCCGTTATGATGATGAATCTATCGAAGCCTGGTACTTCAAAAACAGCAACATGTGATAACACATTTCCTGTTCGCAGGCCATATTCTTTATTCAATACCGCTTTTAACAAAATTGCGGTTGGGATATTTCCCTTCATAAGTACATTTGCTTCATTTTCTTTAATTGCTTTAACTGCCATTTCAGCAGCTAAAAAATTAGAATGAGCATGAATTACTTGGATTGACTGATTTTTCGCTAATCCAGCATGCTGTTCTTCTATTATTTGCTCAATTTTCCCCTTGTCGCCAAATAAAATAAATCTAGCTAAGTTCCTTTCGACAGCCATCGCAACAGCATCGATTACTTCATGATCCTCAGCGGCAGCAACTGCAACAGTTTTTTCTTCAAAACGGGTTGCTTTTTT
The DNA here is from genome assembly GCA_023389895.1 of Bacillota bacterium. Taxonomy (GTDB): domain Bacteria; phylum Bacillota; class Bacilli; order Bacillales; family Cytobacillaceae; genus Cytobacillus. The sequence continues at coordinate 3,107 of JAEWDX010000391.1, forward strand.
AATTAGCATGTCTAAATCCATTCTGTCCCCTCAACCCCTTAATTGATAATTTACGTGCTAATTTGAATAGCTGCAACTATATATTATGCAATAATCGTGCCAAGTCGCAGATTTATGAAAGCGCTTTACACATTGCATAATCCATGAAAATTATTGCACACCAAGAAAATTATTGCACGCTATTATTTGCAATTTCATACTTTTCGAGTTTATAATACAAATTCCTCACTGATAAACCTAGTAATTTGGCAGTTAAGGTTTTATTACCCTTTGTTTCTTGGAGGATTTTCAAAATTTCCATCCTCTCAAACTCTTCAACTTGTTGCGCCAACGTTTGCGATTTCTGCTTGTGCGAAAAATCTTTACTATTTGCTATACCATTTTCTTTCTTAATTAGTTCAGGTACATGGTGCTCGTCCATCAAAACTTCATTATATTTCATAAAAATAATCGCTCTGCCAAGTATATTGTCAAGCTCTCGGACGTTGCCCGGCCAATCATATACCATTAGCTTCTTTATTGCATCATCTGTTATATCTTCAATATTTCGACCATATTCCTGATTCAGCTTTTGAATCAACCTTTTGCACAGTAATAAAATATCCTCTTTTCTTTTTCTTAATGGAGGAATATGAATCGGCATGCGATTCAATCGATAATATAAATCCTCCCTAAACGTACCATTCGCCATTCCTTTTTCTAAATTCACGTTTGTTGCTGCAATCACTCGAACATTAATGGAGATTGGCTTTGTTCCACCAACACGGGTAATCTCCTTCTCTTGTAAAACCCTTAATAATTTTGCCTGTGTATTTGCTGCTAATTCTCCGATTTCATCGAGAAAGATGCTCCCATTGTTCGCCTCTTCAAAAAGTCCTCTTTTTCCGCCTCTTTTTGCACCAGAAAAGGCTCCTTCTTCGTAACCAAAAAGTTCACTTTCCAGCAATGACTCAGAAATCGCGGCACAGTTTACCCGAATAAATTTATTGTATTTCCGATCACTGTCATTATGTATCGCATGGGCAAAAAGCTCTTTTCCGGTTCCTGATTCTCCTCTTAGTAAAACAGTAGCAGGTGTTTTTGCCCCTAATCGGGCTTGTTCAATGGCAATCATCATTTCTTCGGACTTACCAATTATATCTTCAAAAGTGTATTTCGCTTCCAGAGTTCGAATGATTTGCCGTGCTTTCGTCAATTCACGATTCAATGCCTCGATTTCAGATCGATCATGAATAACACCAACGCTGCCTTTAAGCTTGCCATCAACGATGATCGGAGCAACATTTACGATCACATCTTTTTTATTCGGACCTACCTTCATGGCAACTCCTCTTATTGGTCTTCTCGTTTGCAAGACTTTCATATGAACACTTTCACCTTCAGATATATCTGCGGTTGCCGGTTTTCCGATAATTTCTTCTTCAGAAAGTCCAGTAATTCTTGAATAGGCAGGATTTATGATTAAGCCGGTCCCATTCTCATCGACAACAGAAATTGCTTCATCACTCGATTGAATAATCGCTTGCAGCATCGTTTTAATTTCTTTTAAATTAGTAATTTCTTCTGCTAAGCAAAGCACTTCAGTCATATCTTTAAAAACAGCAAAGGCGCCAATGATCTCATTATTTTCTCCAATCATCGGAATGCGTGTTGAAATGACCTTCAATCCATTGGCTAGTATCGATTCATTATTGGCTTCGATTTGTTTTGCTTCAATCGTTATTGGCAATCTACTTTCTGGAATAACACGATGGATATGCTTTCCTATTGCCTCTTTCCTTTTAACCCCTGTCATTCTTTCCGCACTGCGATTAAAAAAAATCACACGCGAGTCTTTATCTACAACAACCATTCCATCACCGGTTGAATTGAAAATGAGATCAAATTTATACGTTTCATTTCGAATACTTGTAATTAAATCTTCCTTCTGTTCGATCAGCATAGCAATTAGAAATGCTACACTACCAGGTATTAATACAGTGTTTTTTTGTTTTGCTTCACGGATCTCGAGAAAAACTTCCTCCTTTCCCGTAACCTCGACGATCATATCAATTTCCCGATCGATAAACTTTCGCCAATCCGTGCCTGTTGCAATCCCTTCTTGCTTAGCCATGATAATGCCTTTTGAATCAAGATGATTATCAACTACTGCAATAACCTTTAGCATTTCTGTTTCCAGCATAATTTTCAAGAGCGCTGATCCACCTTTGCCAGCTCCAACAATCATAACTGTTTGCATCTTTGCACCACCATTTAGCCTGAAAGTTATTTCACTATTCCCAGTGATTTCTTGCAAGTTTTTTCACATATTCTTATTTTAACGATCATTGTATCACTTGACAAATCCTTGCATTCATTTAATACTTTTCTTAAAGTACAATTGATTAGTTGAAGGGAATTACTAATGGTTAGAATTTTCGCATTAATCATTTTATTAATACCAGGAATTATGGCTGCTTTTGGAATTAAGTTAATGAGGGACATGGTTTTTGGCATTTTGCAAAATCCATTTCCGTATCTATGGTTGCAATTTTTGATCGGTTTTTTATTATTTATTTTCGGACTTGGTTTTATTGCTGGATTTATTCTTCATCGTGATCGGAAGAAAAATAAAGTACAGCCTCGTTTTAAACAAAAATAAAGGTGAGCGGGAACAACTCCGTCCACCTTTATTTTTTATACATTTAAAAAATACAATTACACCTCTATCTTCGCCCTAACTTGTATTGCTTTCTTAGGATCGTCTGTAATAAATGCTGAGCAGCCTGCTATGATCAACTGTTCCATGCTTGCTTCTCTATTAACTGTATAGGGTCTAACAGCAATTCCATACTCTTCAGATGCCTTCACAAGTTCGCTGCAAGCAATTGTATATTTTGGATGGATTCCTTTTGCACCAATTGATTGTGCATATACCCATGGCATATAAAGTCCTTCTGAAAATAATGGAGCTGTTTCGATATCTTGATCAATGCGATAGCAATAGACAAGACTATAATGATTAAAGGAAGATAAAATAACTCGATTGGTCATATTAAAAGAATGAACAAGTTCAATTACCTTTTCCTCCATTCCTACATATGGAAAAACACCATTTTTCAATTCAATATTACAGTTCATCTGATTCGTTGAGAGCCATTCTAAAACTTCAGATAGCGATGGAATTGTTTCTTCTTTCGAGGAGGTTTTTTTCTTATATCCTGCATCAAGCTTCTTGAGTTCCCGAAATGTGTAATCTTTTACAAAGCCTTTTCCATTCGTTGTTCTATCAACTTTTTCATCATGAATGACAACAATTTCCCCATCCTTTGTTAGCTGAACATCAAGCTCAATTCCATCAGCACCTGCCTTATAAGCTTCAGCAAATGCCTTCATGGTGTTTTCAGGATATAAAGCTGAATAACCTCTATGAGCGAATATCTTTGTCATATTCTTTTTTCTCCTTTTTTAAAGAAAACTCAACGTGGAAAAAAATATAAGCGCCCTCTGGAGGAGAACGCTATCATGATGGCTCGTTTCAAGAGGCCTTATGCTCCAAACGTAATTTATCGGCAACCATTGCGATAAATTCTGAATTGGTCGGCTTAGCTTTCGACATGCTTACAGTGTAGCCAAACAAAGAGGAAATGGAATCAATGTTTCCTCGGCTCCAAGCAACTTCGATCGCATGTCTAATCGCCCGCTCAACTCGGCTTGCAGTCGTATTAAATTTCTTTGCAATATCAGGGTACAATACCTTTGTAATGGAACCGAGGAGCTCAATATCCTTATAAACCATTGAAATGGCTTCACGTAAATACATATATCCTTTTATATGAGCAGGTACACCAATTTCGTGAATAATACTTGTAATACTTGCATCGAGATTCTTTGGTTTCGATTCCACTTGAGGACGATATATTGTTGAAGAAGATTTTCTAATAACTGTGTTTGACATCCCGCTAACTTGACGAATATGAAGCGCAAGATTATCCATATCAAACGGCTTTAAAATAAAATAAGCAGCACCTAAATCAACAGCCTTTTTTGTCACATCTTCCTGACCGAATGCCGTTAGCATAATCACATTTGGAAAATAGCCCTTATTCGAACTGCGTAGCTTTTCTAATACAGCTAGCCCATCTAGATGAGGCATAATAATATCCAAAACAAGAACGTCGGGCTCAGCTTGAGTAACTATTTCTAAGCATTCTTGACCATTATAGCCTACACCAACTACCTCCATATCATCTTGTGATGATATATACTCTTCTAATAGCCCAACAAGCTCTCTATTGTCATCGACAATGCATACTTTAATCTTCTTCACGTACAGTTTCCTCCTCGATCCAATTATTGGTTCATTTCCCATCTTATAATCTATTCTAAATTAGAAATTCGACAATGCAACAATAATTCCTCTTCTTTTATTAAAATTTTCTCAAAAATAGGAAAAAAATAGTATAAAAAGACGGAAAGTGCTCCGTCTTTTGAAGTAAAAGCTTATATTTTTCATTATGATGCTTTTTCTTTTGAACTGTCATATATATTAATACCTGCTTCATGAAGCATCCATTCGATATGAACACCGTAGCCTGAGGTTGGATCATTTACAAATACATGAGTAACCGCTCCAACAATTTTATCATTTTGAATAATTGGGCTTCCACTCATTCCTTGAACAATTCCTCCTGTTTTCGCTAATAGCTTGGGATCCGTTACTTTTATAACCATTCCCTTCGTTGCCGGAAACTTTTGTGGGACTGTACTAACAATTTCAATATCAAAGAGATCAACCTCATCGTTATCTACAACTGTTAATATTTTCGCTGGTCCTTCTTTAACTTGGTGTGATAAGGCAATGGACATTGGTTTATCCATAACTCCATTTTTTATCTTCTGATTCAATTCACCAAAGATTCCAAATGGGCTATTTCTCACGATATTCCCAATTATCTCTTTGTCAGAAGAAAAACGTGCTAATTTTTCACCTGGATTTCCATTGCTTCCTTTTTCAATCGAGGTGACAGTAGAACGGACGATTTGTCCATTATCAACAACAATTGGCTTTTTCGTATCCATATCTGAAATAACATGACCTAATGCCCCATATTTTTTGGACTGTGGATGATAAAAGGTCATTGTGCCAATTCCAGCTGCAGAATCCCGGATGTATAAACCAAGCTTATAGGACCCTTCCCCTTTTTCTTTAAGCGGTACTAATTCTGTTGATATTCGCTCATTTTCACGATTGACAACAATTGTAAGCGGATGGCCAGATATTCCTGCTTTCTGCACAAATGGGGCCACATCTGACATCTTTCTTATTTCTTTTCCATTAATTTCGGTAATAATATCCCCTATTTTAATTCCAGCTGCTTCACCTGGAGAAACTTTTCCTTCAAGCGTATTGACTTGATGATGTCCTACAACTAAAACACCAACTGTATTTAGCTTCACGCCAATTGATTGACCACCTGGAACGACTTTAAAATCCTTCAATACATTAACATCAACTTTTTTCATTGGAAAACCGGCATATTCTAAAATCAATTCATTTTTCCCTTGATGCACTCCTTGTAAGGAAACTGAATGATTATTATCGCTAAGTGTAATACTTGAATTATCCGCAAATAAACTAGCTGATACTGGTTTTGCTTTTGCAAATGTAAGCTGCTGACCTTCAAAAATCGTTACAGATAAAGGGATATTAAAATATTGTCCAGCAGGCTTAGAAAAACCAATTATCACTAATGAAACAAGGAGAATTCCACCAATTATTTTTCTAATAACTTCTAACGTCAAAATCCTTCACTCTCCTCGCTTCTAATCCACAAACGTCTAATGGCTACACTTATAATTTTGCCTTCATTGCACGCATTTATAACCTAGAGAGAAGAAAAAAAGCTACCCTTGTTTGGATAGCATTTCAATGTATCTTTATTTTCTTCGCAAGCAGTAATAGCTCTGTTGCATGCTTATATGTTAAATCAGTCATTTCGACACCAGAAATCATCCGACCGATTTCATTAATTTTTTCCTCTTCATTTAATGGCATCACAGATGTTCTTGTTCTACCGTCCGTCGTATTTTTTGCAATGTATAAATGTGTATCAGCCATTGCAGCAACTTGCGGCAAATGAGAAATACATAAAACTTGAGAGTCAATCGATACGTGATGAATTTTTTCAGCAATTGCTTGAGCTACTCGCCCACTTACACCTGTATCTACTTCATCAAATATAATCGATGTAACACCTTGATGTTTAGAAAAAATACTTTTTAAAGCAAGCATGATTCTTGACAGCTCACCACCTGAAGCAATTTTTGAAAGTGGCTTCAATGGTTCGCCCGGATTCGTTGAAAGATAAAATTCAACACGATCGATTCCATTTTTCATAAAATGATCTTGTTCTTCAATAAATTGAACTTCAAATACAGTTT
>JAEWDX010000413.1 GCA_023389895.1 Bacillota bacterium
ACCTCATTTTTATCCTGAAGTTAAAGCTGTGACGAATAAGGGAACATTGTTACCAAGTAGCATAGTCGATAATTTTAAAAAGCTCTTTGATTTAGGATTTGGTTCAACAAAGGAATTGAATATTAATGGAACGAATATTTCACCTCGTGATTTTGCTGTTAGATATTTACAAGAAAATCCAGAGCTACTTGCAGTTAACGAGCCTAGTGGATTTGGTGGATTAAAGGTAATCGTAAAGGGGAGAAAAGATGGGGCTGCAACGAGTTATGTTTATACGACGATAAGTTCTGGATCTACTGCTGATTCTGTTGCAATTCCTGCAGTTGTTGGAGCGGAATTAATTGCTGAAGGAAAAGTGAAGACATTTGGTGTGATTGCTCCTGAAGTATTAAATCCTCATGATGTATTTGAATATTTAGGGAATCGAAAGAAGGTGAGTAATGATTCAGCGAATTCTGGATTAATTATCGAAAAGATAAGTGCGGATGGATCGATTGAAACAATTAGAGAAGGAAGACCCGTTCATCGTTCATAAGCACGTCTATTTATTTGGTGGACAAAAAACCGAAGAAAGAAATTGATAGAAAGCTTCAAAAAAGAGGAGTTTTTGTAAAACTGTATTGGAGTTTCGAAATACAGGTAAACAAAAACTCTTTTCTTTGTTGGAGCGCATTCATTAAATGAGGATTTCAAAAGATGGCTTCTTTGAATCATCATCTATATTAAACTCTATTAATCTCAAAACCGTTTTCGTTTTTTATTCGGTAATTTTGGCCAAAATGCTCGTGAAACAAATTGAACCATTGTATTGAAAATGATTGTCCATTGTGTTTCATTAAGTGTTCCAATTGGGGTTTCAATCTTTATATTTAAGTTTCTTCGCAATCTCTTTAATTGAGGCGCTGAAAATATTCCTTGTAAAGCTACATCAATTGGTGCATATGCTTTTCGGAATGCGTATTCTATTAGCCCAAGGAAAGCAAAGTAATCTTTGTTTGGAATGAGCGGTTCTTTTCTTCTCATAATTTTAATCATTGCTGAATCTACTTTTGGCGGAGGAGAAAAATTTTCTTTTGCAATTCCTTTTACATAAGAAATATCAAACCACATTCTCCAAGCTAATACATACGGATCCTTTATGGTCTTAGAGGTAAATCGTTTTGCTGCTCCTTTTTCCATAACGATGACTCCACTTTGAAAGCTATTCGCTGGATTGCTAAGAAGCATTTTCATAATGGGTGTTGTAATGGAATAGGGAATATTGGAAACAACAATAAATTTCTCTTTAGGCAAATGGATTCTCATAATGTCTTGATGGATAATTTTCGTATTATGATTTTGAATTGTTTTTCTCCTGAGAATTTCAACAAACTTCGCATCATACTCCACTGCCAATACTTTCCCAGCTTTTTTAGTTAGTATGGTTGTTAAGGCGCCTTTCCCAGCACCTAATTCTAAAACTGTATCTTTTATGCTTATATTTGCTTGGGCAATAATTTCATGAAGCAGTTTTTTATTACGCATTAAATGCTGCCCGGAAAAATTGGGAGGCTCACCACGACTTAATTTTGTATTGCTATACTTATGAATTCTCTTTGTCATCTTTATCATCCCTTCAAAATAAAAAATCATCGGCAATTTGCCTGTGATAAAGAGCAAAGGGAAAAAGCCCGACCTCTTTAAAAAAAGGTTGAGCGGATAAAGAGCGTTTGCCAAATAAACCTATCCTAAAAAAGGAAAGCTAAAAAAGGGCACAAAAAAGAAAGGTAGCATGAGCCGCCTTTCTTCACATTTATACTTGAATAATAAATAGAATGAAGGTTTATTAAAAAAGGGCAGACTTATCCCGTTTACTCTGCACACAGACAGAGACTTTAAGCACTATTAAATTAGCGGCAAAAAGTATGAAAACGAAGTCTAATAAAATAAATCATCCCCATTTTTTAACAACCCTCCTTACATTATTGAAACCCACTGTTTATTGTATATATAATTCTAAAAAATGTCAAAAATGGTTTATATCCTGCGGTTAGCCTACTTATTGGTTTTATGTTCAGCTATCGTTGCGAAAGGCTGATTTTTTGAAAACTTACTTTTCCTTTAAATCCAAACGAACTACGTTTTATATAAAATTCGACAAATAAAAAAGTGTAATTTTATCCAAAAATGATAAGGAGGTCCTAGGAAAATTCCTATTTTTAAAAGTGAAAAGATGACTTTTATCGACTTTCTTTGCAGTAGATAAGAAAGGAGATGAATGAACTATATCAACTTTAGTTCATAAATCCTACTAAATATTTTGACTTCAAGATAATAATAGGAGTTAAATAGTGAGGGGCAAAGACAATTAAAGGGAATTGCGGATGCAGCAAAAGGAACGTATACAACAGTATTAAATCAAGAAGGATTATCAGAGGAATTTGACCGCTCAAAAGAAATCGCACAGAAATGGGAGGAATGGGTTGCCGATGCCGTTAAACAATTAGAAGATGAAAGTGTTCATCAATGGGATGATATTTTCAACGCTTCAAATATATGGCTCGAAAAAAATAAGCAACAACGAATGAATATTATGGATGTTGCCGATGATTTACATCGAAATGGCCAAATTAGCAAGCAGTCTGCAGAAATGCTAAAGGAAAAAGCGAATGACCAATCAAGAAAAATATTAAAGATCAGCTCAGATTTAAGAGATGGTCTTTGGATTCTGAAAGATAAAAAATACATAGAAGTAAAGGAAGAAATCGAGAAATTATTTGATGAAAACGTCGAGCGGTTAAGAAGGAAAAAGTAAAATTATTTGGTCTATCGCAGATTAATGGGCTGTAAGATCCCCATTTCAAGAAGAGTGAAATGAAAATTCCAAGTGGGGGATCTAACAGTCCGTTATCAAATTATCTAAAGGTCGATTCTATGCGGTTTTCTTCTGAAATGGTCCTCAATGCCTACATCGAGTTTTATTCTACATGGATTTCATCTGTAATTAATTCCCCTCCCTCTAATGCCCACCTTTTAAATGTGCATCCAACTGGCTTTTCGTGATCGCCTAGCATGATTGATTAGCAAAGCTAATCTGAAAAATAAGTCGTAAGAATTTTTTCATGCTAGCAGAAAAAAACGCACATATGAAAGCGTTTTCTATCATAAAGTGAAATAAATATTAGGTTGGTTCATACTCAAAAAGAAGGGGGTATTGAAATGAATATTTTACTATGTTGTGCAGCAGGTATGTCTACGAGTCTATTAGTAACAAAAATGGAAAAGAGTGCTGCGGAACTTGGGTTAGATATGACGATTTGGGCGGTTCCGGGAAATGCTGTTCGCGATCATATTGATAAGGCAGATGTGCTTCTCGTTGGGCCACAAGTAAGGTATATGCTGCCACAATTAAAAAAGTTAGGAGGTGAGAAAGGGATACCAGTCGAGATGATAAATAGTGTTCATTATGGGGTGTGCAATGGGGCAGAGGTATTGAAATTTGCAAGACAGCTAGTCACTAAATAGGAGAGTGATCAGAATGAGCAAATTAAATCATGTTTTGGAAAACAAGGTAATGCCAGTTGCAGCTCGAATTGCGGGGCAGCGTCACTTACAAGCGCTGCGTGATGGACTTATTTTAACGATGCCTCTAATTATTGTTGGGTCGATATTTTTAATTTTAGGATTTCTTCCGATACCAGGCTATGAGGATTTTATGGCTAGGACCTTTGGGGATGCTTGGCTTACGAAGCTATTATATCCTGTCGGAGCCACATTTGATATTATGGCGCTTATCGCTGGATTCGGTATTGCCTATCGCCTTGCCGAAAAATATGGAGTGGATGCCTTATCAGCTGGCGCCATTTCAGTTGCGGCTTTCCTACTAGCAACTCCATATCAAGTTTCATTTTTAGCAGAGGGAGCAACTGAGGCTGTCTTAGTCGGGGGAGCTATTCCAGCAGCTCTTATGGGGAGTAAAGGCCTGTTTGTTGCTATGATCATTGCGATGGTGTCTACTGAAATTTATCGATTTATTATTCAAAAGAAAATTATTATTAAAATGCCTGATGGCGTTCCGCCAGCTGTTAGTAAATCCTTTGTTGCCTTAATCCCAGGTGCGATTGTCATCACGATTATTTGGCTTTTACGTTTGCTTGTTGAGCAGACAGATTTTGAAAGCTTGCATAATGTTGTCGGAATTATTTTAGGAAAGCCACTTGGTGCACTAGGTGGAAGTCTCATTGGAAGCTTAGTAGCTGTATTTCTTATTCAATTACTATGGTCTAGTGGATTGCATGGGGCTTCTATTGTTGGTGGGGTGATGGGACCGATTTGGTTGGCATCAATGGATGCGAATAGAATCGCATTTCAAGCTGGGGCATCAGAGCTGCCAAATATATTCACACAACAGTTTTTCGATATTTTTATTTATATTGGAGGATCTGGGGCGACATTAGCGTTAGTTGCCGCGATGCTATTATTTGCTCGAAGTCAACAAATGAAACAATTAGGGCGATTAGCCGTTGGGCCAGGAATTTTTAATATTAATGAACCGATTACATTTGGAATGCCAATTGTTATGAATCCGCTAATGATTGTCCCGTTCATTTTAGCACCTCTCGCTATTACCATCATTACGTATATTGCGATGTCAACAGGCTTCGTGGCAAGACCATCTGGAATTGCTGTTCCGTGGACAATGCCACCAATTATTGGTGGGTATTTAGCAGCAGGAAATAAATTTTCTGGTGCAATCCTGCAGATCGTTAATTTCTTCGTTGCCTTTGCTATTTATTATCCATTCTTTAGAATGTGGGATAAACAAAAATTTGCTGAAGAACAAGGAGCAGCGAAATAAAAGTTATATTGAGCAATTTCGATAACATACATTAAAAGAGACTTATTAAAAGGGGGTACTATGACGAACCTCGTAATCAATGCAGATGATTTTGGCTACTCAAAAGGAGTTAATTTAGGGATTATTGAAGCATACCAAAATGGTGTCGTTACTTCGACAACGATGATGACGAATATGCCAGAAGCGGAGCATGCGGCTGCATTTGCGTTACAAAATCAAGGGCTAGGAGTTGGCATCCATCTCGTTTTAGATTGTGGATCTCCAGTACATGCAAATGTTCCCTCACTTGTTAATGGGAATGGACGATTTCATAAAATAGATGGCTTAATTCAAGTTGCAGAGCTTTCGGATATTGAGAAAGAATTTTCTAGTCAAATTGAAAAATTTCATTCATTTGGATTAGTGCCAACTCATCTTGATAGCCATCATCATGTTCATGGACATGAAAAAATCTATCCAGTTATAAAGAAAATAGCAGAATATTATCGGCTTCCAATCAGGAAGGTTTCTGCTGATCCGAATCATTCTAGCAATCTGCAACTACAAACCGTACAATTCTTTTCTCATAAATTTTATGGGGATGATCTAACAGTACCTTTTTTCCTGAATTTACTGGAAGAGCTAGATTCATATGAAACAGTTGAATTAATGTGCCACCCCGCATTCATTGATGAACCATTACTAACAGGAAGTTCGTATGCACTGCAACGTGTGAGAGAATTGGCTATTTTAACTGATTCAAGGGTTCGAGATGCAATCGTGAAAAAGAAAATTCAACTTGTTACTTATCCTGAAGCACTAAATATTTGAAAAGTAGCGGGAGGTTTAAATTTTGGCAAAAGGACTGAAGGTAGCTACAATTGGCGGAGGCTCAAGCTATACACCGGAATTAATTGAAGGCTTTATTAAAAGATATGATGAGTTTCCTATTTGTGAGTTATGGCTCGTTGATGTAGAGGCTGGAAAGGAAAAGCTTGAAATTGTAGGGAATCTAGCGAAGCGTATGGTGCAAAAGGCTGGTCTTCCGATTGAGATCCATTTAACCCTAGATCGTAGAATAGCTTTGAAGGATGCTGATTTCGTAACGACTCAATTTCGTGTTGGGTTGCTTGAAGCCCGTGCGAAGGATGAACGAATTCCTTTAAAATATGGTGTTCTTGGTCAAGAAACGAATGGACCTGGTGGGTTATTCAAAGGCTTACGCACCATTCCAGTCATATTAGATATTTGTCGTGATATGGAGGAGCTATGCCCAGATGCATGGTTAATTAACTTTACAAATCCAGCTGGTATGGTGACAGAAGCGGTGCTTCGCTACTCAAATATCAAAAAAATTGTAGGCTTATGCAATGTTCCAATCGGCATGGAAATGGGCATTGCGAAGCTGTTAGATGTTGATCATTCCCGCATTCGAATCGACTTTGCAGGTTTAAATCATATGGTATACGGATTGGATGTATATGTAGATGGAGTAAGTGTGAAAGAGAAAGTGATGAATCTATTAACCGATCCAAATAACACAGCCTTTGTGAAAAATATCCCGGGGTATGGCTGGGAGCCAGAATTCCTTAAGGCAATTAATGTACTCCCATGTCCATATCATATGTATTATTACAAAACAAAAACAATGGTAGATAAAGATATCAAAAATGCGGAAAAAGAAGGAACACGCGCTGAAATCGTGCAAAAGCTGGAAAAGGAATTATTTGAGCTGTACAAGGATGAAGGCCTTGCTAGTAAACCGCCACAACTAGAAAAACGTGGGGGGGCTTATTATTCAGATGCAGCCGTTCGTCTCATTACGTCCATTTACAATGATAAGGGAGATATCCAACCTGTCAATACGATGAATCGTGGGGCTATCGCAAGCATTCCATACGAATCAGCAGTTGAAGTGAGTTGTGTCATCACAAAAGATGGTCCAAGACCGATCACAATGGGAGATCTCCCAGTTCCTGTTCGCGGACTAGTACAGCAAATAAAGTCATTTGAACGTGTTGCAGCTGAGGCTGCTGTGACAGGAGACTATGCAACTGCATTTCTTGCTTTAACAATCAATCCGCTTACTCCTTCCGACACGATTGCCAAAGCTATTCTTGATGACATGTTAGAAGCACATAAAGAGCATTTGCCCCAGTTTTTCACTGAACTTAATTAAAAAATAGATAAAAAGATCCTTGATGGCTACACAGCTTTCAAGGATTTTTTGGTTAAGATTTTATATGTGAAACTGGTCAGAAGAATCAAATCACAGGTGCACGGACCGAGGTGGTTTATGGTATATATTCAGATCTAAGCAGACCATTTTTCGCTATTATTTTGACGGAGAGAATCGTTTCAAATATGATGGAAGCAATAAAAAATACGATGTTAGGGTGTTTTTGATGAAAATATTTGTAGTGGAAGATGATAAAACAATTGCATCTGGCTTGGAATATTCCTTGCAGCAGGATGGCTTTGAGACAATTATTTGTTTCAACGCAGATTCTGCGAAAAAGGTCATTTCTGAGCAGATAGGTGAAATTGATTTATGCTTGTTTGACTTATCATTACCGGATGGCAGCGGTTATGATTTATGCAGGTTAGTTAAACAAACAAGTGATATACCTGTTATTTTTCTAACGGCTTTAGATGATGAAGTGAATGTTGTTATGGGATTGGACATGGGGGCGGATGATTATATAACAAAGCCGTTTCGGATTCGGGAGCTGTTTTCACGGATTAAGTCAGTTCTGCGCCGCTATAATAAACAATCTCAATTACAGCTGAATGGGAATATTGAAATTGAAAATATCCGGATTAATCCTTTGGAGGGCAAGGTTTATAAAAATGGCGAAGAAGTGCTGGTAACCGCATTGGAATATCGACTCTTATTAATTTTTGCGAATCATATCGGACAAGTTCTGACGCGAAATCAACTGCTTGAACGGATTTGGGATGTTGCCGGGGACTTTGTCAATGATAATACGCTCACTGTTTACATTAAACGCTTGCGAGAAAAGCTGGAGGATAATCCGCAAAATCCGCTGATTATTAAAACGGTGCGCGGCATGGGCTATAAGGTTGGTGACTAAAATGTGGCGTAATCAAGAAGTCCAGTATTTCATTATAATACTCGGAATCATTTGTTTAGCTGCTACTGGATTGGCCAAAATCCTTCTGTCGTCTCAGGTGGCTCTGATTGTTTTTATCACTTCCATTGTATTTATTAGCTGCTCGCTTATTTTCACAAAGTGGAGATATCAAGAGATTGCCAAGCTTTCTAGCTATTTGCGACGTATTAGTAGTGGGGATTATTCATTGGATATCCGGGATAATTACGAAGGGGAACTCAGTATATTAAAAAGCAATATTTATAAAGTGACCTTAATGCTTTCAGAGAAAAGTACATTATTACAGCAAGAAAAAATAAGATTAACCGATGCGATTTCAGACATCTCCCATCAGCTTAAAACACCGCTTACGTCGATGATGGTCATGGCTGATTTATTATCTGATCCGAAGCTTAATGAAGCGAAACGAGTGGAATTTACTCGTAATATCGGAGTGCAATTAGAAAGAATGGAATGGCTTGTCTCTTCTCTATTAAAGCTGTCGAAAATCGATGCGGGAACGGCCATTTTCAAGAAGGATGAGATCTCTTTGAATCAATTGATTGAAAAAGCGGTTGATCCGATTTTAATTCCGATGGATATTAAAGAGCAGACGCTTAAAGTGACAGAAGATAATAATTCAATCTTTGTTGGCGATCTTAATTGGACTGTTGAGGCGGTTATTAATCTTTTAAAAAACAGTGTTGAACATACTGAAAACGGCGGAGAAATTTTGATTTCCTTTCTCGAAAATGCTTTATTTACTGAAATAACGATAAAGGATAATGGGAAAGGAATCCCGAAAGAAGATCTTCCCTATATTTTTAAACGATTTTATAAAGGAAAGAATGCAAGTGAGGACAGCGTCGGAATCGGCCTTGCCATGGCCTACAGTATTATTAAAAGCCAGAATGGTGATATTGAAGTCATAAGCGAATTGGGGAAGGGAACAGAGTTTAAGATAAAATTTTATAAACAGGTTATCTAGCATTCCATTTCTTGATTGTTATTACTCTACTCGTTAAGTAAGTGTAAATTGTCAGCGCAGTAGCTAATTCGACATAGGTTCCCGTTTTAGGGATTAAGTATAAGTGCAACTAGTGCCTTCGCCTTTTTTAAGCTCATCAATCGGCAAGTTTCCTTTATGACTAAACTGTCACTTTCAAGTCACTTGATAGTCATTTTAGACAGATATACTAAAAACCAACATGAAAACAATGGAGGAATGAACGTGAATATATTACAAATAGAAAATCTGTCTAAAGTTTATGGCAAGGGAGAAACAGCGGTGAAGGCGCTTGATGATGTTTCCTTCTCGATTAAAAAGGGCGAATTTGTTGTGATTATTGGGCCTTCTGGCTCGGGAAAGTCTACGTTGCTACATCTATTAGGTGGTGTCGATAGACCGACAAGTGGGAGAGTTTTAGTCGATAATACGGATATTTATCAGCTCAATGAAACACAGCTTGCTATCTTTAGGAGAAGGCAAATTGGGCTAATCTATCAGTTTTATAACCTTATCCCAATCTTAACAGTTGAAGAAAATATTACTCTACCAGTGCTGCTGGATGGTCATAAGGTTGAACAAAAACAGTTTCAAGATATCGTCACCATTTTAGGATTGAATAATCGTTTAACACATTTGCCGAATCAGCTTTCTGGAGGTCAACAACAGCGTGTCTCGATTGGCAGAGCACTAGTTAGCAATCCAGCGATTATGTTAGCAGATGAACCGACAGGAAACTTAGATAGCAAGAATAGCAGTGAGATTATGGAGCTGCTGAAAATGTTCAACAAGACGTATAATCAAACACTTATTGTCATTACTCATGATGAGCGAATAGCGATGCAGGCCGATCGTGTTATTTCAATTGAAGATGGAAGGATGGCCAAGGATAAGGTGATTCGTCCATGAATATTATCAACAAACTAACATTACGACATTTAAAGGAAAACAAAAGAAGAACACTTGTAACGATAATTGGCGTTATTATCTCGGTGGCAATGGTAACAGCAGTTGCGACTCTCGCTGTCTCTTTTTTGGATTTAATGAAAAGACAAACCATTGCCGAGAATGGGGAGTGGCATGTTCAATATAAAAATGTTACAGATGATCAGCTTACAGCGATTGAAAAGGATGAAGCAACGAAAAAACTTATTATTACAGATGAGCTTGGTTACGCGACACTACAAGGTTCAGAAATTAAAAGTAAGCCTTATTTGTTTATCAAGGGCTATAACGAAGTAGGGTTAAAAGAATTTCCAATTAAATTAAACGAAGGACGTCTTCCTAAAGCTGAAAATGAGATCATAATTTCAGAAGAGATTGCAGCCAATGCGAAAGTAAATTATAAAATTGGTGATCAAATAACAGTAAATATTGGTGATAGACATGCTGATGGTGAAGAAGCTCCACTAACACAATATGATACGCTGCGAAGGTCAGAAGAAGGTGTTAGTGAAATATTAACAACTAATCGGACAGAAACGCTTACAGTTGTAGGAACGATTAAGCGACCAACATGGGAGCCTGCTTGGTCACCAGGCTATACTGTTATTACTTATATCGATCAAAGTTTGCTAAAAAAAACGGATACGGTTGATGCGATTGTTGTTCTTAATAAAGTGAATAAATCGCTTTATAAACACGCGGAAAAGCTTGCTCACGATAATAATATTAAAAAGGTTGGTTTTAATGGTGAATTGCTTCGTTACTATGGCTTAACGAATAATGATAATTTAAGGTCGACGCTTATTTCCTTAACAGCAATCATTATGCTAGTCATTATTATCGGTTCCGTGTCTTTAATTTATAATGCCTTTGCTATTAGTGTCTCAGAACGCTCAAGACATTTAGGAATGCTTTCAAGTGTTGGCGCTACGAAAAAGCAAAAGCAAAATTCTGTGTTCTTTGAGGGTACTATTATTGGTGCGATTAGTATTCCTATTGGCATAATTGCTGGTCTTGTGGGGATTGCGATCACCTTTCAATTTATTAATTCATTTATAGAAGGAGCTTTAGGTGTGACAGAGAAGCTTCAGATTATTGTTACTCCTATCTCACTAATCGTCGCATGTACCATTTCAATTGTGACAATCTTTATTTCGACGTATGCCCCGGCGAGAAAAGCTGCAAAAATTTCCGCAATCGATGCGATTCGTCAAACTCAAGATGTTAAATTATCAGGGAAAATTGTCAAAACATCGAGGCTCGTTCGGAAAATTTTTGGGATAGAGGCGGATCTCGGGCTGAAAAACTTGAAAAGAAATAGAAGACGATATAAAGCTACTGTCTTTTCACTTGTCATTAGCATTATCCTTTATTTGTCTGTGTCATTTTTTACTGGAAACTTAAAAAAATCAATTGAATTAACACAGGATGGATTTAATTTTGATATTCAAGTCGCTAATTTTAGTGGAAATATAGCAGAGCTGGAGCCGTTAAAGGATCTTGAATATGTGACGGAATCAAGTATGATCGAGCAAATAAACTTGAATTCATGGATTAGCAAGGAGGCACTTCCGAAAGAGCTGAAAGAACAAGTGAACCAAGATAAACAGCTTCTTCAGAACGGAAAATATAATTATTATGTAAATGTATATGGATTAGATGAGGCAAGCCTTAAAGCTTATGCAAAAGAAGTAGGAGCAGATTTTCAGAAGCTAGAGAATTCAAATAACTTATCTGCAATCATCGTAAATAAAGTTTCATATGAGGATAAAAATATCGGTAAAGTGGTTGAAACAAAATCTGTAAACATGACACCTGGAGAAAAAATAGAATTATCCTATATGGATGATGAAAAAGGAGAACAAAATTATTTAAATGAAGTGGAGATTCATGCAGTAACAGATCAGTTTCCAATGGGGGTTCGTCCTGCTGTAATCGGAGAAGTAAATCTCATTGTTTCAAAAAATGCCTTATCGCAATTCAATGAAAAGACGGGCTATGGAGTAGGAGCATATTTGTACTTGAATAGCTCAAATCCAATGGCAACACAAAAAGCAATTGAAGAAGTGAAGGAATCAAATATGAGTGTGTTTAACGTGCACGAGATGCGAGAACGTGATGAACAGATGATTATGCTTGTATCAGTATTTACGTATGGATTCATCGTTTTGATTTCATTAATCTCAGTTGCCAATATATTTAACACGATTTCAACAAGCATTTCTTTGCGAAAACGTGAATTCGCAATGTTAAGATCGGTTGGGCTGACACCAGAAGGCTTCAATAAAATGATCAATTTTGAAAGTGCTTTTTACGGGATAAAGGCTTTGCTATACGGATTGCCCATTAGTATAGCAACGATGTATGGCATTTACCTATCACTTCGAAACAGCTTTGAATATGGTTTTGAGCTTCCTTGGATAAGTATCATTTATGTCATTGCAGCGATTTTTGTCATCGTAAGCTTAGCTATGCTCTATTCGATTAAAAAGATTAAACAGGAGAATATTATTGAGGGCTTGAAGCAAGAAAATATATGATTTATTCCACGCAAAGAAAGGGAAACATGTTGATTCAGTCACGCAACAGCAGGAAAAAATAAATCGGGGGTGTCTCTAGGTCGGAAGAAATGACTTTGGAGACACCTCTTTGTTTGCTTATTCCGCCATTAACATAACTGAGCTTGATTTAATAATCACTTTCACATCAGAACCAACTGCTAAGTTTAAATCCTCAACTGCTGAAATGGTCACAATGGAAGTAACAGATTGTCCATCAACATCTATAGTGATTTGACTATTTACAGATCCTTTTTCAATCGCTGTCACTTTTCCCTTTAATTGGTTTCGCGCACTTATTTTTGCTTCACCAACCAGTAACATAATAGAACTTGATTTAATGACCGCTTTCACAGTTGAACCAACCTCTAATGCTAAATCTTCTACAGCTGAAAGAGTGATGATAGATGTGATGGATTGTTCCTTTAACTGGACACCAACCTTTGTATTTACGGCTCCTTTTTCAATAGAAGTAATTTTTCCGGATAATTGATTACGCGCACTTATATTCATAAAAAAACATCTCCTCTTTGCTAAAATATTACTTATTTCGACATAGCTTCAATATAATTAAGCAAAAATGCGAAGTCAAATTTTCGAAGGAAAATATACCTATTTATTACTAATTAGTACTAAACATAACAATAAATTCCCAAGCGAATTGAAGGTTCACTCAAGTAAATTTGATTGTTTTCCATATGAAGCATGTGCAGGAGAATGTCTTCGAAACGATAAGATCAATTCTGCTAAAAAATAAAGCGCAATAATTGGAGATAGCCAAATCCAAACAGAATCAATTTGTGTATAAATCGAGCGTACGATGGGATGAACCCATTTCAAACAAAAAAGTGCTAAAAATATCCAGCAGATTGAAAAGGATAAACAAATATGTCCATGAAGTTGCATAGGAATGTCGGAATAATCCCACCATTTGCGATGGAAAAACGTTTGCAGCAGAAGGCCGCTTACGTATTCGATTAATGTAGGAATAATGAGGCATAGGAAGAGTACAACTAGCCAATGCGTATTTGGTGAAATGAAATAAACTAACATGATGGGGGCAAACCCATACATTGGCTTAAAAGGTCCCCAAAAGAAACCATCTTTGAAAAATTTTCTAGTCGTTAAAAAGCTATAACTATTTTCAATTAACCACCCAAAAAAAGCGTAAACGGTAAAATAAAAAATGACAGCTGCTATTCCAGTGAATTCGATCGTGTTTATCACAGCTAGCTAATCCTCCTTCATGTTGAATCATCTCATGAATTAGAATGAGCTAAACTCTGCCATTATATGTAATATTTCCTGTTTTTTCTGTATAGAAATCCGATAGTTCTCTCTATAATTTTGTTTTATCCCGCATTAACGGGCTGTTTCTACGACAAAGTTGGTACTTTCACTTCATGAGGTTCAGAGAACCCCCACTGTCTGAGCCATGCTTTATTCCGAAACAGCACCTCAACCTCATGGGTAGGTAAAGGCTTACTAAATAAAAATCCTTGAATGCTGTAGCATTGATGGCGCTTTAAGAAGTTTAGCTGTGCTTTTGTTTCCACACCCTCAGCGGTTAAATCGAGCTTTAGATGATGGGCTAACGTAATGATTGTTTGCACAATCGCTTCATTATTTACATTAGTAGATAAATTACGAATAAAGGATTGATCGATTTTTAATTGGTCAATTGGCAATTGGTGCAAATAGTTAAACGAACTATAGCCCGTTCCAAAATCATCGATCGCAATTTGAATGCCAAGATCCTTTAAGGAATTAAGCATCGGCAAGGTGCGTTCAATATCCATTGTTAAGCTTTCCGTAATTTCTAGCACTAAATAATTCGGATCAAGCTTTGCTTGTTTTAAAGCAGCCTTAATCGTATCGACTAGATCATCCTGGAAAAATTGCCTCGATGATAAATTTACAGAAACACTCATATTATTATGAACTTGCTCATGCCATTCTTTCAGTTGTTTACAAGCTTCATGTAATACCCACTTACCGATTGGAACAATTAACCCGGATTCCTCAGCGATCGGGATGAATTTCCCGGGAGAAATCATTCCTTTTTCGGGGTGAATCCAACGAATTAATGCTTCGATGCCAATTATTTCTCCTGTATGCACATTGAGCTGTGGCTGATAAAACAATGTTAATTCATTTCGTGTGATGGCATTGCGTAATTCATTTTCAAGGATAATATTTTCCAAGCGCTCAACATTCATATCAGGTGTATAGCTCATATAAGCTTGTGTTAATTTCTTTGCCTCATGCATGGCGATATAAGCCTGCTGTAATAATTGCTCTTCATCAGTGACATCTTTCGTATAGGTAGAAATTCCAATCGTTACATCTATGTAAAAGGTAAATCCTTTTAATTTAATCGGCTGTTGAAGATAATCTACGATTGAATTTACCATCCCAATGATGGCATTGAAATCACGCTCTCCTTCAATGAGAATGGAGAACTCATCACTCCCGATTCTTGCAACTGTTTTACTTGTAGGTTTGAAGAACTCCATTAATCTAGCGGCAATCTTTTGAAGAAATAAATCGCCCATTTCATTCCCTAGAGAGTCATTAATATTTTTAAAGCGATTGACGCCAATTAATAAAATCGCTATTTCCTTTTCTTCGTTTGTTTTATGAAAACACTTCTTTAATCTTTCTTTGAAGTAGTTGCGGTTTTGCAGACCTGTCAGCTCATCATGAAAGGCTAAATAATGATTTTCTTCTTGTACTTTCATGAGTTCAGTAATATCGCTTATCGAGTTAATAATTTGCACAACTTGATTATGCTCATCTAAAATAGGTGCTGAGCTTACCGAGAGAGTTTTTGTTTCTTTATTTTTACGATAAATTTTATAAATGACGTTTTTTATCTCTTTTTTTGTTCGTTGTACAACGGAAATATTATACTCAGTTTTGGGAAAAACATCACCTTCTAATGTTTTCACTTCCCAACCTTTATTGTCAATTTGTTCAGCGTTTAAAATTTCGACTTTTTCCCCATAGATTTCTCGAGCAGCTTTGTTTGCATAGGTAAAATGACCATCCTTATCAGAAATGATAATCCCAGTGGGAACTAAACTTACGATCGTATTAAGTCGCTTTTCACTTTCCGATAATGCCTTTTGCGTTTTCTTTTGTCTTGAAAAAGGAACTTCGATCGTTTGGGAATAAATCCCTTTTAATAGGAAGGCATAGCTTATCACTTTAAAGAAGTGAGCTAATAAATTGTCAAAATCATAAATCCCGTTATAAACGATAAAAACAAGGTCAGAAAGGATTCCAAATCCGATCGCAGAAATTAAGGCTAATAAAGCAGTAGATTTCTTTTTTCTGTAACGATAAAATATTTTCAAAATGGAAATAGATAGCAGGATAACAATCAAATATTCTAGTATGACTTTTAATGTCGTTAGTCTGACGCCCTCAATGACAAGTGGAGGGAGAATAGAAGGAGTCATGAATATAATAGAACTAACGATGATCGTGCAAAAAAAAGAAATGCTAAAGAAAGCATAACGCATTTTTTCATTAATGTTTCTATCCTTTAATAGGCAAACGATTAAGACTCCAATTGAAACAGTAAGTCGAGCAAAAATCCAAAACCAGGTCGCGGTTTGAACAGAATTGTCAGTAAGGAAAAAAGGCATTCCTTTATAGGTTAAAGTATGTAGAGTATCAAAAATACAAACAGAAAGAAAAAGTGTCGCAACGAGTAAACGATGTAAGGATAGATTATGGGGAAAAATCATCCAACCTTGTAAAATAATAGCGAATGCCACGGACACACTAAATAATTCAAGTAAAATATGAAGGGAAAGGAAATTTTCCGGATTATAAAAAATATAAATAAATTCTTGGAATCTACTTGCTGATATTAAAATGAAGAGGCCGACTAATAATGTAACAACTGTTTTGAATTCAGCAGTTTTACCCATTGGATAAAAACTCCTTTCTTCCAAGAAAAAAATATGTATATATGTATTTTTTCACGGTTCAGATTACCTATTTTAATCATACTAAAAATCATAATAATTACAATCAATTGATTAATCATTAAAGTTATCACTATATAAGCATGATAAAATGAAATCAAGGAGTCTTCCTGTGCTTCGGAAAATCTCCATTGATTGAAGCTTCACTGTATGTTTTGATTGAAAAGGATCGATTTTTTTACAGGATTTTGGCAAAATTTATCGAATAGAATAGTAGTATGTAAGGTTTGGAAGAAAATGAGCAATGATTACTTGTACCGTTACATGTTTAACTGGATGTATCGGCTTTGCACTTTACACTAACAACCTATTTTAATAGAAGTAAAATTCGTTAAGACGAATTTGATTAGATAACAGGAGGGACTTCATGGCACAAGAAATGATGCATCCAGCGATTGAGAAAGTACTTAAAAATATGGAGAAGGTGATGATTGGAAAACGCAATGTCGCAGAACTAAGTGTGATTGCTCTGCTTGCTGAAGGACATGTTTTGTTAGAGGATGTTCCTGGGGTAGGAAAAACGATGATGGTTCGGGCGCTTGCTAAATCAGTCGGAGCTAATTTCAAAAGAATTCAATTTACACCTGACTTATTGCCATCTGATGTAACAGGTGTTTCAATTTATAATCCGAAAGATATGGACTTTCAATTTAGGCCAGGTCCGATTATGGGAAATATTATTTTGGCGGATGAAATTAACCGTACTTCACCGAAAACACAATCAGCTTTACTTGAAGGGATGGAGGAGGCGAGTGTGACGATTGATGGCGTCACCCATAAATTAGAAAAGCCTTTTTTCGTGATGGCGACACAGAATCCAATCGAATATGAAGGGACATACCCACTTCCGGAGGCACAGCTCGATCGATTTTTATTAAAGATGAAAATGGGCTATCCAGAAATGGCTGAGGAATTAGAAGTGTTAAATCGTGTTCAGAGATCGAATCCAATCGATAGTTTAGAACCTGTGATGGGTCTTGAGGAGCTCCGGGCTTTACAAGCTGAAGCGAAGGAAGTCCATGTAGATGAAACGATTAAACATTATATTGTTCAACTCGCCAATCGAACGCGCTCACATCATAGTATTTATCTTGGGGTTAGTCCGCGTGGATCTATTGCTTTAATGAAAGCCGCTCAATGCTACGCCTTCATGCAGGGGAGGGATTATGTCGTCCCAGATGATGTGCAATATTTAGCGCCTGCTGTGTTCTCTCACCGGCTTATTCTTAAATCAGAAGCGAAATTTGAAGGAATTGCACAAGCTGAAGTCATCGAACATGTTATAGCAAGGACGCCAGTTCCCGTTCAAAGGTATGTGAAATAAAAATGAAACCATTATTTAAGAGAATACTAGGTGTATGGAAATTAATCGTTCTTTTCCTGTTTATTTTCATTACCTTTTCTTATGCGATGTTTCAAGGCGGTTTTGTTAGCTGGTTTCTATTTTATAGCTTTTTGCCATTTGCTATTTATGCAGTCATGATCTCCTTTTATCCACTTCAGTCTTTTTCGGTTGAAAGGACCTTTCAGAAGAAGGAATATAATGCAGGAGAGATGCTCAAGGTTCAGTTAACGATAAAAAAAAGATCGGCCTTTCCACTTTTGTATTTAGTTATTGAGGATTGCTTAGACAAACAACTGATAAATTCTCAGCAAAGAATAGGGGACGCAAAAATCTTGCTCTTTCCAGGCTTTAGAAAGGAAATAAGCTGGAATTATGAAGTTACCCATTTACGAAGAGGAGAGCATTTTTTTCGAGAAATTCGGCTTAAGATTGGTGATCCTCTTGGTTTAATTGAGAAAGAGAAACGGATTCCAGCTCATAATAAAATCATCGTTTATCCCAGCTATGAGGAGCTCATATATCGACCTCATGTTGGCCAGTATGAGGAAGGGATGACAGCTTCTAAGGAGCGTGTTCAGCGAGATACTTCCATGGCAATCGGAATTCGAAATTATCAGCCTGGCGATAAATTTTCATGGATAAATTGGAAAGCAACAGCGAAGCGAAATGATATGATGACGAAGGAATTTGAACAGCGGCAGTCGCATGACGTTTATATTTTTATGGATTGTACATCAAATAGTCGCTTTGAAGCAATTGTTTCTTTTACCGCTTCTCTTGTAAGAGCTGTTATTCGTAAAGGTGCGCAAATCGGTTTCTTTGCGAATTCGTCAGAGCGAATTTCTATCCCGATAAGAGGTGGAGAAAGTCAGCAGCAGATTATTTTTCATCAGCTTGCTAAAGTGAGAGATGATAGTCAGATTGCTTTTGAACGGATCATTCAGGTCGAGGGTGCATCTGTTATGCAAGGCAATAATGTCATGATTATGACGGCAGAGCTCACTAGCCCTTTAATCGAAAGTGTAGGGAGGCTAGCTTCGGGTAAAGGAGCGTGTACGATCTATCTTTTGAAAAATGAACGAGAATCACTGACAGAAGCAGAGAGGGCATTAACAGCGGCTGCAAATGTAAGAGGGCTACGTGTCGTCTTAGTTCATGATGGTCATTTTTCAGCTGTTTTTAGTCAGGAGGTGGCAAATCGATGACATCTCGCAAGCTGCAAAGGGATTTCGCAACATTCTTATTATATGTATGTGGCTTTTTATTGCTTTGGGAATGGTTAAGACCAGTTGAACAGCTTACTGATACATCAAATCTATTTATTTTCCTTTTATTTGCGGGTTTCTCATTCTTACTCGCATTTATGGGAGTTCCCATTGCTTTTGCGATCATACTGAAGTGCCTTTATATTGTTTATGCACTAAACTATTTATATTTTGGAACATCTTTTTTGAAATTTGAATGGTTTCTGCCTTTTATCGAGGATATTAAACATAATTTCTTCTTTGTTATTGAGCGGGATTGGAAGAGCTTAAGCAATCCTTTTCGCAGTATTCTTTTTTTCATACTTCTTTGGTTAATGACTTATTTGCTGCATTACTGGCTCATATTACGCAGACAAATTTTGCTCTTTTTCTTCATGACACTCGTTTATATTACGATGCTCGATACGTTTACACCTTATGAGGCTGGCTGGGCAATCGTGCGGACAATTCTGTTAGGTTTTGTTTTGATGGGAATGCTCACCTATTACCGTTTACTTGATCGGGAAATGATCGTAAAAAGGAATATATCCTTGCGGAAATGGATGACGCCATTCATGCTGATGATTGCTGTTAGTATCGGTTTTGGCTTTGCTGCTCCGAAAGTAGATCCGATCTGGCCAGATCCGGTCCCTTTCATTAAATCATATGGGAAGGGGAGTGGGGGTGAAGGACAGAAGCTTGGCTATGGGATGGATGATTCCAAACTAGGCGGAGCATTTATACCTGATAATCAAGTAGTATTTCGCGCTGAAGCAGAGTCGCGGCAATATTGGAAAGTAGAAACGAAAGATGTTTATACAGGAAAAGGCTGGGTTACATCCTTTGATAGAGATAAGCGAACTTCATTTGAACAAGAAAATGACGTGCCGATTTTTTCCTTTTATGATCATGATGGGATCGAAAGTGTTG
>JAEWDX010000082.1 GCA_023389895.1 Bacillota bacterium
CTCTTACTTCCCCTTATTCTACTATAGAAAAACACTTTATAAGAAGTAGAAAACCTAATGACATAAAAATGTAATAAAAAAAACAACCCTGAAAACAGGGCCTAAATGTTAAAAACGCGAATAGCGACTTATATTTAATAATACCCCGATTGCTAATAGCATAAGTGTGAGAGATGAGCCTCCATAACTTAGAAATGGAAGAGTAATTCCTGTTACAGGCATCAGCCCAATCACAACGCCAATATTAATCATCACTTGAATAGCGATCATCGCCACAATCCCAACCGCTAACAGGCTTCCAAAAAGGTCTGGAGCCCCTAAGGCAATTCGAATCCCTCTCCAAAGTAATAATGCAAATAATAAGATGACAAAAGAACCACCGATAAACCCAAGCTCCTCAGAAAGAATCGCAAAAATAAAATCAGTTTGTGGCTCTGGAAGATAGAAAAATTTCTGCCTGCTTTGACCGAGCCCTAATCCTAATAATCCACCTGGACCAATTGCATATAGCGATTGAATGATCTGAAATCCGCTTCCAAGTGGATCCTCCCATGGATCTAAAAAAGAAGTGATTCTTTTCATTCTGTATGGTGCGGAAAGGATCAATCCAGCGAAGCCTACTAATCCGAGTAAGCCAAGGCTGACAAAATGACTAATTCTCGCACCAGAAATAAAGATCATCACAATGGATGTTCCAACCATTACCGTTCCCGTTCCAAGGTCTGGCTGAAGCATAATAAAACCAAATGCTAAGAAAACGATTCCTAATGCTGGTAAAAGCCCTTTTCTAAATGAGGTAATGAGCTTTTGCCGCTCGGAGAGATATTTTGCCAAAAATACAATCATCGCTATTTTCATAAACTCAGAAGGCTGAATCGAAAAAGCCCCAATGCCGATCCAACTTCTTGAACCATTCCGCACGATACCAATTCCCGGGATAAGTACTAAGACTAAGAGGATAAAGCAAGCGATAATAATGATCTTTGCCCAAGATCTCCATGTCCAGTAATCGATATTCATAATAAAGAATAAGGCGACAATACCAACAACCGCAAACAACATTTGCCTTTTCGCAAAGAAAAAAGAGTCATTAAATTTATACTCCGCCCAAATTGCACTCGCACTGTAAACCATCGTTAGCCCAACCGCAAGCAAAGTTAAAGTAACAATAATTAGGATAAAATCCGGAGTCGTTCTTTTCGTTGGCAACTTTACAACACCTCGAATGCAAGTTTTTAGGCTTAAGAAAAGAAAGTTGTATTCACATATGCAGAAAATATGATGACTCCTAGTTAGTTTTTCTTTTATCCTTTAGTCCAAGCCCTATTTAAGCATATGCACCGCTTGAATAAAAATGTCTCCCCTAACTTCAAAAGTTTTATATTGATCCCAGCTTGCACATGCAGGGGACAATAGAACAATATCGCCAGGCTTCGATAACTGATAAGCAACGGGAACAGCTTTTTCCACATTATCGACATGCTCAATTACTTTTATTCCTGCCTCACTAGCGACTCTTTCAATTTTATGAGCGGTTTGGCCAAATGTAATCACTGCCTTTACATTCTTCAAGAATGGAATCAGCTCATCAAATTCATTGCCGCGATCCAAGCCGCCTGCTAATAAAATAATGGGTTCATTGAAGGCAGTAAGCGCCATTTCTGTAGCCAGTATATTCGTTGCCTTTGAATCATTATAAAATTTCCGCTCCTTGTACTCACGGATAAATTGCAGGCGATGCCTCACACCCGTAAATGTCGTCAATACTTTAAAAATGGCAACATTATCAACACCTGATAATTTAGCAGCTGCAATGGTAGATAAGATATTCTCTAAATTATGAACCCCTGGTAATGCAATATCCTTCATTGCAATGACCTTTTCCGTACGAAAATAAATCCAACCATCCTTAATATATGCACCGCCCTCAACAACCCTCTTCGTGGAAAATGGGATGAGCTGGGCATTTGATTGAGAGGCAACTTCCATTACTTCGGCTTGGTCAGCATTCACGATAAAAAACTCATCACTCGTTTGATTTTTTGTAATATTTGCTTTTGCTTTAACATACTCTTTTTTTGTGCCATGATAATCAAGATGTGCATCATATAAATTCGTTAAGATCGCAATTTTCGGATTAAACTTTTCAATCCCTAATAATTGAAAAGAAGAAAGCTCAATGACGATCATATTATCTTCCGTCGCTTCCTGTGCTACCTCGGATGCAACTGTTCCGATATTTCCAGCAATAAGAGGAAGCTTTTCATCCATTTTTAATATTTCATAAATAAGCATCGTTGTTGTCGTTTTCCCATTTGTTCCAGTGATCGCAATAAATGGTGATTCAGAAATTTGATAAGCAAGTTCAATCTCAGTTATGACGGGAATGCCCTTTTCGATCGCACCATTAACTAGCGGATTTCCATAAAGTATCCCTGGGTTTTTCACGATTAATTCAAAGCCTTCATCAAGCAATTCAATCGGATGATCTCCACAAATAACAGTCATCCCTTGCTCAAGTAGACCCTGTGCCTCAATATTCTCCGCTAATGGCTTATAATCATTAACGGTGACAAACGCTCCTAATTTATGTAAAAGAGATGCTGCTGCAACTCCACTTTTCGCCAAACCTAAGACAAGCACTTTTTTATGAAAATAGTCATTGACCTGTTTCACCTACAACCACACCTCGATGTAAATTCCAAGTATCGCAAACAATAAACCAACTGTCCAAAACGTTACTACAACCCGCCATTCCGACCATCCTACAAGCTCATAATGATGATGCAGTGGACTCATCTTAAAAATTCGCTTACCTGTTGTTTTAAATGATATTACTTGTAAAATAACTGACAATGTTTCAATAACGAAAACACCACCAATGATTAACAAAATAAATTCAAGCTTTGTTAAAATCGCGATAGCGGCAATCGCTCCACCTAATGCAAGCGACCCGGTATCACCCATAAAAACCTTTGCTGGATGTGCATTAAAGACAAGAAATCCTAAAACAGCTCCTGAAACAGCCACGGAAAAAATCGAAATTTCAAACTGTGATAAACTCCATGCTAAAACAGCAAACGCGCCAAATGCGATGGCAGCTGTTCCAGACAGGAGGCCATCTAACCCATCTGTAAGATTGACTGCATTTGAAAATCCTACAAGCCAGAAAATGATAAAAAAGACGTACATCCATCCTAAATCAAAGGAATAATCAATGATTGGAATATGTATGACGGTTGAAAAATCACTTTGCACAATCATAAAATAAACAATGACAGAAATGATGATTTGCCCAAGTAATTTTTGCTTAGATGTTAAGCCAAGATTTCGTTTTAAGGCGACTTTAATAAAATCATCCAAAAAACCTAATAAACCAAAGCCGAGCGTAACAAATAACAGTAAATATGTTTTCATTGTCGGCTCTGAAAATTTCCCTGTCATCACAAGTGTCGTGATTGTAATCGAAAGGAGAATCATCACTCCTCCCATCGTTGGTGTCCCTGATTTCTTCAGATGCGACTTCGGCCCTTCATCGCGAATACTTTGTCCAAACTTCAATCTTCTTAAGAAAGGGATAGTAATTGGTGAGAGCAAAACGGTAACTAAGAAGCCCATTATTATTGTGAATAAAATTACTTTTTCCATCATTTCGCTCCCTCCCTTCCTTGCTGGAGCAATCCATTCATTTTCGCGATTTTTTCAAGGTTTACAGCAATATCATATGTTGATGTATTTTCTTTTAGACAGCTTTCCTTTAAAAAAAGGAAATTTGTTAGTTCATCTTCTTTATTATTTGTTGCATTTATTTTTTCTATATATAGCTCCATCATGTCCTTTAAACCTTTCAATAAGTCATTTGTCAAAAATAAGGGAAAATGATTTGGTGTATAGAGTGGAATTTCCACGTTTTCGTCCCAAAGAGCAGCAATTGCCCCATTTTCAATTGCTTTCTTTAACTCTCCAGAATGCTCAGCAAGCGGAATGTAAATTCCTTTATACTGAGCTGTATTTGCAGAGGTTGCGACCGTATGAAAAAAAAGCTCTTGTAGCTGTATTCCTCTTTTATGCGGAAACAGTTTCGCTAAATCACCATACGTTAGAAACATGCTATCGCTCCTCTATCGCTGCTTTTGCAACTTTGCGATCATCAAAATCAATGATTTGATTGCCAATTAACTGATAGGTTTCATGACCTTTCCCAGCAATCAAAATGATATCATCTTCCTTTGCGGCGTTAACTGCATAATGAATAGCCACTTTGCGGTCCATAATCAATTTATATTGTTTGCCAATAACACCAGCTTCCATATCCTTTAAAATTGCCAGTGGATCCTCACTTCTTGGATTATCAGATGTAAAAATAGGATCAGTACTATATTTACAAGCTATTTCGGCCATTAATGGCCGCTTTGACCGATCCCTATCCCCACCACAACCAACAATGACGAATACTCTTTTTTCAGCAAATTGCTTTACTGTTTTTAATGCATTTTCTAAACTATCTGGAGTATGAGCATAATCTACGATGACGGTAAAATTCTGTCCACCATTTACCGTTTCGAAGCGACCAGAGATCCCTTCAACTTCAGCAATCGATTGAATAATCCGCTGAATTGGAATTCCAGAAACAATTCCTGCGCATATCCCAGCCAGCACATTATAAACATTAAATTTTCCAATAAGCTTCATTGAAACAGGCACATTTCCGAAAGGGCTACATAATTCAAAGGTTATTCCTGAGGCTGATAATTGAAGATTCCTCGCTTGAATATCTGCCTTACTTTCGATGCCATATGTTAAAACATGAGCGGCAGTCGATTTCACATACTGCTTTGCTGCTGGATCATCCATGTTTAAAATAGCATATTTCGGACTTTTATGAGAAAATGCGCTACCAAGCTGAGAAAATAAAAGCCCCTTTGCCTGTCGATATTCTTCCATTGTTTTATGATAATCCAAATGATCCTGAGTTAAATTCGTAAAAATGGCAACATCAAAATCACAACCGTGAACCCGACCCTCATCGAGAGCATGTGAAGAAACTTCCATCACAGTAGATTGTACACCTGCATCAACCATTTGTTTAAAATAGTACTGCAAAGTTAAACTTTCAGGTGTTGTGTTTTTAACCTGAAATTGCTTCTCAGCCATTTTCATATACATCGTACCAATTAGACCTGTTTTTCTACCTGCATCTGAGAGAATTTTTTCAATAACATGGCTCGTCGTTGTTTTTCCATTTGTTCCAGTCACACCAATTAAATATAGCTTCTTGCTCGGCTGTGCATAAAAAGCATCTGCAATAACAGCCATTGCTCTTTTTGTATCTGAAACGATAATAACAGGAACTGGGAGGTTTAATTTTTTTTCAGAAATAATCGCAACTGCGCCCTTTTCCACAGCAGCTTCAGCATAATCATGGCCGTCAACAGTGAAACCTTTAATACAAATAAATAGGCTCCCCTGCTTAACATGGCGGCTATCATTTTCAATTGAAATAATTGTTTGGTCTTCTTTAGAAAAAGGCATATGTGGCTGCAAATAATGCAAGAGCGTATGTAATTTCATTTTACATTCAATCCCCTCACTAAATGATTTACAACTCATTAAAGCGGAAACGTCTCTTGTATTTTTTAAACAGCCAAAAATCATTGCGATTTTCATTTTACATGAAAACGAGAGTTTTAGCTATTTGTTTATTAGACTATTAATTGGAAAAATATGTTCTTATTGTTGTTTATCAAAATATAGTCTAATTGTCGAGCCTTCCTTTAATTTAACACCAGGCTCTGGAGTTTGCTTTACAACAATATCGCCGACTCCACTTGCATCAATCTTTAAATTAATTAATAATTCGCCTAGCTCTACTTTTGAAATTCCGACTAAATCAGGAACTTCGACCATGGGGGTATCATTCCATTTCATCTTTTTCGTGATTTGCCCTGTTCTTGGCGGAACTCCCATTGTTCTTAAGCTATCTTCCATAATGTTTCCTACGATCGGTGCTGCAACAACACCACCAAATTGCACGGTCCCTTTTGGATTATCAACCGCAACATAAACAACAAGCTCAGGATCATCTGCCGGAGCAAAACCAATAAATGAAACGATATGGTTGTTTTCTAAATACCTTCCACCTTGAGCTTTTTGGGCTGTTCCTGTTTTCCCACCAACTCGATACCCTTCAACAAATGCATTTCCTCCCGTTCCTTGTGCGACAACACTTTCAAGTACATATCTAATCTTATCGGATGTTTCTTTAGAAATGACATTTCTTTTTGTTGAAGGTGTTTTGCGCATCACGATTTCACCAGTTCGTGGATCAATCAATTCTTTTGCAACATATGGTGTATACAAGGTTCCACCATTAATCGCTGCCGATAAGGCTGCAACTTGTTGAATGGGTGTCACAGATACTCCCTGTCCGAATGCCGTTGTTGCCTGCTCAACTGGGCCAACTCTATCGAGATTGAAGAGAATCCCCTTTCCCTCCCCTTGCAAATCAATCCCAGTCTTTTCTCCAAAGCCAAAATCATGAATATATTTAAATAATGTTTCTTTTCCTAGCCTTTCACCTAATTCAACAAAGCCGGGGTTACAGGAATTTTGAACAACTTCAAGGAAAGACTGACTCCCATGTCCTCCCCTTTTCCAGCATCTTAGTCTCGAACCACCAACTTTAACATAGCCTGGATCATGAAAATGATCTTTTTCCAAATTAACTTTTCCTTCTTCTAATGCGGCAGCCAAAGTAATAATTTTGAAAGTGGATCCTGGCTCAAAAGTACTCCAAATTGGGAGATTACGATTATAAACTTCTGGAGATACATGTTGAAAATTAGCCGGATCAAAATTCGGCCTACTCGACATCGCAAGTATTTCTCCGTTATTCGGATTCATTGCAATAGCGATAATCCCATCTGGATTATAGGCTATTTGCGCATTATCCAATTCTCTTTCGACAATTGTTTGAATCTTCGAATCGATTGTCAATTTTAAATCTAAGCCATCAATAGGCGGAGCGTAGTCATCTGCCATATCATTCATTCGTTCGCCTTTTGCATTTGCATAAAATTTAACAGAGCCTTTTTCGCCACTAAGCTCTTTATCATAATATAGCTCTAATCCCATTAATCCTTGATTATCAATCCCAGCAAAACCAAGCACATGGGATAAATAATTACCAAATGGATAATATCGTTTAGAATCCTCGCCAATATATACACCAGCAATATTCAATGCTCTAATTTCCTTTGCTTTTTCGTGGGAGATTTTTCTTCCACCTGTTATTCTTACATCCTTCTCATTTGAAGTGATTTCCTTATATAGTTTTTCTTTTGCAACATTTAAAATGGCAGCTAGCTTTTCTGCTGTATCTGTCGCATCTTTAATTTGACGAGGAACAACATAAACTGTTGGTGCACTTATATTCGTTGCAAGTGCAACCCCATTCCTGTCAACGATTTGACCACGTTCCGGCTCAAAAGGAATATCCCTGCTCCATAATTCTCTTGCACCATCAGTTAAAACTGAACCTAAAAAAAATTGCACATACCCAAGGCGTAAATCAATAATAAAGAAAATTAATACACCAACAATTAACGCAGCAGTTAATCGCTTTCTAACAGTTACATTTGAAACACGCATATAAGAACGAACCTCCTTAGATTATGGCTCGTTCCAATATATGCTTGTACGCATGCGAATAGAATACAGAAATGCCTAAGGAAACTGCGCATACGTGATGAGCTGAAGCGATAAGCTTAATCCCTTACTGAATCAACTTCCTCGTCATTTTCTTGCCCAACTTCTGGATCCGTTTCTTGGACTTCGTCTAAATCATCAGGGTTTTCATATTTCTGGTCAGGTGTTTCAAACTCAATAATTAAATATTCCCCTTCTTTTACAGATGATCCCTGCGTAATATTTTGTTTCACTACATATCCGCTGCCAATTGAATTTAAGTTTAACTTCCCAATTTCCGCCACTTTCATCACATCTCTTAATGACCATCCCATCATATCAGGAATCGTCATATTTCCATCTGTGCGAATAATTATTTTTTCACCTACCAGAACTTTCGAATTCGCACTAGGTAATTGGCTCACTACTTTATTTCCATTTCCGATTATGATCGGTTTCAGATCTAATGCAGTAAACTTTTCAATCGCTTTATCAACAGACATGCCAACAACATTCTCAACATTTTGATCGTGAGATTTTGCTTGTTTTACCGGCTGGACATTTAAGTATTGGAGACTACTCTTCATAACCGGCTTAAAAATCTTAGCTACAGGATCTGCACCATTTTGGTTAATGGTAATTTGTGGCTTTTGAACCGCAACATAAACAATTAATTCTGGATCATCTTTCGGAGCCATTCCTAAAAATGAGAATACATAATTTTGCCGACCTTCTAAGTAACCTCCACGCGGATTAGGAATTTGTGCTGTACCTGTTTTGCCGGCAATTTCATATCCATCAATCCGATAGAAATTATATCCCGTTCCTTTTGGAGAAGACACGGTTGATTCCAGTATATTCCTAACTTGTGTTGCCGTATCAGCCGATATTGGTGTACCGACTACTTCGGGTTCTGTTTTTTCTACTGACCCTTCCTTATTCGGATCAACAATTTCTTTTATAATATGGGGCTTCATCATTTTCCCACCATTAGCGATGGCGGTCGCTGCTTGGACTTGCTGGATCGGCGTAATGGCAGATCCTTGGCCAAAAGCAGTAGTAACTTTCTCTATCGGCCAATTGTAAAGAATTTTCCCACCTGTTTCATTCGGCAATTCAATACCTGTTGGATCATCGAACCGAAATTTTGTTAAATATTCCCGATATGTTTCAAATCCCAGCTTTTCTTTCACAAGCTTCGCAAACGCTACATTCGAAGAGCGCTGAACTCCCTCATAATAAGTGATCGGCCCCCACCCATTTCCATTATTCCAGTCACGAATTGGCCGCGTATTCGGATAAGCAACATATTGCCCGGATCTAAAAGCTTCTCCTGGATTAAAAACGCCTTCTTCTATTGCTGCTGCTAAAGTGAAAATCTTCATCGTTGACCCAGGCTCAAAAGAATTTTCAATTACTTCATTATGCCAAGTTCCTTCAATACCTTCCTTCGTTTTTGGATGAAACGAAGGTCTTTGTGACATCGCCAAAATTTCCCCCGTTTTCGCATCCGCGACAACAGCAATCATCTTTTCTGGTTTATATTCACTATCAACCTTATTCATGGAGTCTTCAAGAAATGTTTGGATTTTTTTATCAATTGTTAAATAAATATCCTTTCCATTTTTAGCGGGAGTAATCTTTTCCTTTCCATCCGGTAATAAATAGCCCCAAATATCACTTTCATAGTCGAATTTGCCATTTTCACCTGTTAAAACATCATTTAAGCTTTGTTCAATCCCGAGCATTCCGACTGTCTCTGTTTGATTATTACCTAAGTCTTTCTTTTCAACATATCCAACTAAATGGGAAGCAAAAACCCCATTCGGATAAAATCGTTTAGAGTCTTTAATAAAAGTAATGCCCGGCAACTTCAAATCCTCAATCTCTCGTTTCGTCTGATTTGATAAGTCACGACCAGCTTTTCCAAATTCAACTTGGGCATATACATCATTTGTCTTTGGGTTTATTTTCGTTAATATACGATATATATCTGACTCATTCATCTCAATTATTTTCGAGAGCTCGCGCGCGGTTTTTTGAGGATCAACGATATGCTGCGGTTTTTTCTTATTTGTTGTCATTTTTTTATCTAAGATCGCGACTAGCTTATAAGAATTTGTATCTGTCGCAATAACCTCGCCATTCCGATCATATATACTTCCACGTTTTGCTTCAATGACCCTTTCCCTTTGATACTTCTGAGTTGCTTTTGCTGCTAATGCTTGTCCCTTAACTTCACCGGTAACTTGAATAGATAAAAAGCGAAAGAGTAATACAAAAAAGAGCAGGCAAAATATCACAAATAATATTGCTGCTCCAAAGTTAATGTTTGGCTGCTTCTTGATCATTCATCTTCCACAGCCTTTACATTATTTTCATTTAGTTGTAAACCTAACGCTTTTGCTTTTTCCCAAATACGATCGTATGCACTTAATTCTCCAATTTGCATTTCTAAATCTCCATTAACCTTTGTTTGTTCTTGTATTAATGTTTTCGTATCTTGAATTTCCTTATTCATTTCGTATATCTCAGCTTCATTCGAGATAATATGTACAGCTCCATAACAAACGATAGCAGTAAATAGTACTCCTAAAAACTTTTCACCAGGGGAAAGCCATGGATGTTTAACCTTTACCTTTTGAGGAACGCTAATCTTTTGTTTTTGCTGTTCATGTTGCTGGATGTGCCGTTGTTCTTGTTGATACTTTCGAGCTAAATTACCCATTTTCCCCCTCCTGCTTCTTCATTTTAATATTAGTCTATAGTTTTTCTGCAATTCTTAGTTTTGCAGATCGGGCGCGGTTATTGTTTTCTAGCTCCTCTTCAGATGGTAGCTGTGGTTTTCTCGTAATAAGCTTGATCACAGGCTTAAATTCATCAGGAATAACCGGTAATCCGTGTGGCAAATTAGGAATCTCACTTGCTTTCTTGAAGGCAACCTTGCAAATACGATCTTCAAGTGAATGGAATGTAATAACACTAATTCTCCCACCAGGATTTAAAAGCTCAATCGCTTGTTGAAGTGAATCTTCAAATACTCTTAATTCATCATTGACTGCAATTCGAATGGCTTGAAAAATCCGCTTAGCAGGATGTCCACCTTTTCTTCTTGCTGGAGCTGGAATTACATCTTTAATAAGTTCAACAAGCTCACCTGTTGTATTGATAGGAGTTATTTCCCTTGTTGCTTCAATTCTCCTCGCAATTTGCTTAGAAAACTTTTCTTCACCATATTGGAAGAAAATTCTCACAAGGTCAGCATAACTCCAATGATTCACAACATCATAAGCTGAAAGACCGGCGTCT
The DNA here is from genome assembly GCA_023389895.1 of Bacillota bacterium. Taxonomy (GTDB): domain Bacteria; phylum Bacillota; class Bacilli; order Bacillales; family Cytobacillaceae; genus Cytobacillus. The sequence goes on from JAEWDX010000082.1 coordinate 10,996, forward strand.
CTATCCATTCTCATATCAAGTGGCGCGTCATGATGATAGCTGAATCCGCGCTCTGGAGTGTCTATCTGTGGTGATGAAACACCAAGGTCATACAAGACGCCATCAACCTTTTGTACACCTATTTGCTCAAGTTCAAACTTTAAATTTTTGAAATTGCTTTTAATTAATATAAGCTTATCCCCGTATTTACTTAACTTTTCTTGGGCATGAGCTATGGCAATGTCATCCTGATCAAATGCATAGAGCTTACCTTTTTCCGAGAGCCTCGACAAAATCAATTCACTATGTCCTGCTCCACCTAATGTGCAATCTACATAAATGCCATCAGGATTTATCCTTAAACCATCAACAGTTTCTTTCAATAATACAGTTGTATGTTCAAACATAGTTGTCAACTCGCTCTCTATATATCAAACCCAATCATATTTTCCGCAATCTCTGCAAATGATTCCTCTGAGCCTGCGAAATACTCTTCCCAAATATCTTTGCTCCATATCTCAATCCGGTCAGATACACCTAATATGACACATTCTCTTTCCAATTTGCCGTATGCTTGCAGTGGGGAAGTTATATTTATTCTGCCTTGCTTATCAATTTCACATTCAGTAGCCCCCGAAAAGAAAAAACGAGTAAATGCGCGGGCATCCTTTTTTGTAAGTGGCAATCCTTTCAGCTTTTCTTCAAGAAGCTTCCACTCTTCCATAGGGTAGCCAAACAGACATTGATCCAATCCCCGTGTGAGCACAAAGGTTTCACCTAAGCCTTCACGGAATTTGGCAGGTATGATTAAACGGCCTTTATTATCAACGTTATGATGATACTCTCCCATAAACATACCTACTACCCCCACTTTCTAACTCCAATGTACCACAATCCCCCACTTTCCTCCACATATTTTTTATAATTCTTTAATCCAATTAAAAATCCTGCCATATTTCATTTTTTCTTCATGATTTTCTTTCTACTTTTCCTAACAATAGTTACCAAATTATTTTGCCTCTCTCTTTTCTCCAACAAAAATAGACCTCATTCACTAAGGAATGAAGTCTATTTTTGAAAGATGAAATAGATATGATTCGATTTAGATTTGTGTCATTAAATTTTTATTACCTTATGAGTTCCATCAAAAGTGAAAGAACATTTTAACAGTTCATGAATAAAATCAATACCATACTGATTAATAAAATATAATCCGTTCAGCATTCTCTCCTGTGGTGAGCCAGCAGGCAATAGAGCATTTTCTACTCGATTAAATTTATTCAAAACTACTTCATGCTTTATTTTAGCTGATTGTTCAAACTTGTCTCGCATAAAATCAATTTGCTTTAATAAGCCGGCTTCGTTTTTCAATAGTAATGGGATTAGCCCGTTCCCTTTTCCCTTAGCATAATCTTGTATTTGCTTATAATTTAGGAGAAAGTCCTGTTTCGTTTTTTCAAATAACTTATCAAGATCATGATCTTTAATCGATTCTAGAAATTTATCTTTCTCTTTTTCTATTCCATTCGTAAGGATTTCAAATAGATCAAGGTTAAGCTCCACTATATCTGTTTCTATCGACCTGTCCAAAAAGGTAATATTTATTCGCGGAACAATCGGCGGTATTTTCAATTCAAACCATTCAAATGCTTTTTTCAACTCTGCCCAATAGGCAATTTCTCCTGGCCCTGCAATAAAGGCAAGTGTTGGAAATAGCCATTCCTGCATTAACGGTCGTGTCACAACATTATTACTCAATTTTTCCGGAAATTCCCCAGCCATTTCTAACATTTCATCTAATGAGAATTTCAGATGATTGTCTTTACCAATAAATAGGTTTTCCTGACTGTCATATTCAAGCAATACACGATCATGATGTTTTTCATCATAATAAAAAAGATTTACTGCCTGATTGCTTATTTCAATTGCATTTGAAAATCCGTCATTTTTTAATTCAGCCTGCTGTTGCTTAACGCTTTTCGTAATGTCCGAAAAACAACTAATTTGTTTCAGAAAAAATTCTTTTTCAAGCTTCCTTAGCTTTTCATCTCCTGAATCAATAATAAGCAGTCCCGTATCTTTAAATAGCTCCATAATGATGTAGGAAAAAAAATCAACAAAGGTTTTTGATTTATTAATTGCTGTTCTTATCATGTGAAGTAAATCTTTCGTATGCTCCGTTTCTCCAAATGATTGAATAATTGCTTCAACCCAATGATTACATAACTCTTGATTAAGAGAAATAGCTGAAACCATTCTTTTATCAAAAAGTTTTTCTGGGTAGATCTTTTTTTCGATTTTATGATCTCTTTCGATAAATATATGATTAACTTCTTGATAATCATGGTCCTCGCCTGCTATCCAAAACACAGGAACGACAGGAATATTTAATTCTGCTTCCTTTTGCTTTGCAAGAGCGACAATTGAAAGAACTTTATGAATGGTATAAAGGGGACCTGTTAGAATCCCTGCCTGCTGCCCACCTATTACAACCGTACTATTTGTCATTTTCAACTTTTCTATTGAACGTTTTACCTTTTCAGAAGTAGGATACTTATCCATGTACAGTTCAATATGATTAGCAAGCTCCGTTCGCATAAAAGAGCGTTCTTTCAATTCTTCTATTCGTTTCTTGTAATCAGAATGATCATTATACCGATAATGGAAATACTCAAGGATCTCCTTCGTCTCGGCAAGATATTCTGTTGCAAACCGGTTTGTAGCCGGCAAGGAGAGATTCAATATCTCCATTTAAGAACTTCCTTTCTTATTTAACTATTTCTTTTCATTATCTGATTATTTTGGATATATGTTATTTATTCCAAATTATTCACCATAAGAGTATAGCATTATCTGAAACGGAAAGAAAAGCAGGAGTACCTGCTTCATGGCATTGAGACAAATGAGGATACACTTTTAACTAAACCAATAATAATTAGCACAATATATGCCGAAAAAAAGAGAAGAAAATTAAAGCGCCAATAGCCTCGAAATACTAAAGGAATATTAATCTCCTGTTTAAAGCGCCAATGAATAACGACAAAAATCATCGCGATAAACAGCATGGAAAGGATAATTACCCATAAATAAGACTTCTGCCAAATAGTAAAAATTAGATAATGCACGGAAATTATAAATAAAATTGTACTTATATCAAGCGCAAGATGAACAGAGCGTCGATGCTGTTTCGTCCATTGCTTACAAATAATGAAAACAAGCAAATACCCTAAAATGGGGACAGTTACAAGTGTTGCAATAATACTTGAGAAAACAGAACTCATTTTTCTCTCTCTCCTTCTTCATACTCCTTTCCCTTAATCAAATAATAAAAGCTTGTTGTAAGAGGAGTATTAATCGCCTTTTCTCTACCCTTTTCAAGTACATACCCTAAAATTGCATCCACTTCCGTTTGCCTCTTTTCATCAAGATCTTTAAGCATTGATGAACGATTTGCCGCAGTTTTTTTACAAACTTCTTCTAATTGGCTAAAAACTTTATTCTTATTTGTTATGGTAAGAACAGAACTTACCTCAAGAAACATTTTTTCAAATACTTGATAATAATGCTGATTTTCAATCAATTCTCCATTTGGAACAGAAAGAATCGCTGTCAGCGGATTAATAACGGCATTAATAATTAGCTTCTGAAGCAGCATTCCGTAATAATCTTCTTCAAAAACAAACGGAAACGCTCCTATTGCTGGTTGAGCTATCCATTTTAAATTAGATATATTTTCTCCTTGAAATAAAGCAATCTTTGTTTTACCCTCTCCGGTGTGAATGACATGATTGCCATTCACCTTCAATGCACCATGTTCAACAGATCCAACAAAAATATTTTCAGACTCTAATTCATTTAGCCATTTCAAATGCCCCATGCCGTTTTGAACAAATAGAAAGGAAGAATCTTTTTCCGTTTTGGCAGCTTTTAGCTCACGCAAAACATTATGTAATTGATACTGCTTTACTGCAACAATTGTTAAATGCTCTTCACCCGTCCAACTTGAAAATACTTGAGATTTTATTTTTTCCTTTATCATTATTTTATCTTTTTCAAAAATAAGACCGTGAGAATTTAGTCGTTCGGCTTGCTCATCTGAACGGACATAAATCGTTATATCATGATATTTATTTAAATAAAATGCAAAAAGCAGGCCAATTGAACCTCCGCCAATAATCCCGATTTTCATTTTCAAACCACCTCTCGGAAGGTAAAAAGAGCTATTGAATTTATAAAGTCATTACGATGTATCAAGTCATATTTTAGCAGAATTTGCGGATACATTGGTGAAAAACATAATAAAAACACGGAAAATTAGAAAAGTACTCCGGTTAAACAATAAGATAATAAGCAAAAAGCCCCTCAAGGAGGGGTAATGAAAGAATTATACTGGATATACAGGATGCTTTCGATTACTAAATATTACTTCCTTCGTTTCGTACATATTATATCTTTGAATAAGCTCTGCTCTTAGACGATTAGGAGCGACGATTGTGTCAACGATCAAATCTGAAGCAAGCTTATAAATATCGATATGCTCACTATATTCACGCTGCTTTTCTTGAACAAATGCCTGTTTTTCTTTCGGATCAGTTATATCATTTATTTTATTTGAATATACAGCATTAACTGCTGCCTCCGGACCCATAACGGCTATTTGTGCGGTCGGCAAGGCAATGCAACAATCTGGCTCGAATGCAGGACCAGCCATTGCGTATAGCCCGGCACCGTATGCCTTTCTAACAATAACAGATATTTTCGGCACAGTTGCAGCTGACATGGCAGCAATTAATTTTGCGCCGTGGCGAATAATACCAGCTCTTTCAACCTTCGTTCCGATCATAAACCCTGGCACATCGGCCAGAAATAGCAATGGAATATGGAAAGCATCACATAATTGGATGAATTTCGCGGCCTTATCCGCAGAGTCTACGAACAGCACGCCTCCCTTTACGCGCGGCTGATTAGCGATGATCCCAACAGTCCTTCCACTTATTCGTGAGAATCCAGTAATCACTTCCGGGGCAAAAAGCTTCTTGACTTCATAAAAGCTATCTTCATCAATTAATGCGTTAATACATTCATAC
>JAEWDX010000123.1 GCA_023389895.1 Bacillota bacterium
GGACAGGGCTGTAGTGCGGGCTTCATCGGCGTTGGTATCGGTGGAGACCGTTCTTCTGGTTATGATTTAGCAAAAGCTCAACTTTTCCGGTCGGTTGAGGATGTGAATCCACATGAGGATTTACGTAAAGTTGAGGAATATGTGATGGAAAATGCCAATAAGCTTGGCATTGGAACGATGGGCTTCGGCGGCGAAACAACGCTTCTAGGCTGTAAAATTGGTGTGATGAACCGTATCCCTGCTAGCTTTTTCGTTTCCGTTGCCTATAATTGCTGGGCATTCCGTCGTTTAGGCGTTGCGGTACATCCGGAGACTGGTGAAATCAAGGAATGGATGTATCAAGAAGGAGAAAACATCGACTTTGCTGCATCAGAGGCAGAAAAGGAAACAGCTGCAGCCGCTGAAACAACAAATAAGGTGATTTCATTGCAAGCGCCGATTACGGAAGAACAAATTCGTAGCCTGAAGGTTGGAGATGTCGTGCAAATTAACGGCAGAATGTACACAGGCCGTGACGCTATTCACCATCATTTAATGAGTAATGACGCTCCAGTTGATCTAAATGGGCAAGTCATTTACCACTGTGGTCCCGTTATGCTGAAGGATGCGGAAGGAAAGTGGCATGTAAAAGCGGCTGGTCCAACAACTAGTATTCGTGAAGAGCCATACCAAGGCGATATTATGAAGAAATTCGGTATTCGCGCTGTCATCGGTAAAGGCGGCATGGGACCGAAAACATTAGCAGCCCTTCAAGAGCATGGCGGTGTATACTTAAATGCGATCGGTGGCGCCGCTCAATATTATGCGGACTGTATTAAAGAAGTTGAAGGTGTTGACCTAATGGAATTCGGTATCCCAGAAGCAATGTGGCATTTACGCGTCGAAGGCTTTACAGCAGTCGTCACAATGGATTCCCACGGCAACAGCTTGCATGCTGATGTTGATAAATCTTCTTTAGAGAAATTAGCTCAGTTTAAAGAGCGGGTATTTTAATAAAGGCATGTAAAGGGAGACTTTTCGTTAGTCTCTCTTTTTTTTATAGAAATGAAAACCCCTTGCGAAGGGTTCCAAAAGAGTTTTTAGCTATGGACAAGAAAAAAACTCCAGTCGTACAATGAATTCAGGTCTGGTCAACCGACTTCATACGAAAGGGGGCTCAAGATGGATAATAAAAGTTTAGCACATACAACATGGAACCTGAATTATTCATACTCGAAGATTACAACGTAAATAGAAGCCCTTAATCTAAATTTATTAGCCTATTGACGGAAGATAGAAGATAATCTCCTTAGTTTGGTAAAAATTAAACTCGTTTGTGCCGAACTTCCCTATTTTTGGGCATACTATCCCATTGGTCTAACATTAAGAATTTTTAAACGTATATTAGTATAGTTTATTCGAGCCTTAGATGTTGAATTTTCCGAAGTACCTCCTAAAAGAATTCTTGGTACACAAAACTAGAGAACAACTTAAAGTAAAGCGATCGTCCCGACTTCACTAATTTACTAGCTACTTTTATGATTTTTGTACGAATGGTTTCAATTTGCATGGTTTATTGTCCTTCTGGAAAACAAAGCGTTCGCAACCAATTCGTTAAGTTATAGGCCAACAGACTCAACATCATCTTAGCTTCATTAACCTGGAAAGCATGACTATTCATTTTGTCCAAGCCAAAGCCATTCTTAGCTTCCTTGATATAGTTTTCCATCGTACCTTTTTTCTTGTACACATTGGCGATATCTTTAGGAGAGAATGTTTCAAGCAAGTTCGTCACAAAGAATGAATGTGTAAAAAAGAATTCGACTGCAGGACGAACAGATTGAATGACCACTTTTCTCGGCTTTGACCACGATTTTGCTTGATTTCGGTTTCTTCATAATAGCACTATTTCTTTGTAGAATCATAGGGGATAGAAGAAGGATGCAGTTCATCCGCAAGACATTGCAAATTGGCATTTGATTTTAAACGGATCACAAAGAAGACCGATTCAGCTTCACATAAATCATATAAAGCTGGTACGGCAAAACCACTATCCCCACGTAGGAATGGTAGGATAGTCTTTGGAAATTTCTCGTTATAATGTTCAATAAGAGGCTTCACAAAATCCACAACACCATTAGAAGTATAAATATTTCCCGGTCCTAATTGGGCTTTTAGGAAATCGCCCGTTATACCATCGAAAACAACCAATGGGACCACTTTAGTGGTAGCGTGAAAACGGAGTGCGGTTGGCGGACCTTTCAGTATGTCTTTAGACATGGGCCAGTACTCCAGCGTTTCATGCGTAGAACAAGGGGCTACCCAGAAAACTCCATCCGTTTTTTTTCTTCAAATACTTTTTACCAAATTAATGGTGAGGTTAATTACGCTTCTCGATCTCGATAGTTGAGCATTCGCATTCTAATTCAAATGAAAACATTGGAACATCTATATAGCAACAATTTTAAAAGATTACAAAAACGAACGATTAAACCATGAGCTTCAGTTGAATATCGGAACTCGGTGGTTTAATCGTTTTTTAATGCTGTCTACTTGACTGGGGTAAGTCAATTATTATTTACCATTGTACCAAACTTGTCCTTTATCAAAAACTGCAGTATAAGTTGATTCATTTACAAGTTCAAAACTATAACTTTTTCCTCGAGCTAAATGAGTAAAAGGAATATGCACTCCTCCTATCCAACCCCCATTAATATAAACACTTCCTGCTTTATTTCCACCAGTATAAGCATTAACTGTAATTGGATTAGTTTCTTGAGCACTCTCTAGATGAATAGTTCCTGGATTATAAAATACTGTTGATGATCCACCTCCTATCCAAATGTTATTCCGGAAGGTAGTTCTCCCAAATGAATAAATAGACCAATCTGCAAATGGAATAATATCTTGTTTATCTTGATGTTCTTGGAACATTTGTTCAATTTCTTCTTCTGAATAAGGAAAAATTTGATTATCATTTTCGTCAAAAAATAATATTGTAGGCTTTTCTATTATTTCTTCTGCATAAGCATCTTTCACTGGTGTAAATAATAAACATAATCCTAGTACAGCTATAAATGATAGAAATATAGTTTTTAATCTCATTAAAATAACCTCCATTTTTATCTAATTATATCATATATTGGTATAAATGGTAGTTTTTATTTTAGGAAAATTACTATACTTTATTACTATGATAATTATTTTTATCCGAGATGACCGAAAATGAAAGATTTTAACCAAGAATATTTTGGGTTTCAAAAGACATTAAATATTAAAGATCCATGGTGCTTTATAGATTATGAATTGAATCAAGAGGATCTAATTCTTGATATTTATTTGGACTTTAAACGTGATGCAGAATATATCCGTTCACATTGTTGAGGAATGACATAAAAGATCCAAATTTTGAACCCCTAGAGTATCATTTTTGCTATGATACCAACACTAAGCATAGCTTTGTGAACTAAAAGTTTATCTGATAAAATATATTTTCTGATATAAAAGATAATAGAATCTACTTTCAAAACAAAGTTTTAGTCAACTAAGAGAGTCAACTTGTTGTTCCATTTAAGTGTGCTTTTATATAAAAGACATTAAATATTATTAGTTAGAAACATACTAACAATAGTAGAAGTGAAGTAAGGTCGAACAGCCCCTAGGACCAATATAGAGTCCGTATTATAAACCGACCAACTTCACATCCTTATTTGAATCAGTTTAGTATGTTGGGTCCGTGAGATCGTGTATAAGA
>JAEWDX010000168.1 GCA_023389895.1 Bacillota bacterium
TTCTCTATTCCTTCCTTTATCAGCATCTTTTTAGGAGATACCATTTAAATGGTGCTCTATTCCTTCCTTTTGTTTCATCTTTTCATGGGATACCGCGGAAATGGTGCTCTAATCCTTCCTTTTGCGACATCTTTTCAGGAGATACCACGGAAATGGTGCTCTTTTCTTAACTTTTGCGACATCTTTTCAAGGGATACCACGAAAATGGTGCTCTATTCCTAACTTTTGCAGCATCTTTTCAGGAGATACCACGGAAATGGTGCTCTATTCCTTCCTTTAGCGGCATCTTTTCAAAGTAAAGGTTGAAAAACCCCCATCGCCATCATCAGCGAAAGGAGTTTCATAGGATTTGACATTTAACAACCTGACAATAAAGCAGGGAGAGGGGCTCGCTGCGCCTTCCTTTTTGCCAAGCCATTGAAGACAATATGAATAATTTAAGTCAGTCTTCATCTTTAATGAAAGAATGCTTGATTAGATTTTCCTTCCACTCATTCTAACTTATTCCTTCTTCAATCCGCCTGCTTCATTAAGTGCTTTTCTTAATAAAAACTCACATTGGCACTACGGAACTCGCAGATACGTTTTCAAATTTCACTTTATTCGACAAATCTTTCCTTCTCATGACAATCAATGATTGTTTTATGTATAATGGTTTGAGGAGGGAGGTGTAGAAATGGAAGAAAAAACGATGTTAAAGGAAATTCTTAATGCACTGAATCTGCATGCAGTTAAGATGGAGGACAGATTCGAACAAATCGACGTGCGGTTTGATCAGGTCGATAAGAAATTTGAACAGATTGATAAGAGATTCGAGCAAGTTGATAAGAGATTTGATCAGGTCGATAAGAGATTCGAGCAAGTTGATAAGAGATTCGAGCAAGTCGATAAGAGATTCGAGCAAGTCGATAGGCGGTTCGATAAGATTGAAGATCGATTAGAGCGCGTTGAAAAGAAGATGGACGGATTTCGCGTTGAGTTGAGAGAAGCACAGGAAACAATCGATTTCGTTTCAATCAAAACAATCCAGCATGAAAAAAAGCTCCGAGAACAGCATCATCAACAGTAATCCACACGTACAGCAAACGAATAGTTAAGCCTATTCTTTGATCTTCAAGCTGCTTTTTTCAAATTAAAAACAAAAACACACATGAGCATCTGCTCCCAACCCTGTATGTAAATAAAAGTCAGCTTCATTTTATTACGCTTGGCGACTACTTCGTTCACGACGAGGCTTGTTCAACGAATCCGACGACAATTTATTTTCGCAAAAAGGGAATATCACCCATTAGATGCTGTTTTTATCAATCAATCGGTTGATTGAAACAATTTTTTATCGTTCGATCAATCGATTGATTAACAACTTTATCTACCTTGCCCAACGACAGCTCTTCAATCCATTTTATTTCTCGGAGGATTTCATTTCGGTAATGTTCCTCCCAATGAAACGTGAGAACCATCCCGGTATTTCTCTAAAAAACCCCATACTTGTTTTCATTCGATTTAGTTTTTCTGTTAACGGTTTGAGTAACAATAATAAAAATACAAGACTACCTACAATGTAGACAATTGTAAAAGGAAGGGCTGTCCCTGATGCAACGACATACGCCTGCCAAGAAAAAAATCCGCTCAGCGAAATTATCCCCCAAATGTCCATCCCAAACGAAAAGAATACACCTGCAAAAAGGGAGAAAAGCAAAATAAATAATTTTGATGTATATATATTTTTCTTATGACTAAATAATCCTGCGATAAAACCAATCATCCCCCAGAAGAACATTTGAAAAGGTGTCCATGGGCCTTGTCCAAATAATATATTTGATACAAATGCTGAAAGGGCACCTGTCAAAAATCCTGCTTCTGCACCTAATGAAAATCCTGTAATGGCTGTTATGGCAGCCACACAAAAAGACAAGCTATCCATTACTAATTATTTTTACTTGATGACGCATACATAGCCTCCGACAGTTATCTCACTTCAAACAGTTATACTTGACTTAAAATGGAGCTGTCCGAAAAGTAATATTTCAGCTTGAAAATTAAAAAACCAAAACCCAAGAATGCCGTAAAATCAACATTCTTAGGTTTTGAGTTTTAGTGTATTTACTCTAAATTGGACTTTTTAGACAGCCCCATTTACATTAATTCTGCAACATTTAATGTTCGTTTAATAATTTTAGCAGCTTGTTCTCTTGTTAAGTTTCCTTTTGGATTAAATAAATGTTCAGAACCTACCATGATGTCTAATGTATAAAGTAAATCGATGCTCTCTTTGAATTGGTTAGAGATAGCTGACAAATCTTTATAAGGTGCTGATTTAATACTTGTTTCAAAAGCTACATATTCTAAAATTCGTGACATAAACGCAGCTGCTTGTTGACGTGTAATTGGCGCATTCGGATCAAATGCAGTAGCTGTTTTGCCTGATGTAATTCCAGCTTCATAAAGGGCTTGGACGTCTTCCTCATACCATTGACCCTTAATATCTGCAAACATTGTTTTAGAATGAGCCTGTAGACCTAAAGTACGTGATATAATCGCGGCAAATTGCGCACGCGTAATCGTATGATTCGGTCTGAATGTCCCATCCTCATATCCATTAATAACATGGCGATTTGCTAAATATTCAATTTCCTCTTGATTAAATGCTTTAGCTAAATCGGAGAATGTAACCATTTGCTCCGTTACAAAAAATTTTCCAGGCGTTTTTGTTTGAATAATAATTTGCCCATCTTTCATTACATGTGGTATAGCTCGATATTTGCCATTCATTAATTGCAACACAACCGTGTTTTTTGAAATATTTGTTGCTGGAATCGTAATTTTCACATAGCCCTTTCCAGTCATAAGCGGCCTCATTGTGCCATCTTTATTCACAATATTGAATGTCGCCTTAATTACTTTTCCATCTTGGTGTTGATTCACATCAACAAACACTTTTTCTCCTGCTTGTAGCTGTAAAGATGCTTTAGGGATTTCTACCTTATTCCCTTTCTTATCTTTGATCATTATCTGAGAGGCATCGTCCTTTAGCATTTGTTGGATTGTCTCAAAATCGATTATTTCTTGACTATCTGAATTGATTGTACCACCACCACTGCCGCTAGACTCTCCGTTTTGATTAGCTGGTGGAACGTAGCCGACATCTTTACCTAGATCCTTCGTATATAGCCATTCGAGCACATCTCCATCCTTTAACTCGATTTGACCAGCATAAACATCCGGGAAAGATCCATTAATCCGATACATCCAACCACTATTTGGACCATAATCTAATTCTTTTAAATTATTAATTCCTACAATATATACACCCTTATCATAGGGGCGTGATATAATATTGTGTTTGCCAATCGCCTTTACAAGTACTGAATAAGCGGTATCACCGTCTTCTAAAATAGCCGTATCCGTATATAGATTAGCTCCATTCAACCCTTTTACATGAACAGCTACTTGCGGAACAGATTTAACCTCAGCATTTTGGAATAACACTGGTATCGTCTCAGCAGTTGCATTACCTAAAGAGTTCACCGTTGACACTTCTAAAGAATTTACTCCCTTTTGAACGATTGCTTTAAATCTATTATCTACTGAATAAACAGGCTTTCCGTTTAAAGCAACCTTTGGGGATAATTCCCCATCAATATTATCAAAGGCCTTAATCTCTACCGATAATAATGGACGATCATGTTCTAAATTTAATTCTGTAATTTCAATAAACGGCTTAATTTGATCATTAATTTCAGGTAATTTATCAATGATTTGTACAGATTTATTAAACATAGATGTTTTTGTATATAAATCTGCTATTGCACCAAATGCAGCCTCTGTGGATTTTAATTCAGCAAACGCATACTCCTCTTCAAATTCATCACCAAATTTAAAGCCGCCAGTTGCAATTTGTTGCGTTAATAATGCCTCTACCATTGTCTTACCGTTTTTCTTCCATTTGGCATCAAATGGGTTTTCTCCTACAGCGATCAGTCCTTGAATAATCGTTCCAATCGCAAATGGATTATTCGTATAACCACCATAATTAAAGCCGCCAGTATCATTTTGCTGTGATTTTAAGTAATTTAATATCGTTGTTATTTGTTGATCTACACCTTCGATATTACGATGTTTTGATAAAGCAATTAACGCTAGCGCTCGCAATTCCTGCTCTTTATATGATCCTTCTGAAATCGGTCCATTTAAACCATTTAATAAATCTTTAATTGCTAATTCAACATCATACGGCTCATCTATTAAGTCTAATGCAATGATTGACCATGCTTGTGTCGCAACAGATGGTTTATCAAAATTAGTAAACATTGTAAAATGACCATCTTTGTCCTGCGCCTCGACAAGCGGTTTAACTAAATCAACAACAGGACCTTTATATGTGGCATAATGTTTTGGATCCTCACTCGCTGCTGCAGCTTGTAAAATATTTTTCGCATAGTACAGTGAATATTTCTCATCATGATTACCATATTCACGTAAATGGCCAATTGTACGCATTTGATATTGACTAGCTTCAGCATTATTTATCACCTGGCTATAAGCTAAAGCAGAAATATAATCATACTGCCCTTTCTTTTCTAAATACTGCTTCATACTTTCAACAGCTTTAATAACTTGTGTTTGGATAGACTCAGTATTTAACTCGACTACTACCTCAATAGCCTTTGCTTTAACACCCTCAGATTCGGCTGTAATCACATACTTACCTGGCTTAAGAAAACGCACAATTGAACCATTCATCAATGCTGGTTCTTGTCCTTCAATCCCCCAAGTAATGATCGCATCTGTTACAACTTCATCCTCACTGTCTTTTACTGTAGCTGTTAGCTCAATATTTTGGTCAGTTACTACATTTTCAATCGGATTAATTTTAATACTAAAAACTTTTTGGTAATCGATTACTTCAATTTCTTTTTCAGCAACAATTCCTTGCGCTTCAGCACGAATTGTTAGGGAACCTGTTTCTTTAGGCGTATATGTTGTTGAAGCCTGCTCATTGTTAACTGTCCAAGTTATGTCAGATTCTATTACCTTTGCATTTTGGTCTAGTAACATACCCTTTAATTCAAAAGGAACATTTACCTTTGCCTTGTCTGGTAATTGAAGCGCAATCGTCGTTGGCTTTGAAATGTCTTTTTGTTTCAAGTGAGTATAGGCATTTGTAGATGTCAATAAATAGCTTAGCGCATTTAGTCCAATACCTGTTGACTCAGATTGCAATGCTGATAGATTTGGAATCATTCCATTTGTAATATAAGAGTTATTATATTGGTTAGCCAAAATAATGCCTGCTAAAGTATGAACATCAAAACCCTCTAAGGAGGTTAATTGTTTTAAGCTTAAATAATTTAAGACCGCTACCGCATGCTCTTCAGGCTGAGTCTTAAATTGTCCATTTTGAACATTATTCTTAAAAAAGGTAAACAGCTTTCCTTCTGCAACTAAAAATTTCTCCGCATCTTCAGTTACAAGTTGTTCATTATTAATAAGTGTTACCGCCTGTAGGGCTTTCGCTGTTCTCCTAACATCTGGAGAACCTAATGTTTCAATATAACTTGCCCCATCTTTTTCCACAAGCTTACTTAATAATGAAGTGGTAACTTTTTCAGATGGAGATTCACCTAAAACATATTGCGCCATGATGATTTGCGCCGCATGTTCAGCGCTTATGTTTGCAGTTGTCTCTAGTTGATTATGTAGCATCTCCACATAATTTTTGCCATTATACGTATATGGATCTAACCCAGCTGCTACAAGTGATAAAATATTTCGAGCTTCATTATAGGGACTTGATGTAAGCGAACCGTACAAGTTAATCCGTTTCGCTATTTTTTCCTGATCATACCCAAATGTTTTTAATGCGACTGCATCCTCGAAGGAACTTAATTTATCCTGTGATGATGTTACATGGCCAATTGCCTTCTCAATTTTCGGTAAAATCTCAACAAGCTTCTCATCAGCAGTAACAGTGAATACTAGTACAGCTTTAATATTTTCATATCCTTCTACAGTCACTGTAATAGCAGCTTGACCCGCTTCTTTCGCCATTAATTCATTTTTTTCGTTTATGTCTAAAATGGATGGATTCGATGATTGCATGTTCAACGTTGCCGTTCTTTGCGTGCTGTACATATCTCTTACAATGAACGATGGCTTAAACGTTGTTCCCTTGACCAAATAGGGTTGTGTAACATTACTAACTTCAATTGTCTTTGGTGTAAAGTCAAACTCAATTGCAGCAAATTGTTCCCTTGCGTCTTCAATCATTGATTTATTATTCACCAATGATGTTAGGCCAATTAAACTCCAGTGTGTAGCTGTCACAGATTCATTCGACTGTCCAAATGCTTCTCCAGATTTCAATCGGTTATGAAACGAAAAACTATCATTCGGATGAATGAGAATACTATACGCTTCTTTGACTGAAATATATTTTTCATCTGTAATCTTCAAGTACCATTTCTCATCTAACGGATTTTCACCTAGCGCATATAAATTATCAACATATAATCCTAAACCTTGTGTAAAATAGGCACCGCTGTTTTTATAGTGTAATAGAAGCTCTTCACGTAAAGCCTGAGCCTTTTCTCCTTCATACTTGCTTAATGCACTAACAGCTAAACCAATTGGTACTCCATTCGTTTGCTTTTTAATATCTTCTTTCATACTTTCTAAAAAGGTAAGCGCTGTATCACGATTGTAATCTGCATCAACGAATTCCAATGCAAATAAAGCATTAACAAAGTTCTCTGCTTTTTTATCTGTATCTGACCCAAATGAAAAATAGCCCTCGCCAACTTGGGAACTAGCTAGTTTTTCGACATAATTATTGTTTTCATACGAATAAGGGTTTGAATGGGTTACAGCTAGTTGCATGACAGCGTTTGTATAATTCGTTAGTGTTTCATAAGACACTGACGCATTAGACTTTCCCTTTAGTAGATCACGATCGACATAACCCGTTTGCCATAGAGCCATTATCCGTTCATATATTAAGGAAGATGATGAACTAGCCTTATTCCAAAGCATTTCACTTTTTTCTTGAAGTTGTGTTCCTAAATCGTCCTCTTCATCTAATTGAATATTTTCAACTAATTCATCATTTAAACTTTCTTCTTTAGGTTCAGATGCTTCTTCAAGTGTCTTGTCTTCTTCACCATTGCCTAATTCCGATTCATCTGTCGTACCAATTTGCTCATCCTCAATTGCGCCCGTTTGTTCAGGTAATGATGATTCCTCATCCGAACTCACCTCAGCTCTTACAGCAGTTGGTGATAACAGAGATACTATCATCATAAAAACGAGTAAAACCTGCATCCATCTTCTGATCGTATTCACTTTTTAAACGTCCCCCTAGAATAATTGTTATGAATAAATTGCACGCTTAACTCCAACAGCAAAAACCGCTATCTTCAAAAAGAGAAAATAGCGGTAAACAGGAAAACGCACAAATAAAATTAAATGTAGGTTCATCTATTTGCCGTATATCCTCCTAGCTTCCGAAGAGAGTTATTCATACGATCAGATAAAGGTAGGTCTCCTGGCTCGTGCTTTAACTTACTCAAGACCCTTCCCATTTACTAGAAGATTCCTTCTTTCAACAGTGGCATGTCTTTTTCATCACACTTACAGTTGCGGAAACAGCCTCAGATTTTCACTGAATTCCCTATTAAGCCTCCATAAAGGCGCCTATATCCTGCAATTCTTATTCACTTAATATTTTTAGTATATCATAGAAAATCCCCATAAATGGGGGATTTTTCAATACGATTTTTTATCCCGTATTAACGAGCTGTAGGCCCCCACTAATTGAAGTTTCACTTTTTATTGACCTCCCAAAATCCAAGCCAAGCATGGTTCATTAAGACGATAGTATCCTCTGCAAAATCAATCATACCAGTTAAATCACTCTAGCTCCTTAGCATTCTATAACGAGTATAGTAGAAATTTTTCATCTAAAAAAAATCATTTTCTCCTCTTTTGTTAAAAATTCACGAAATGACCGATAATCATCTCAAAATGACCGATTTTCTTCCTATCGTTTCTTAAATTCGCAAAATTTTTAGACCGTTCTCTCATTCGCTAGCAATCTATTTTCCCGTTATGGTAAGGATAACCCGGGAATACAGTGGTAAGCGCGCTTTCCAGAAGGGATTAAAGGATGGAGAGCTTTGAGCAGTTGGCGAGACAATATGAAAGAATGATTTACAGAATCATGCATACACTTCACATTTATAAAAATCAGGAGGAATTCTTCCAGCTTGGCTTAATTGCCCTTTGGGAGGCAAATGAACGATTCGATCCGAATAAAGGTAGCTTTACAGGCTTTGCTTATTCCTATATTAAGGGGAGATTTATGTCAGAAATGACGAAGAGCAATAAGCATGAGGAACGGAGCGTCTATCCAAAGGATGAATTTTGGACTGTTATTGAGGATCCTTCGACACAGCAGCCATTCGAAGTGAAATTTTTATTAACTTATTGTGAGGCATTAACAGAAAATCAGACTAAATGGGTTTTATACACTTGCATTGACGATTTATCTGTTGCAGAAATTGCCGCAAAGGAAGGTGTATCGGTTTCAGCAGTGAAATCGTGGCGAAAAGGTGCGAAAGAGAAGCTGAAAAAGAGCTTAGTAATTGACGATTAAAAAAGGAATTTATGATGAATAGAAGTTAGTTCGAACATCGGCTTGAACTGCATGACGTCATTGATTCTCCCAGAGCATTCAGTTAAAGGAGAGTAGGAACTCCTATTATTCCATTAACCACCATTATCCATTAGTCACCAAATATTCATAAATTTTCTAATTTTCAATTTAAAAGTTTGGTATAGTTGAAGTAGTTCATTACAACCAAGCCTATTGACCTAATGCATAATTTGTCTTGTAACAATGTACCAGTATTAAATAATTGATAATGGGGTGGGAGACATTTTTATCGTTAAAAGTCATGTCGTTAATCAAAGCACTGTGTTGTTAATGGGAGAATTTGTCTTATGGGGCAAGCTTTGTACAAGGATTATGGAGAGACATTATAGTTTTATCATTGAAAAGCCACCATTGGATGTATTAGATGATGCGATTCGAGAAATTGGCTTTAATTTAAAGGGTGCTATCGAATGCTCGAAAGAAACGCTTGGAAAAACAAGCATGGTTCCGATCATGATTAATCCGGCGCAAAGGGTTTGTATGTTTCCGACGATATCACCTTTCAAACATAATTGCGTCTGGTTCAACCCGATGCATATTATCGACACAAAATCTAATGGCCGTCATACGATTGTTTATTTAAGCAATCACACCACGATTCCAGTGGAGATGCGCTTAGCAACCTTTAATGCAAAATGGCATACTGCAAAGAAATATTGTGAACAAATTTCTGAGAGAGCCTTAGGAGAAATCACTTCTTTTGAGACAAATCCAACTCAAAAATGTGAAATTATTATCGAAGAGACAGGTAAATATAATTTTGAGATGTTTAAGAGGAAGAACAAATATTGATAAATAGTTTACTTTTAATTAAGGTTTATTTCATGTATAATTAGAATATAATGAAAAAAGAGAAGTGCGCAAACACTTCTCCCTGCAACTGCTACCGTAAGGGTGGTAGTTGTCAATGTTATTTATTTTTCTGAGAACCACCCTTTTGCTTGCTACGGCGCGGGGTGGTTTTCTTGTTATTTAGAACGTTTTTCCGAAAGAAATAGCCGCTAATTTCTCGTACTATCCCCTTCAGAACTTCTCGTAGAAATTCAAGAAATGTTTCCATGATTATCACCTCCTTTCCTAAAAGGAAAGAAGAGCAACAACCAACCACCCTCACAATATTCAGTTGCACTTTCATTCTATCATAACAATATTCCGAAAATACAAAAAACAATACTTGCCAGAGATTTTATCTTCCACAGAGCTTTCCTTCGATTGTTTATCTAGTAAAACGTGAGAACCATCCCTGTGTTTTCTATAGACAAAAAGAAAAGCTCTGCAGAGATTTCTCTCCACAGAGCCTTTCCATGTGTCTTTCGACATATTTTGGGGAGTGACAGGCACTCTCACTTAATTATTTTATTATGGTGCAGCTACTACTACTACTACAGAGACTGTTTGACTATTTAAGTCAGCAGAAGCTGGTAGTTCAACAGTTCCTTTATATGTGTATTCGCCTGCTTTATTTTCATAAGCTTCTACAGCATTCCATTTTACTGGTACTTCAATAGAAGTTCCATTAGCAAGGTTTGCTTTTACTTTTTTAGGAAGTTTAGCTTGAACTGCGTCTTCATCAACTAATGCAGTATCGCCTTCTTTACCAGCATAGATATTAGTAACATCATCGAATGATTTGACTAATACTACTAAACCTTTAATAGCGTTATTAATTGCTGTTGTTTTTTCAACTATTTCTTTGTCTGTTTTTTCAGATTTTGCTAATGCAGTAGTTAATACAGACCATGTTGCTGAAGTGTAGTGTGCTTCAGTTAGTGCATCTGCTGCATCTTTTGCTTTAGCTAAATTTGCTGAATTTCCTTCTGCAGCAACTAATGTTACAGTCTGAGATTCACCAGTAGAATTAGCTATTTTATTTTTAGCTTTATCCTGTACGTATTTAGCATCTTTTACTTCTATAATGTATACTGTAGCCTCAGTACGTGCACTTGTGTCATTAAGAGTAATTTCAACTACATTATTGTCTACAGCGACAGTGTAGCCACCATTTGGACTTACAGTCTTGTTATCAGAATGACGCACTACTTTAAAGTCAGTATTTATTAAGTGTTGAGCTGCACCAGCAACAGTTTCAAGTGGCTCTGAATAAGTAATTCTAATTTTCTCAGTGCCTTTCTCAACAGTGTATGGCTTTTTATTGTCTACGATTTCTGGAGCAACAGAATCTAAAAAGTTATCTGTAGGAACTATAGTACCAGCCTCAGGATTTTTACCTGTAGTTCCAGCAACAGTTACTAATTTAGTATAATCGATATCCACTTTTAGATCATCAACATGAGTTGGAAGTACACCATCTTTAAACTTAAGTGTTACAACAGATGTTCCATCAATTTGTACATCTTTAATGTCTACTTTCTGTGTACCCTCTTTAACTACAAATGCACCAGAATAGTGACTGTTAATTCCTGAATTGAATTTAATTTTAATAGTTTCTCTATCTACTAATTCAGCATAATAACCTTTTTTATCCTCAAGATCGAGATTTGTTAATTCTAAATCTGTGTCTTTGAGTGTCGGGATTTTGTATCCTTCACCAGTAGCATACTCATTCAAGACATTTCCATCAACATCTTTAAGATTAAGAACGTGTAAAGCACTTACATTTGTTTTACCTGAATCTTTAGATTTACCATCTGCAAATACAACATCTTTATCATTGATTGTCTCAGCAAATGTAAGTACTGCTACTCTTCCTTCTTGTAACACTTGGATATCAACAGTAGATTGTGATAAACCTTGTAACCTATCATCAATCACCGCTGCATAATTAGACTCATTAGCTAATGATTCTACATCCATTTTTTTATTAAAGCTTAATACTACACGTCTGTCTTTTACATTCACTACCTTTGAATCTAACTTAGGCGCATCTTTGTCAACTTTTACAAATTTACCACTATAATCAAGCATAGTGTTTTTAAGTTTAGTTGCGTCTTTTACATTTTGGATTTTAATTGTATTTTCACCATTTGATAGTTCAGTGTAAAGCTCAATATTTACTGTCTTTGAATCTTTAGAATCTACCTCAGCTTTTCTAACTGAAACCACTTTTCCGTCTTTATTTAAGAAAGAATAGTTCTTTTCATTTTGTGCACTTTCTTTATCCAATGTTTTAGAGAAAGTAACTTTAACTGTTTTTGCATCATTAGCAGATACTTTTCTAACTTCTGGACGAGTTTGATCAATTTCAGGTGTTACTGTTACTTTTGTATCTTTTGCTATCTGATTATCAGAGTAGTCTTTAACACCTTCAACATAGATATCTACTTTTCCAGTTGGAAGGAATTCATCTTGAGCAAAGTAGAATTTATATTTGTTATCAGCAATTGCTTCAACTTCGTTTGCTTTATTCTTAGTATCTCCAGACTTCCAATACACATTAGAAGCTTTAACAGTGTCAATATCAACATCTTCAGAGAATGTTAATGTAACAGTTTCTAAAGTTGCACTTGCTTCTGTTACTGTTGGAGCTTCTTTATCTTCTACAACTGTAAAATCATGTGTTGAAGATAATGAAACAAAGTTAGCGAAGTCTTTCACTCCAGTTACAGTAATCTTATGATCTCCTACCGCAAAAGTTGAAGAGCTGAATGTTTTTAAGATAACGGATCTGTCATTTGCACCCATTTTCACTTCGCCGAAGTATGCTTTTCCGTCAATTGTAAAGTTACTTTGTTTTAAATCAGTAACTGGTTCACTGAATACAATCTTCACTGCTTTAGTTCCTAAAGATTTAACTTCTTTCACTTCAGGTAATTGGTTATCTACAACTGTGAATTCAACGTTTTTAACGTTTAGTTCTTTATCGCCTGCATATACATTTGAAATGCTAATAGCGTCAGCTTTGTTGTTTGTAAGTGTTCCAGTAACTATAACTGTAGCTGTCTTTTTATCATCAGATAAAATTACAGATTTAACAGCTTTACCAGATTTTAATGAGTAGTTAGCTTTATCAGTAGCTGACTCTGCATCCATCGCAGTGTTAAACTCAACTACAACCTCTTTAAGGTTAGTTGCACTTACACTTTTAACTTCTGGAGTAGAAGCTTCTTTTTGGCCTACATCTTTACGTACTTCTTTCACTTCTGCACGGTGTACGAATACAGGAGTTTGAGCACGAGTTACGTTTGCATTTGGAGCAAATTTACCAGCAGATACGCCTTCAACGATTCCTAGGCTAGCTAATACGTTGATGTACTCAGCGCCCCAGCCACTGTTGTCTGTGAAGCTTACATCTGCATCTGCATTAAGCTTAAGCTCATAAGCTTCAACGATCATTTTTGCCATTTCTTGACGAGTAATCTTGTCATTTGGACGGAAAGTTCCATCTTCGTAACCTTTAATTACTCCTTCTTTTTGGCTTTGGATAGCTGCAACATACTTTGAAGACCAGTGGTTTACAGCATCTTTAAAAGATGTTTTTGCACTGTCATCAATTTTAAGACCTAGAGTAATAGAAAGGATTTTTGCTGCTTCGCCACGAGTTACGCTAGCGTTCGGGTCGAATTTTCCAGTTTCACGACCTTCAAGAGCTCCTTTACCTACTAAATAATCAATTGAATCTTTTGCCCAGTGGTTAGCCGGAACATCAGGAAAACTCTTAGTTGTTTCAGCTGCGAATCCAGCTGTTGGTGCAACTGCAGAAGCTACCATTGCAGCAGTTAATGAAGTTGCTAAAAACTTACGGTGTTTTGTAGACTTGTTAGCCATAAGTCAATATTCCTCCCTTGGATATAATTATTTACTAAATTAATTTACTGGTTTATGAGTCCCTAGATAAGTACATAAAAAATCCTTGTCTTACCGTTGTCCATAATAAATATGTATCTGACTCGTAAACTAGTTGAAAACAGCAAATTAAATTACAATACAAGACCTAGTATAAGTGACAAATTATGGTGCGTCAACTTTTTTCTGAGAAAGTCTTGTAAATTGTGATTTAATTAGCTTGCTAACTCAATATTACCTCATTTTCTATATATTTCAACAGGAAACTATTGCACATTTTGTAAAATTAGGTCATTTATTTGACAATTCCGTTTCCTGTTCCTTATATATCGGCTTTAGAGGGCTCAACTTTTATACTTTATTCTCAATAAAAGAAAATATTACTATTTCACTCTTTTATGATACCAATTTGTTACACAGTTGTAAAATAAAAATCTACATAATCATGTTACAATGAACACAGAAAAATTAGTCGGAATTTGGCATTTGGAGGGAAATGATGAAAAAAAGGATAATTTCAGCAATACTAACGATGTGCATCATTCTTAGTTTCGCCGTTCCCGAAGGCTTCGCAGAGGAAAAAGATTTGCGAGACGAACTAACGGCTGCTGCTCAAGAGTATATTGGTTCTCCTTATAAATTAGGTGGAACGACATCCGCTGGATTCGATTGTTCCGGATTTGTCCAATACATATTTAAGAAATTTGAAATGTCCCTTGGGCGCACTTCTCGTGACCAAGCAAAAGAAGGAACCGATGTTAAGAAGAAAGATTTACTTCCTGGCGATATCGTTTATTTCAAACAAACACCAAATGCAAACGTTTCACATTCAGGTATATATATAGGAAGCGATGAGTTTATTTCGTCCACTACATCCGATGGAGTGAGAATTGATTCACTCGATGGTGGATACTGGGGCGAGCGCTATGCAGGTGCACGCAGAGTAATTGAGGACAAGGAAAAAAAGTAAATGAATACATAGTAAAAGCCTATGAGATCGATTGATTCATAGGCTTTTTTAATGCACTTTTTAAATTATTGATATTGCTTGTGGAGATGTGGACAAATTTTCAAACCGGGCTTTGGCTGACTTTCTGAAGGCACACCTCCCGAGCTTTGTATTCATTAATCATTATTTAAACGATTCATCTAACGCACGAGCTAATAAAACAGAAAACTCCGCTCTCGAAATCGGTGATTCTGGTTTATAGGTTGCATCTGGATAACCCGTTGTAATCTTTTCTGCCTTCAGCGCATTCACTGCCGGATAGTAATACTTATTTTTCATTACATCAGCAAAGACATTTTCTGGGGTTGAATCAAACGTGAATGCTTTTTGCAGCATAACAGCCACGTCACCACGAATAATCGTCGCATTTGGTTTAAACGTCAGATCTGGAAAACCTTTGATGACCCCTGTCGCAACACCGTTTTGGATATAACCTGAAGCATAGTGACTGTTCGGAACATCTGTGAATCTTGTCTCTTGTTGCTCTCCTACCATGCTTAAAGCTTTTCCAATCATCGTAATGGCCTCAGCTCTGCTCACGAAATGGCCCGGATAAAACTTCCCATCCTCATAGCCTGTAATGATCTGTTTTTCCACTAAATAATCGATTTCTTTCTTGTACCAAGCGTTTGCAGCGATATCAGGAAAGACTGCTGCTCCTGTTAATGCGGTTCCAGGGGCTTGGACTAATCCATACCCATAGTAAATATCTTTCCCCACTTCCCCTAAATCTAAGGCGTTCCTCTGCATCATTTCGCGAATCGCTTTATTATTTAGTTGTGGATAAGCTTGTTTATAAAGGGCGGCAATCCCCGCTACATATGGGGCAGCCATTGATGTTCCGTTCATATAAGCATAATCATGGAATACCCCATCAATCATGCCATTGTATGTACTATAAATTTTTTCCCCAGGAGCCACAAAGTCGAGTGATTGTCCGAAGTAGGAAAAGGATGCTAATTGATGCTTTTCTCCGATTGCCCCAACTGCGATGACTTCTGGATAACGTGCAGGATATAATACATCTTGAATCGTTGTGTTTGATTGTAGTGAATTGCCTGAAGCAGCCACGAGAATGATTCCCGCATTATAAGCTTTCCGAATTGCTTCATTTAATAAATAGGATCCATTTGGTGCCGAAATACTTAAGTTCACAATATCTAATTCTTTCGTGATTGCCCATTCAATCGCTGCAACAATATCTGATTGATTGCCATCACCTAACCGATCTAATGCTTTAATTGCATAAATTTCTGCATCTGGGGCGATTCCTAATGTGCCAATCGTATTATCCTGGGCAGCTATAATACCTGCAACATGTGTGCCATGTCCCTCTTCATCTTCATAAGAAGGCTCACCTTTGACAAATGAAATGCCTCCAGCTACTTTCAGATCAGGATGATTCGTGTGAATGCCTGTATCAACGATCCCGATCTTAATTCCCTTTCCGGTCCAACCGCTTTCCTTTGACCGATTTGCTTGAATTTTATGATAGCCCCAACCGACCTTCTGTTCACTTATTTGAATAGTAGAATCAGGCTCAACTCTCGCAATCTCTTTTTCTCGTAAAAGGGCGGGCTTTTCAGAGGAATGAATTGTCATTGACACAGCTGATAAATCTTGAAATATGTGGTGAACCTCTACTGCATATTGATCGACAATAGATGTTTCTACTTGATTATTAAAAATCACAATAACTCTTTCTGTTAATTCTTCTCCCTCCACTTTAAAAGGCAAGAGAAAAGAAAAGAAAAAAAAGACAAAAATTAAATATTTTTTCATAGATTTAATCCTTCCTATCGGAGTTACTACTTAAAAGTAAGGTGCTATTAAACGATATTCTTGAAAAAGAACATCGCGTCATCGATGGGTTAGACTCTTTTATATAGAAAAGCGGAAGCGCCTTCGGAACAATCAAAAAGCAGATTGTTCCTGCGATGATTATTCGTAGAGGCTTTCCTTAGTGTTCAGCGGCGTATGGACTGGACTGACCTCGACTGAGATAAAGGAAACACGACGAGTGGATACGAGTCGATGTTGACTTATCGTAGGGAGAGGGAAGGAAGTCCACTAGGCGCTAGGCCTGGAGCTAGACATTTCTCTAACTTCAAAAAAGCTTATACTTTCTTATCTTTATAAAGAAAACTCGCCGATTGGCAAGCCTTGGAAAGGCGAAGTGTGATTCGTAGTTTCACTTATACTTAATTCCTAAGATTGGCACCTACGTCGAAAGATCTTCTGCGCTGCCAACTTATATTTTCATAACGTATAAAGAAAAAACGGACGTAGCTGCCCGTTTTTTCTATTTTTTCCACTGATAGTAATCTAGTATTCCAAGTGAGATTGCTTCAGCTGCTAAATTTCGATATTCCTCTGAAGCTAGCTTCATAGCATCTTCAGCATTTGAAACAAAGCCTGTCTCAATTAAAACAGATGGAAGAGGATTTTTGTGGATGACATAGAACTGCCCTTCTTTTACCTTACGATCAGTTGTTCCGATCGCTTTATAGAGCCTATCCTGAATAAAAGTAGCAAGCTGCTTACTATTTTCTGCACGGCTGTTTAATGATGCTTTACTATAATAAGTTTCTGTCCCATTTGGAATGCTGCTATTATTACTGTTAATGTGAATGCTGACAAATGTATCCGCTTTTGCATTCTGGGCAACTTTCACCCGCTCATCTAGTGTTAAGTACGTGTCATCTTTTCTTGTCATGACAACTTGAATGCCTTTTTGTTCGAGAATATGCTGAACTTTCAAAGCGATTGCTAGGGTTACTTCTTTTTCCTGAAGACCGTTTGCCATTGCACCTGGGTCCTTGCCGCCATGGCCTGCATCAATTGCGATAATCTTCTGAGTGTCTGGAACGTTTGGAGCGTTCATGTCTAATAGGTATGCTTTATGTACATAGCCTGCAACACCATTGTATGTAATATATTGCCAATCTCCACGTTCAAAATAAGTTAATACTTGAGCACCGTGTGGCAGAACCTCAACAACATCGAATTCTGTGCCCGGTCCGCTACGAACATTTAGTTCATCTGCTGTAACGACTCGTTCACCTGTTGGCGTCATGTCAGTTGATGATACACGGTATGAAGGTTCAAGTCCTCTTGCGATTAACAAGGAAAATTCCGCTCTTGTGATTGGGTTTTCTGGCTTGAACGTACCATCAGGATAGCCGTTTGCAATGCCGGATGTGACAATGAGGTCAATTGCATGGGCTAGAGGCCCGTCTGAAGAGATATCTGAGAAGGTTGCAGAGCTCGTATCCGTTAATTTGAAGGCATTCACTAAAGCCAATGCCATTTCTCCGCGCGTCATCTTCTCTTTCGGTCTAAAGGAGTCATTCGTGTTTAGAATGATTTTGCTTTCTAACGCTGACTGGATGTAACCCGAAGCAAAGGATTCCTTTTTCACGTCCTTGAATGACGTCTGACGGTTTTCCCCATTTAAACCGATAGCCCTACCAACCATCGTAACGGCTTCATCTCTTGAAACATCTGCTTTCGGCTTAAAGGTTCCATCGGGGTATCCAGTAATGATTTGGCGCTCAACTAGAAAGTAAACTTCCGACGAATATTTATCGGGGACATCTTTGAAAGCTGCTGCCGCCATTCCTTTTCCATTCACCGAAATAACCAAAATACAAACTGCGACAAGAATCGAAAAACTTTTTGCTATTCGTTTATACATTGCTGCCCTGATTCCCCCTGCAATTAAATTGATTCTGTCATATTGTACCATAGATTGTTGAAGAAATTGTCAGGTTTTTAATAAATGTGTCTAATTTCTTATGTTTCTAGTTTTCTGGCAGAAAAAAAATGGTAAAACCATTTTTTCTATGAATCTAACTGGGTAGGATGGAGCTTTCTCTCCGATTAGAGCATCTTTCTTTCTATTCCGTTGAAAAAGATGTCCCTTTCGTTAGCATTAGAACATCTTTCCTACTACTCATTTGAAAATGTTGCCCCTTTGGCTTCCATTAGAGCATCTTCTCTCCTACTCCATTGAAAAAGATGCCCCTTTCGCTTCCATTAGAGCAACTTTCCTACTATTCTTTCGAAAATGTTGCCCCTTCTACTTCCATTAGAGCACCTTTTCTACTATTCTTTCGAAAAAGATGCCGCTTTCGCCCCTATTAGAGCATCTTCTCTCCTATTCTTTTGAAAATGTTGCCCCTTTCGCCCCATTAGAGCACCTTCTCTCTTATTCTTTCGAAAATGTTGCCCCTTTCGCCCCATTAGAGCACCTTCTCTCCTATTCTTTCGAAAATGTTGCCCCTTCCACTTCCATTAGAGCAACTTCCCTACTATTCTTTCAAAAATGTTACCCCTTCCGCCCACATTAGAGCACCTTCTCTCTTATTCTTTCGAAAATGTTGCCCCTTCTACTTCCATTAGAGCACCTTTTCTACTACTCTTTCGAAAAAGATGTCCCTTTCATTCCCATTAGAGCATCTTGCCTACTATTCTTTCGAAAATGTTGCCCCTTCCACCTACATTAGAGCATCTTCTCTCCTACTCCATTGAAAAAGATGCCCCTTCCACTTCCATTAGGGCATCTTCCTACTTTTCTATCGAAAATGCTGCTTTTAAATATCTCTATTCCTAAAAAACCAAAGACTATTCTACATCCATCTTTTCTACATAGTGGAGACCCCTTCCATATCCTACAGGCGTGAAGTTTTCCATAAGGATTGCGCGAATCGCTCGCTTATTCTTTATAATCTTGCACCATTCAGAGATTGAATTAGTTGAAATCTCTTTTTCAGGAAAAAGAAGCTTATATTCTTCAATTTGGCGTAACACCGCAGTTTCGAGCCTTTCAATATAGCCACAGTTTTTGCAGACAACGCGATAAGTACAAACATGTTCGACAAGTGTAAAACACGATTTGCAAATGATTCCCTTTTTTATTTTTTGAAAATTATAAGGTGGGATTCGAGTATACGGTGAGTCTTCTAAATGGAGTGGTAATAATTGTTTGATCAATTGCAGATGAGTGCTACTTTGTTTCGTGGAGTTATCGTTTAATTTTTTCAAAAACTTATTAAGCTGGTTTGGGTAAATAATCGGAGCATTTAGCCGGGATTGATAGAGAGTGAATTCTGGGTTCACAAAAACAAGATATGCTTCAATCGTATCATGATACCCTAAGCTATAGAGAAGTTGCCGAAAGAGGGATTTACTTCGTTCCAGTTGCATTAATGGATCATTAATTTCCTTATCATAAATGGTATACCACCTATCTTTGGCTAGATAAAAATCACCTTCAAAATTCTTCACTTCAAAGAGGTAAATCTTGCTGCCTTTAAGGAGGAGTGTATCTATTTGAAAAAGAGTTTGATTTACTTCGAATAGCAAATCACAGAGTATAAGACCATCACTTAAATAATTCTGCAACCACTTATCAAATAACTTCTCTCCTTCAAATCCCTTTTTAAGATTTAAAAAATGTTGCTTTTTCTCATCTGGCAAACTCTCTCGTACATCCAAATACTTTAGAATCTGTAATTCTTTCGATTCACAGCGAGTTTTAATAAATATTTTCACCATCTCCTTTCGATTTTTCAGCATTATGTTGCCATTCAGCGTTTGATGCTTAAGCTTAATTTCAATATTCTTCTTATTATTACACATTACTATTGTTTTAGGGAATATTAACCACTTCTACAAGAGCAATCTAAGCTTTTTAACATAAACTGCGCATTCTCCGGCATTAGATAGGCACCTTTTTAGTTTTTTCTTTTCAAATGTTGCTCCATTCACTCCCATTAGAGCAGCTTCTCTCTTATTCTTTTAAAAATGTTGCTCCTTTCACTCCCATTAGAGCAGCTTTCCTCATACTCCATTGAAAAAGATGCCCCATCCGCTCTCATTAGAGCAGCTTTTCTCCTGCTCCGTTAAAAAGTTACCCCTTTCGCTCTCATTAGAGCATCTTCTCTGCCACTCTTTTGAAAATGTTGCTCCTTTCACCCCCACTAGAGCACCTTCTCTCCTATTCTTTTGAAAAAGTTGTCCCTTTCACCCCCATTAGAGTAGTTTTTTTCAACAGAAAAAAGATGCTCTAAATAATGGCATTAGAGCATCTTTTCTCGTTTTCCGCTAAATATGTTGCTGCATCCACAGCATTAGAGTATCTTTTCCGCTTCTGCTTCACAAATGCTGTTAATTTATTGCGTTTAGAAATAATTCCTCTATTCAACTTTCACTGTTAGCTTATACGGATCAATAGAAGTTTAATTGTTGAATTCCTCTATTCAACTTTCACTGTCAGTTTATACGAATCAATAGAAGTTTGGTTGTTAACTTTCTTTATTCTACTCTCACAAATGCTGTTACTTTATTACATTTAGAAGAAGACTTCTTTATTCAACTTTCACTGTTAGCTTATACGGATCAATAGAAGTTTGGTTGTTGACTTCTTTCAGCTTAATCCAGTATTCGCCTTTGTTCAAAGGTAATTGTACAAATTCAGCGTCGCCTTCTGGATAGAAGTTGACTACTTTCACTAGTTTACGATTTTGATAGATTTCAAATAGACCATCTAATTCTGAAGGAACGTCTAGGGTAATGCTAGCCTTGCCGTCATTCTTCATTGTGAATTTGTACCAATCTTCATCCCCATATTCTTGATCAGCATTGAAGTAGCCAACAGCTTCAAAAAGATTATTTGCTTGCTGTTTCATGTTCATTGGCTTTACTTTATTTATGCCAACTCCAGTATTATAAGGATCTTCATCCTTCAGAACGATCGGTTGAACCGTTAATTCATATGGAAGAAGTGAAAAGCTTACATTGCTGTCAGTGTAGCTTGTCGCACTTATGAAATA
>JAEWDX010000188.1 GCA_023389895.1 Bacillota bacterium
CTATACAATCGTGTAACGAATTGAAATCAAGTCGTTATTAACCGTATAATGAAATTATAGGAAATATAAATAAAGGGTGAACGTCTTGGCTACAAAACACGAACAAATTTTACACTATATTGATGAATTGCCAGTAGGGGAAAAAATATCTGTAAGACAGATCGCCAAGGCACTGACAGTAAGTGAGGGAACTGCATACAGGGCAATAAAAGATGCAGAAAATAAAGGGTATGTGAGCACGATTGAACGAGTGGGGACAATTCGAATTGAACGAAAGAAAAAGGAAAATTTCGAAAAGTTAACTTTTGCTGAAGTAGTAAATATTGTTGATGGGCAAGTAATGGGTGGAAGGGACGGACTGCATAAGACATTAAATAAGTTTCTCATCGGTGCGATGCAACTAGATGCAATGATGCGTTATACAGATGCAGGCAGCCTCCTTATTATTGGGAATCGAACCCGTGCTCATGAGCTAGCATTAAAGGCTGGAGCAGCCGTTCTTATTACAGGTGGATTTGATACTGAGGACAATGTGAAAAAGCTTGCGGATGAGCTTCAGCTACCGATTATCTCAAGCAGCTACGACACTTTTACTGTTGCTACAATGATCAATCGAGCTATTTATGACCAATTAATAAAAAAAGAAATTGTACTTGTAGAGGATATTTTAACGCCATTAAAGGATACGATTTATGTAAAAACAACAGATTCTGTTTCGGATTGGCTTCAATATAATCGTGAAACAAAGCATAGTCGTTTCCCAGTTGTTGATCAAAATTTAAAAGTTCAAGGAATGGTAACATCAAAAGATATTATGGGGTATGATCCGGAGACACCTGTTGAAAAAATCATGACGAAAAACCCAATGACTGTTAGAGGGAAAACAAGTGTAGCTTCAACCTCGCATGTAATGGTTTGGGAAGGAATTGAAGTGCTTCCCGTTGTTGATGATTCAAATAAACTAGAAGGACTCATTAGTAGACAGGATGTATTAAAGGCGCTCCAAATGATTCAACGGCAGCCACAGGTTGGCGAGACGATTGATGATATTGTAACAAGTCAGTTAGTTCTAACTAGAGAGAAATCGAAGGGTGAAGATGCATACAGATGTGAGGTCACACCGCAAATGACGAATCATCTAGGGACGATTTCGTATGGTGTATTAACGACCATTGTTTCCGAAGCAGCAAATCGAGTATTAAGAAATTATAAAAAAGGAGATTTAGTCGTTGAAAATATGACGATTTATTTCTTAAAACCTGTCCAAATTGAGAGCATGCTTGAAATCTATCCGAAAGTTTTAGAAGTAGGGCGGAGATTCGGAAAAGTAGATGTAGAAGTATTTAATGAAGGGGTACTTGTCGGCAAGGCAATGATGATGTGCCAGCTGATTGAAAGATAGGGACGCAAAAATAGCTAAAGCCAGAGAATAAGCCGTCCCACATTAGGAACGGCTTTCCGAAATTAATGGTGTTCTGCTTCCTGCACAGCAAGCGGAAAATAATATTTATAGGCTTTCACACCCGCGATAATGTTATAGCCACCTAAGAGAATGAAAATACTTCCGACAACATAAGTTACCGTGCCCCCGTATAAAAAAAACTGATTTAATCCGAAAAGGGCTACAAATAAACCTAAGGCTACGGCTGATTTAGAAGAAATCCATCTTCTTTCTACCGGGCGCTTGCTGCGTACAAATTTCACTTTATAAAAGAGATAAAATGAAAGTGAAATGACAATTAGAATAACTAAAATTGGCATTTTAAAACCTCCGAATATCATTCATCTGATTTCATTTTAACGGTAAACATTAAAAAATGCTAATTAAAAAGGAGAACAAAATGAAAGATAAAATTTTGGAGACGATTAAACAATATGAAACCATCATTATCCACCGGCATGTACGTCCCGATCCTGATGCATACGGCTCACAAGGAGGGCTAGCAGAAATTTTGAAGGCTTCATTCCCTAAGAAAAAAATATACACGGTAGGGAAAGAAGAGGAAACATTGTACCATCTTCGCAGGCTTGATCAAATTTCTAATGATATTTATGAAGGGGCATTAGTCATTGTTTGTGATACCGCAAATGCAGAGAGAATTTGTGATGAGCGCTATCATTTAGGGGACAAGCTTATTAAAATCGATCATCATCCAAATGAAGATCCTTATGGGGATATCATGTGGGTTAATACAGATGCAAGCTCAGCAAGTGAGATGATTTATGATTTTTATTTAGCTGGAAAAGATAATGGTTTAAAAATGTCTGATGAAGCTGCTAGATTATTATTCGCAGGTATTGTTGGCGATACAGGTAGGTTTCTTTTTCCAAGCACTACGAAGAAGACATTTGCTTATGCTGGCGAGCTGATTCATTATCAATTTTCGCGAACAGAGCTTTTTGAGAAAATGTATGAGCGCTCACAAAATGTTGTGAAGTTAAATGGCTATGTTTTGCAAAACTTTGAAGAGAAACAACATGGTGTATTTGCTGTTGTATTGAGAAAGGAATTATTGGAAAAATTTCATGTTAGACCAGCTGAAGCTTCCTTGCTTGTCAGTGAACTAGGGAATATTGCTGGCATTAAGGCATGGGTGTTCTTTATTGAAGAAGAGGATCAAATCCGCGTTCGCCTTCGTTCAAAGGGACCAATTATCAATGGGGTAGCGAGAAAATATAATGGAGGCGGGCATCCACTCGCAGCTGGGGCGTCCATTTATTCATGGGATGCAATGGATGATGTCATTAAAGAATTAGAAGAAGTATGTAAATAATGGAAATAGCCCGGTTAACAGCCGGGCCAATTAGCAGCAGAGACTTTCAGCCATAACGCTGCCCAGCCGCACGGGTGGTTTTTTAGCAAAGGATTAATCTAACCGTATTTCTAATTGAATGGATAAGGTCGTATAAATAACCATCTCTTTTACCTCGACTCGGTAACGTTTTTCATTTACCTTAAAAACTTTATTTTCGATGGTTTTTTTAATAAGTTCTCTGCTTTTATAAACAGTATCAATATCTTTTGCCTTCATCATATTAATATCTTCTATTAATTGATTCTCAATTTCGAACACGCTAAAGGAATCCATTTTATATTTTTCGCTATTTTTTATTTTTATTTTAATATCTTGGATCGTTAGTTGCTCTAGGTTCTTTTTATTTAACTCTTTGAAATCCTCCTGCCAAATTTTTTTATCATCTTCAAGTTTATCAATCACCTTCTTTTGCTCATTAATTAGTTTGCTATATTTCTCCTGCCATTCTCCAAAGATATATAAGAAGATAAACCAGCTTAATATTCCGCCAATGGCTGCCCCTGCTAAAAAGCGTTGCCAAGAAGGTTTGCGATAATAAGGTGGAATTCTCATGAAACATGCTCGCCTGCTAACCAATTAATAATCATTGCCCCCGTTTGAGCACCGCCAAGTGCTGCTAGGATTAATAAAAACTGCTTAAAGAGATCCTTTGTTTGTCCATCGAGAACTCCCCGTTCAAAGCTGTATACTGTATCGAATGTTCCACCAATGGCCGCGATAATCGCCCAAATACGAATAATATTAGAAATGCGGTAAGCTTCTGTTAAAGGAGGCCTTCCTGTTAAAAAGGAAGCTAGACTGCCAATGATTGAACCTCCGATTATAACACCGAAGGCAATGAAATAGCTATCGATTAGAAGTGCGAAAAAGGGCTGGATTTTCATCCTCATCCATCCTAACTGTACGAATTTTCTACAATGACGCTTTTGAATCATTATTAAATCATATGGACAATCCTTTAAAAATATGTTAATTGCTGTGAATCTGCTAATGAATTATTTTTACTAAACGAGAACGTATTTTCTTTTTTCAAAAGGGCGTCCTATAATAGAGATATATAGAATAGAAAATTAAGGGTGTGAACGTGCATGTCATTTATTCACCTTCATGTATATAGTGCATATAGTTTGCTTTCAAGCACTGCGATGATCGGGCAATTAGTTGCAAGCGCGAAACAGAAGGGGTTTTCAGCTCTTGCGCTGACGGATCGCAATGTCATGTATGGAACGATTGCTTTTTATAAAGAATGCTTGAAGCAAGGAATGAAACCTATAATTGGATTAACGGTTGATGTTTTAAGTGAACAGTCTGCGAAGGAAGCTTTTCCTCTCGTTCTTCTAGCAAAAAATAATATTGGCTTTGATCATCTATTGAAAATTACAAGTGTCGTTCAGACAAAATCGAAAGAGGGAATCCCGGTTAAATGGCTTAAAGCTTATTCTGAAGGACTTTTTGCGATCACCCCTGGAATAGAAGGGGAAATTGAGCATTGTTTAGAAATAGGTAATTACGAGGAAGCAAAAAAAATCGCATTACAATATGAGCAAATATTCGAAAAGGGGCAGTTTTTTCTCACTTTGCAAAACCATCAAATTGAAAAGGAAAATAAGATTCAAACAGGAATGATTCAAATCGCTAAAGAAACAGGGATCCCATTAACCGTCTCCAATCAAGTTCATTATTTAGAAAAAGAGGATGCATTTGCTCAAGAATGCTTAGTTGCCGTCAGGGATGGAGTTAAATTAGCGGATGAAGGTTTCAGACGGCTTGAAAGCGATGAATTCTATTTGAAAACAGCTGATGAGATAACACAGCTATTTAAGCATCATGAGGAGGCAATAGAGAATACAAGAAGGATCTCCGAGCAATGTAATGTCATGCTTGAGCTTCATGAGCAAAACTTGCCTAAATACCCAGTGGAAGATCATCTTTCTACTGATAAACTTCTTGAGGAAATTTGCTGGAGTGGCTTTAACGAAAGATATAAAAGTCGATCAGAAGAACATAAAAAACGGTTAAACTACGAATTAGAAATTATTAAAAAGATGAAGTTCAGTGATTATTTTTTAATCGTATGGGATTTTATGCGCTTCTCAAGAGAAAATGGAATCCTCACTGGACCAGGGAGGGGCTCCGCTGCTGGTTCGATGGTTTCTTACGTTTTATACATAACAGATGTTGATCCAGTTGAGCATAAATTATTATTTGAACGTTTTTTAAACCCTGAACGGATTTCTATGCCTGATATTGATATCGATTTTCCTGATAATCGGCGCGACGAAGTTATTAAATATGTTTCAGAGAAATATGGAGCGCTTCATGTTGCACAAATCATTACCTTTGGAACCCTTGCGGCAAAGTCCGTTCTTCGCGATGTCGGAAGAACATTTGGGTTCAGTGCTCAGGAATTAGACAGTCTTTCACGTAAAATTCCATCTAAGCTTGGAATGACGTTGAAAAACGCATTTAAGGAATCTAACTCACTTAGAATGTTCATCAATGAATCTAGCACAAATCGTAAATTATTTGATACAGCACTTAAGCTTGAAGGGTTGCCAAGACATACATCTACACATGCAGCCGGGGTTGTGATTAGCGAAAAACCGTTAGTGAATGTCATCCCGATTCAATCTGGTCATGATGATGTTTATTTAACCCAATATTCAATGGAGCATTTAGAGGATGTAGGCTTATTGAAGATGGATTTCCTTGGATTAAGGAATTTAACTTTAATCGAAAATATTCTTTCCTCTGTTCACAGGCAAACAAGAATGGAGCTTAATATTAAATCGATTCCACTTGATGATGAGGCGACTTTCTCATTATTAGGAAGCGGAAATACATCAGGGATCTTCCAGCTTGAAGCTGACTATGTCCAAAGAGTATTAAAGCGGCTTCGTCCAACTTGCTTCGAGGATATTGTCGCTGTGAATGCCTTAAACAGACCTGGCCCGATGGATAATATTCCACTGTTTATTGAGCGAAAGCATGGTAAACAGAAGGTTGAATACCCTCATCCTGATTTAATCCCGATTCTTGAAAGCACGTACGGAGTTATTGTTTACCAAGAGCAAATTATGCAAATTGCTGCAAAAATGGCCGGGTTTTCTCTCGGTGAGGCCGATTTACTGCGAAGAGCTGTTAGTAAGAAACAAAGAGAGGCGCTAAATCAAGAGCGCGAGCATTTTGTTAACGGCTCCTTAAAAAATGGCTATGATGAAAAAACAGCCAATGAAATTTATGATTTAATTGTCCGCTTTGCGAATTATGGATTTAACCGTAGTCATGCGGTTGCTTATAGCTTTATTTCTTATCAGCTTGCTTATTTAAAGGCCCATTATCCATTGCATTTTATGGCTGCGCTCTTAACATCGGTGAATGGAAATGACGAGAAGATCGCTCAATATGTTCGAGAATTGAAGCAGATGAATCTTACCCTACTACCACCATCGATTAACAGTAGTGGCTACTCCTTTTTGGTTGAAAAAGAATCAATCCGCTATAGTTTATCTGCGATTAAAGGTGTAGGGCTAGCTGCGTTGAAGGAAATTTTTCAAGCGCGGAAACAGAAGCGTTTTATGGATTTATTCGATTTCTGTATGAGAGTTTCAATGAAAGCTGTTAATCGGAAAACGGTGGAAGCACTTGTGGATTCGGGAAGCTTCGATGAGTTTGGAGAGGAGCGCAACACACTGCTTACAACTCTTGATGCGGCGATTGATCATGCCCAGTTAATCAAACCTGATGATGAGCAATATGAATTCTTTTCAGATGATTCATTTTTTCCAAAACCTAAGTATACAAAGGCTGAACCGATGCCGATAGAGGATAAACTAGCCCGTGAGAAAGCAGCGTTGGGACTTTATTTATCGGACCATCCTGTATCCGTATTTGCAGAAAATTTTTCTTTATTAGGTGCATTCCCCTTATATAAATGGCAACCAAAAAAAGCAAGTACAGTTGCTTATATCTCAGCAATGAAGAAAATTCGAACGAAAAAAGGATTGCCGATGGCCTTCTTAACTTTAAGTGATGAGACAGATGATATGGAAGCAGTCGTGTTTCCAACCGTTCTTAGTCGCTTTTCTAACTTATTAATTCAAGGGAATATTGTCCTCATTAATGGGAAAATGGAGGAAAGAGAAGGGAAACGACAGCTTATTATTCAAGCTGTTGAGGATGTGAAGGCAGCCATCAAAAAGATGGAGAATCAACCACCAACCTTATATTTGAAAATTGATAAAGAAAAGGAGAATACGGAAATATTACATGCTTTGAAAAATATTTTCAAGCAAAACGATGGGCATTCACAAGTTATCATTTACTATGAAAGTACGCAGAAAACACTGCGCTTAGGAGAAGAGGATATGGTGAATCCGACGAATGATTTTATGATGGAGCTAAAGAAAATCCTTGGCGAAAATAATGTTATCCTAAGACGGTAGTACTTTACATCAATATTCATTGTGTTATATTCTAAAAGTAGCTATTGGTCTGACCACTTTACAGTCTAGTAGGCAAACATGATGATATTCTATTTTCTTAGACTATTTCTATGAACTGCAACTTGATTGGACTATTTTATTAATAGAATTATTTATAGGAGTGAGAACGCTTGACTTTACGAGAAGAAGCCTTACATATGCATAGGGAAAATAAAGGTAAATTAGAATCGAAATCAAAGGTTCCGGTGAGAAATGCCCGAGATTTAAGCCTTGCTTATTCCCCAGGTGTTGCAGAGCCTTGTAAAGAAATCTATGATAAGCCTGAAACTGTTTATGATTACACAATGAAAGGCAATATGGTCGCTGTCGTTTCAGATGGAACAGCAGTATTAGGTCTTGGGAATATTGGTCCAGAGGCAGCTTTGCCTGTAATGGAAGGGAAGGCAGTTCTTTTTAAAAGCTTTGCAGGCGTTGATGCTTTTCCAATCTGTTTAAATACAACAGATGTAGATAAAATAGTAGAAACAGTTAAATTACTTGAACCGACTTTTGGCGGTGTTAATTTAGAAGATATCGCTGCACCGCATTGCTTTGCTGTTGAGGAACGCTTAAAGAAAGAAGTGAATATTCCTGTCTTTCACGATGATCAGCATGGTACAGCAATTGTAACGGTTGCGGGTCTTGTTAATGCTTTAAAGCTAACGAATAAAAAAATGACTGAAATTCGCGTTGTCGCTAACGGTGCTGGTGCAGCAGGTATTGCCATTATTAGGCTTCTATACACATATGGGGTTAGAGATATCATTATGTGTGACACGAAAGGTGCTATTTATGAAGGACGTCCACATGGCATGAATGAAATAAAAAGCACTGTAGCGAAATATACGAATCGAGATAAATTAAGTGGAAGTTTAGAAGATGTAATTAAAGGAGCGGACGTCTTTATCGGTGTATCTGCTGCAGGTGCGTTAACAGCAGAAATGATTAGTTCGATGAATCAAGATCCGATTATTTTTGCGATGGCGAATCCAGTTCCAGAAATCATGCCTGAAGAAGCAAAAGCCGCAGGAGCTGTCGTTATCGGTACAGGGAGATCAGATTTTCCTAACCAAGTGAATAATGTGCTTGCATTCCCTGGTATTTTCCGTGGAGCTTTAGATGTTAGAGCGACTCATATCAATGAAAAAATGAAAATTGCAGCAGTTGAAGCCATTGCAGGCTTAGTTCAAGAAGACGAATTGGATGCTGACTATGTAATCCCTGGTCCGTTTGATGTACGGGTTGCTCCTGAGGTTGCAGCAGGGGTAGCGAAAGCGGCAATGGAAACTGGAGTTGCCCGGATTAAAGTAGATCTAGAGGAAATTAAAGAAAAAACGCGACGATTAGCTACTATCGGGAAAAGTGAGTGAGCCTTTAACGTGAG
Source organism: Bacillota bacterium (assembly GCA_023389895.1). GTDB lineage: Bacteria > Bacillota > Bacilli > Bacillales > Cytobacillaceae > Cytobacillus. The sequence goes on from JAEWDX010000188.1 coordinate 8,685, forward strand.
TCAACCCGAAAGAGATACAAAAATATATATTTCAATTGTGAATCGACTTCGTGACATGATTGAACATGACGGACTTAAAGCCGGTGATAAAATTCCTTCTGAACGTGAGCTATCAGAGCGCCTAAATGTCGGGCGCTCTTCCGTTCGTGAAGCTTTACGAGCTTTAGAACTTCTTGGTTTAATCGAAACAAGAAGAGGGGAAGGGACATTCATTCGTGACTTTAAAGGTCATAAGTTAGTTCAGTTAATCGCTACGTTTATTTTGCAGGATGATAAAGCGAAGCGCGATATAATTGAAACAAAATATTTAATTGAAATTGATTGCTTATGGTTAGTATTAAAGAAAGCGACCGATGAGCAAATAGGTATATTACACAATTGGGCAAAGACAGCTGACTTTACGGACGATGACTTTTTCTTGAAAATTGTCCAATTAGCTGATAATCATTTATTTTTAAGAATGTGGACCATTTTAAAAGATTATTATCATTCTTTAGAATTGGACTATAAGGAATTAAGAAAATTAGATTATGTCCAATTGACGGAATCACTATTTAGTAGGCAAGAAGATGAGGTAAGAAAGGCTTATGAGATTATAAGAAAATTGTCGAATGATGCATGACAATTTTCACCACATTTCTCAGTAATTCCACTTTATAGTAAATAGGATAAAGAGAAATGGCTCGGCTACCTATTTCATTATTTATAAATAAGTGGTCTGACCACTTTGTTTATGCTTAAATTGGAGTGCGAAGCTAGACTAAGGAGGTTTCACCTTGTTAAAAGACATTTTTGCAAAACCAAAGAAAAAAAAATATGCAACGATTCCTTCTGAAGCTGCAAAAAATGATGTACCTGAAGGAATTATGACAAAATGTCCAAACTGCAAAAAGATCATGTATACGAAGGAAATAATGAAAAACTTAAAAGTCTGTCTTCATTGTGGGTATCATCATTCGATGAATGCTAAAGAGCGAATAAATAGTTTTTTAGATCCGAGTAGTTTCACGGAAATAAATGCTGACATGATTTCGGACAATCCATTAAATTTTCCAGATTACCTAGAGAAAATTGAAAAGGATAGAAAAAAGACGAATATAAATGAAGCGGTTGTGACAGGTATGGGTGAAATTGATGGGCAAACCGTTGTTATTGCTGTAATGGATTCAACCTTCAGAATGGGAAGCATGGGTTCAGTTGTCGGTGAAAAGATAACGCTCGCCATTGAGAAGGCGGATGAATTATCCTTACCGTTTATTATTTTCACTGCATCTGGTGGCGCAAGAATGCAGGAGGGTGTTTTAAGCTTAATGCA
>JAEWDX010000421.1 GCA_023389895.1 Bacillota bacterium
TTATGAAAGCCGAATAACTTCCAAATTAATAAAGCAATATAAATAGAAAACCCGAACTATTACGAAACACAAAATTAGAATTTCGTAGGATAGTTCGGGTTTTTCTTTGGCTAAAATCCTTTTGTCCTTGCCTCATCTATTGTTTAATATGCTGGGTTAACGCTTTGCCGGGCACTCTGCAGTTTATTGATCTTTTTTATGTTTCAACCGGTTCTTTCGTTACACTCATTTCATTTAAGTATTGCCTTGGTGTATCATAGTAAATGATCTTGTTAAATTCCGCAAAATTGGAAGTGAAATGAAGATAAATCGGTGAATCAAGCAGCCATGGATAATTGAAAAGGAAATTGCGATCTCCGTAGATTATGGCTGCTATTGCTATGCGGACTTCATGTTTAAAGATTAGAAATCTTAGTTTGGCGTAATGTTCATCAAAGTCTTCATCACTAACATGCATTTTTCCCAATAGAACATATTGCCCCATTTGTGGTTTCCATTCCGCAAATACTTCGTCACGATATTTTGGATGAACCTCATTTAAGTCATAATTATCGCCAATTGTTAAAAACAATTCTCGTGTATGATTTGATTGTGAAAAAGTATATTTTCTACGCTCTATCGGTCTAAATTCAGTTGCTGGAGCCGAGTATTTTACATTTAACTTCGAAGGATCAAATTTGTTCATCGCTTGCAAATGCCCCCTTCTATAATTTAGGATTTTCACTTGCAATATTTTATGAATGATACCTTAAAACGTGACAAACGTCTATTTTTTTCATTTTTGTTTTCCGCTATTAGTTTGTAATACATTTGTGTTCTTGAGTACCCACTTACCGTTTTCGTAATTCCAGGCAGCTTCGACCAATGCAATTCTATCTGCATGATTGGTGCCGCTAATGGCTTGAATCCCCATTAATCCATACTTTTTATCCTTCATTTGAAGTGGTTTAAGCGTTGAATATGGATCAACCATCAGTTCCATTGGCTCACTTAACTTGCCATGTTGATATAAACCTAGACGTTCATACTCATTTGCCCTATTTCTTAAATCGAAAGTATATGATTGCCCGGTCTCATCAATCGTAATACTTGCTTTATAGTCATTGATAAATTGACTATTAATAACAAGAGGGTCAGGTACGCCTAAATCTAGCAGTTTAAAGTCTTTTAAAGTGTATAAATAATAATAGGAAATCCCTCCGCTGCCACCAGAATTAATTGAAATAAATAGATCTGTCACGCCATCTTGATTTAAGTCAACATATTGTATAGCAGGACTATATCCGGGATCTAAGTCAACTTTATACGATTTGCCATTGGAAGCATTGATTTCTAATTGAATTTCCTTAAGAAATTTAGTCCCTTCCTCATACGGTACCCCTTTTAATACAATACTGTCTTTCTTTCCGTTACCTGAAACATCTATTTTATCTTCCGAAATAACCATCATTTTATCGTTAACTTCTACTGCATAAGCATAGGTTATCACAGATAATGTTATCGAAAAGAAGGCTGCAATCGCAATGGCAATTTCTTTTTTCATGATTAATTTCCTCTCTGAACCTTCTAAACGAAGGATTAATTATTTATATACTACCCATTTTTAGGAAATTAATGTATCGATGTGAATGAGAAACGATTCTAACTCAAAAATTTTTCTCTTTTTCTTAGGAATGAAAAGTTCTTAGGAATGAAAAGTGCTAAAGCCGGATTCAGACCATTAATCCTGAGTGACAAAAAAAGGCTTCCATTCACTGTTTTACAGCAGCTGGAAGCCTTTTCCCTATTGCATTCTTTATTCGATTTTCGTCTCTTCTTCTTCTTTATTCTCCACTTTCCAAACTAAAGATGCACGCCCGTTCTCTGTTTCATCCAATATAAATGATCCATTTGAATAGCGATCATTAAAGCGAATCTTTGAGACATTTATAGATTCAGCAAATCCCTTTTCTGTTTCTATATAAATTTTATCCTTCTCTTTTACGATAAGACTACTGATAATTCGATGTGGATTTGACTTTAATTCTCTTAACATGATAACACCGCGCTTAGCACGAGTTGCGCGTTCAAATTCTGTTAATTTCATTTTTTTGATGGCACCGCGTTGGGTAACAATGACAACGGACTGCTCTTTATCGTTTTCAATAACCTCGCCACCTGTTACAAAATCACCATCTTTAAGATTAATTCCTTTCACTCCTGCCGCTCTTGTTCCGACGATACTTACTTCATCTTCATGAAACCAGAGTGCATAGCCATAATACGTAGATAAAAATAACTCTTTCGAACCATCTGTTTCATGTACAGCGATTACTTCGTCTTCATTCTTTAGATTAATCGCAGCAAGCGGTTTTGAATAACGCTGCACCTTATACAGTTCAAATTCCGTTTTCTTAACCATCCCATATTTCGTAACAAATAATAAAAACTTACCTTTTTCAAATTCTTTCACAGGCAGTGCTTTTATGATCGTTTCATCATTGTTAATTGGGATGATGTTGGCAATATGTTGACCAAGATCCTTCCACCGAATGTCCGGAAGTGTATGTACAGGGCAGTACAAATAATTACCTTTATTTGTAAATAATAATAAAACATCCGTTGTATTCACATCTAACTTGGCGAGAATGCGATCAGAATCCTTCATGCCGTGGTCTTGCCCGTTTGAGGCAGCAAATGAACGTTGACTTGTCCGTTTTACATAGCCTTCCTTTGTTACGGTTACGATCACATCTTCACTAGCGACAAGTACTTCAAGATTTATTTTTATTTCTTCGATTTCGTCTTCAATCTTCGTTCTTCGTTCATCAGAAAACCGCTTCTTAACATCTTTCAACTCTTTTTGAATTACGCTATAAAGCTTTTTTTCACTTGCTAAAATAGCAGAAAGCTCGGCGATTTTTGCTGCTAGCTCTTCAGCTTCAGCACGCAATGCCGTAATATCCGTGTTTGTTAACCGATAAAGCTGTAACGAGACAATGGCTTCTGCCTGTGGTTCCGTAAATTCAAATTGCTTGATTAAATTATCCTTTGCATCACGCTTATCTTTAGATGCACGGATTGTTACAATGACCTTATCTAAGATCGAGAGGGCTTTCATTAACCCTTCAACAATATGTTCACGTGCTTGCGCCTTTTCCAATTCAAAGGTTGATCTTTTAGTAACGACTTCCTTGCGATGCCCAATATAGGCATCTAATAACTCTCTTAATCCCATTAGTATCGGATGGCGATTATGAATGGCGACCATATTAAAATTATATGTAACTTGTAAGTCACTATTTTTGTACAAATAATTTAATACACCCTCAGGATCCGCATCTTTTTTCAATTCAATCACGATTCGTAAGCCTGTTCGGTCTGTGTCATCACGCACTTCAGAAATGCCTTCGAGCTTTCGATCTAAGCGAAATTCATCCATTTTTTTTACGAGATTTGCTTTATTCACTTCATAGGGAATTTCCGTAATGACAATCTGTTTTTTACCGCCGCGAATCGTTTCAACTTCTGCTCTTCCACGAACAATGATTCTACCTCTACCTGTTTCATAGGCCTTCCTAATCCCCTCAACACCTTGGATAATTGCACCTGTAGGAAAATCCGGTCCTTTAATGAATTTCATTAAATCATTTACAGTGCAGTTCGGATTGTCCATGCGATGAATAGCGCCATCAATGACTTCGCTTAAATGATGTGGCGGAATCTCTGTAGCGTATCCTGCTGAAATCCCTGTTGAACCATTGACTAATAAATTTGGATACGTAGCAGGAAAAACAGTAGGCTCTTCTGATGTATCATCAAAGTTCGGAACGAAATCAACGGTTCTTTTTTCAATATCTTTTAGGAGTTCAGAGGAAATGGCCGACAGCCTTGCCTCTGTATAACGCATCGCAGCAGGTGGATCACCATCAACGCTCCCGTTATTCCCATGCATTTCAACAAGAAGCTTACGCAACTTCCACTCTTGACTCATCCGTACCATGGCATCATATACGGATGAATCTCCATGTGGATGATAGTTACCGATTACATTTCCGACTGTTTTAGCTGATTTACGAAAGCCCTTTTCATGTGTATTTCCTTCCACATGCATCGCATATAAAATCCTCCGTTGAACAGGCTTTAATCCATCTCTAGCATCAGGCAGTGCCCGCTCTTGAATAATATACTTACTATAACGACCAAATCGATCGCCAATCACATCTTCAAGAGGAAGATCACGAAATATTTCCGCTGAATCCATTAGTCAATCTCCTCCTCTAAAATAGAAATATTTTCATTTTCGAGAATGCTGCCATCTTCTTCAAGACCAAATGCAACATTTGCTTCGATCCATTTTCTCCGCGGCTCGACTTTATCGCCCATAAGTGTTGTTATTCGGCGTTCGGCTCTAGCGCCATCATCAATTTTCACACGTATTAACGTTCGAGAATCTGGATTCATTGTCGTGTCCCATAGTTGGTCAGCATTCATTTCACCAAGACCTTTATAACGTTGGAGCATATAGCCTTTGCCAACTTTGTTGATTGCATCTTTTAAGTCATCATCACTCCATGAGTATTCAATGACTTCTTTTTTTCCTGCCCCTTTACTAACTTTATACAATGGTGGGAGCGCGATAAATACTTTTCCTGCTTCAACTAGTGGCTTCATATAACGATAAAAGAATGTGAGGAGGAGAACCTGTATATGGGCCCCATCTGTATCAGCATCTGTCATAATGATCACTTTATCGTAATTAATATCGACAAGATTAAAGTCAGAGCCAACTCCTCCACCGACAGCGTGAATAATCGTGTTAATCTCTTCATTTTTAAAGATATCTGCTAGCTTTGCCTTCTCGGTGTTAATGACCTTACCGCGTAAAGGAAGAACAGCTTGAAAACGGCGGTCTCTTCCTTGCTTAGCAGAACCGCCTGCAGAGTCACCCTCAACTAAATATAACTCATTTTTCTGTGGGTTGCGGGATTGTGCAGGTGTGAGCTTACCGGAAAGAATACCTTCAGAACGCTTGCGCTTCTTGCCGTTTCTCGCATCTTCTCTCGCCTTTCTTGCAGCTTCTCTCGCTTGATATGCTTTAATGGATTTCCTTATTAAAAGGGAACTAATATTTGGGTTTTCTTCAAGAAAATAAGAAAGATGCTCTGAAACAACAGCATCAACAGCTGAGCGTGCTTCACTCGTCCCAAGTTTTCCCTTCGTCTGTCCTTCGAATTGAAGTAAGTCCTCTGGAACACGTACGGAAATAATCGCTGTAAAGCCTTCACGAATATCTGAGCCATCCAAATTCTTATCCTTTTCTTTTAAAAGGCTTACCTTGCGGGCATATTCATTAAATACACGAGTCACAGCGGTCTTTGAGCCAGCTTCATGTGTACCGCCGTCTTTCGTCCGAACATTATTAACAAAGGAAAGGACATTTTCTGAGTAGCCATCATTAAATTGAAAAGCAAAGTCAACTTCAATTTCATGATTTTTCCCCTCGAAACTAACGACTGGATGAAGAACATCCTTTTCCTCATTTAAGTACTCAACAAATGCTTCAATCCCATTTTCATAATGAAACATCTCTTGATTTCCGTTTCGATCATCAATAATCTCTATTTTCAGCCCTTTTAAAAGGAAAGCTGATTCACGAAGCCGCTCGCAAAGCGTTTCATAATTGTATGTAATCATCGAAAAAATCGTCGTGTCGGGTTTAAAATGAATCATGGTCCCTGTTTGATTCGTTTTCCCGATTTTTTCAAGTGTCGTTACAGGTTTTCCACCATTTTCGAAACGTTGTTCAAATATATAGCCATCTCGCTTAATTTTCACAACGAGCCATTCAGATAATGCATTTACGACCGAGGCGCCAACTCCGTGAAGACCACCGCTCGTTTTATAACCACCTTGGCCAAACTTACCGCCTGCATGAAGGATGGTAAAAATAACTTCAGGAGTTGGTTTGCCAGTTCTGTGCATTCCAGTTGGCATCCCTCTCCCTTTATCAATTACACTAATTGAATTATCCTTATGTATTTTAACGATGATCTGATCTCCGAAACCTGCTAATGCTTCATCAACAGCATTATCGACAATCTCGTAAACAAGATGGTGAAGACCTCTTGCATCTGTACTGCCAATATACATTCCTGGGCGTTTTCTAACTGCGTCTAGCCCTTCTAATACTTGAATGGCATCATCATTATAATCAAAAGCTTCCTGATTTTTTGCCACGAACATTCCCCTTTCAATCCTTAAGAAAACATGCTTATCTATCATTCAAACATTCGCGCCTCAAGAGTATAAAGAACGAATGTTCCATATTGATAGTTTACCATATCTTCAATAACGTCTAAGCTTTATTGTATCGATTTATTTCTTTTTGGCAAATGGGGCTAACCATTCATCTCATTTGATAAAGTGAACAAATTATGAAATAAAAACATGAGATCCAATGCAGATCTCATGCTGAAATTTCTATTTCGTTAAAGCATGTTCTACTTTAATACAACGATCCATTACGACTGTATAGCCTTTATCTTTTAAAAAATGATAAGCTTCTTCATTAATTAATCCAAGCTGCGCCCAAAAAACATCCGCATCGATTTCGGCAAATTCCTTTGCTATCGCAGGTAAATACTCTGAACGGCGAAAAACATCGACTATATCAACATGACCTTCTATATCCTTCAATGAAGCAACTGCCTTAACGCCTAGCACTTCATCAACAGTAGGATTGACTGGAATTATCTCATAGCCTGCATCCTGCATCGCTTTAGATACCATATAAGAAGTTTTTTCTGGATTGCTGCTCAACCCAACCACGGCAATCCGCTTTGCTTTTTTCAACATGACTCCTAATTCTTCTCTGCTTGGAATTTCAAGCGCCATATAAAGCCCTCCCTACCTCTTCCATCAATTCAAAATGAATTCCTATATTTAATATAACCGAAAAAGCGGATACTTTTCTAATATTTTTCCACTTTTTATCATTATCTCTCAATTCAAGTTTAACTGCAAAGCCTACTACAAGCATCGCTTATTTTTTCGTCAAATTGTTTTCTCCTAATGATAGTGCAACCCAGGCTGATTCATCAGCAAAGTAGCGTGACCAGCTCGCAACACCCGCTAAGTCATATTGCTTAGCTAAATTTGCTCGTTTTTCTAAAGAGAGCGCATCCTCAAGCCAAATTTTATAGGTTGCCTGTTCTGATTCGACATAAAGCTCTGCATAATTCTGTCCACTTGCTTCATCATAAACAGGAATGAGTCCATTTTCTGTTAGCCATTCTTTTACCTTTCCCATTGAAAGAGCTTTGGAGGAAACCTCACCTGTATCCTTTACCTCCCATAATCTAGCATATAATGGCACACCTAGGATTAAGCGATCATTTGGTACGACCTCGAGTAGGCGCTTTAAATTTCCTTCCACCCATGGTAGGCTTGCGACACTTCCTGCTTTAGGAGAACTTCCCCAATGCTCGTCATAGGCCATAACAACTAAATAATCAACAAGATTTGCAAGCTTATCACGTTCATAGAAAGCTGACCAGTTTCCACCGTTGGAGATAAATGTAATATCCATGGAAACAACTAAGCCGGCCTCATGGAAGTATGGAACGGCTTCACGAACAAATTGTGTAATGAGTGGACCGTCGTCAAGATTTACATTTTCAATATCAAGATTAATTCCATCAAGCTGGTAGATTTGGCTAAAATGTAAGAGCTGACGAATCATCTTTTGCCTTGTTTCAAAGTTTTTAAAGGTTTCGTGTGTTAAAGCAGGATCGAATGCATTGGAGAATAATCCCCATACTTGATAGTTTTGTTTCTGCGCCCATTTAATAAAATCGAGAGAGCCGAGGTTTTTAATTCCACCGTCAGCATCTCCAAGTTCAAACCAAGTTGGCGAAATTACATTTACTCCTGGCATGCTCGGAATCTTTGAAGTGTCAGGATTCTTCGTATACACTGCCTCCCATGTTAATTGAATCGGTCCTTCAATTCTCGGAACAGGAGATTCAGCCACCTCGTTTTTTTTGACAATTTTTTCTACTTCACCTTTATGAATATAATCCTTTTTAATATATCCAGCGATGCCATTTTCTTTTCTTACAAAATAGTAATTTTCTTTTTCCCCTTCGATCGTAATGTGTTCATTTTGTGTTAACTGATCTGTATAAGGGGATTGTAAACGTGCATCTTCCCGTAATCTTAATTTTTCTTCATGTATTTTCTTATTGAGAACGGTTCCGTGTTGTATCTCTTCCCTGTCCTGTTTGATTAAGATTGCATTTGATTCTGGTAAAATTTCATAGTTTATTGGGTAATAAGCAAGCAATGGTTCAACCGCCAAATACATTTCATTCCCCTGTTTTTTAAAAACGGAAAAATGCAATTGTACAGGTTTTTCATTGACAAAATACGTGAGAGACTCTGATGGCATTTGCACCACTTTATTTTTCGTTGTTAATATGATCGAATTGGATTTCTCATCAAATGTTAGGGCATCATCAATATATTCCTTAAAAAAAGTTAAGGGTAAATAAATGCTTTCCCCTTCAACGAACGCATTCTCCACTTGTTCACCATGAAATAAAATCGGGTTATCGCCTTGAAAATAAGAGGCTTTTTCCTGTGAAGCAAAAGGATATAATAATAGCAAAATACTAGAAGTGATTAATAAAAAGGCAAAGAAAAGTCCAGAAATAATCCATAGCTTTCCAGAGGCTTTTGATTTATGATATTCAACACGTGCCATTCTTGTAATTCCTCCAATGTTAAACTCTTTTGTAAAATAAACATACAGTTTCTATAAACCAACTATGACTATCGTAACGAAAAAAGCGAGAAATGACTAGCTATAAAAATCCCCATGATTTTTCTATCGTTTGGAGACTCCCTAATACAAACGATAATCAAAGTTAAAAAGTTTCATTCATCTTCAGGAGTATTTTCGTTTCATACATGACATGGTATAATATAATCACTTTACTCGTAGATTGAAGGAGCGTTTTCATGATCATATACGCAATCATTATTGTTCTAGCCTATTTACTCGGCTCAATCCCCTCTGGTTTAATCGTTGGGAAAGCTTTTTATGGAGTGGATATTCGTGAACATGGAAGTGGAAATTTAGGCGGTACGAATACATTTCGAACATTAGGAAAAAAAGCTGGATTAATTGTGACGATTGCTGATATTTTAAAGGGTACGCTTGCTGTGTCTCTCCCATTATTATTTGGCTCAGATATGAATCAATTAATGGCTGGGATTTTTGCTGTCATTGGTCATATGTATCCTGTTTTCGCTCGTTTTAAAGGTGGAAAAGCAGTCGCAACATCCGGCGGTGTATTATTAGGCTATGCTTACCCGATGTTTCTGTTTATGTTTGTTGTTTTCTTTATTTGCCTGTACATAACAAAATATGTCTCGCTTTCATCAATGCTAGCTGGAATTGCTGCTGTTATTTATTCCTTTATTGTTTGGGATCCTTCGCTCATCATTGTTGTTT
>JAEWDX010000424.1 GCA_023389895.1 Bacillota bacterium
TTATGAAAGCCGAATAACTTCCAAATTAATAAAGCAATATAAATAGAAAACCCGAACTATTACGAAACACAAAATTAGAATTTCGTAGGATAGTTCGGGTTTTTCTTTGGCTAAAATCCTTTTGTCCCTGCCTTTTTTACCCTAAGTTGGATTCAAACCCATTAATTAGTACATTAAGACAGACCTTTCTCTGCACAACTTCTTATGGCATCCCAATTTTCCTTATGCTAAGGGGAATCAGTTTTTTAAATTTTATCGAAAGTACCTTATAGCCCCATTGAAAATTTTTTAAAAAATAGTTCCTTAATCAGAAGAAAAAGAGAGATAATATGAGAAAAATTTATTAAACAAGACGTTTTATTTAAAAAAACAGATATTATGTGCTATTTTTGTACTTTTTCCCCCTTTACAAGGAAATGAGCAAGGAGTAAGATATCTCCATTCTTATAATTTTTTCCATGATCGCTGAATCCAGTTTGGAACGGAGGAACCATCGGAAAGATATTTCCAGGGGTGAAACTTTTTAAGTCGGGCGACTCTTGCCGTCCGAACCCGTCAGCTAACTTCGTAAGCGTAGCAGGAGAGAGAAGGTGGAAATTAAACAACACTTGTAAAAAATTCTAAAGAAATGCTAACCTATGCGTCTTTATCGTTTAATTCCTCGATAAGGGGAAACGGGGGAACCAACCGTAGCCATTAGCAGCTACATGGGGTGAATCTCGATTTTTCGAGTAGGGCGACTCTCACGCCCGAATCCGTCAGCTAACCTCGTAAACGTATCGAGAGAGGCAACAAATTTCGTGTGCACACGGGGTTATTTAGTGATCCCTTCGAAGCCTACGGAAGAGTTCCCTCTTCCGTAGGCTTCTTTTTTGTTGCCTTTTTTAAAAATTGGAGGAAAAAGAGATGGGAAATATGGTAAAAGGTAATTTTGGTAATATTTCCAGATGGAGGTTCGAAGATTTTTATCAACAAGTTTAAAAACATATGAAACACGAATTCTCTCCTTACGTGTGTACAGAGCCAGATTGAGTAGGAAAAACTATTAAAATGCGGATTTAAAAACGTTTTTGTTATCAGGGATCTGGATAGTTACTGGAGTGGTTCGCCTCTCTATTTAAAAAATTATTATTGTCGAAACTTCCTTTGTAGGTTGCTGCAAAACCATTGAGATACTAAAGACTTATTTAGCTTTCCCTCTATTTATTATTAAGACTAATAATCGGTATACGTCAAAAATCTATAAAGAGTTTAGCACCGATTATGTGATCCATAGCCAAAATGAAAATTTTCAATTTTTACTTGAACCTCACTAATAAAGAATGGAGTGAATCGATGTGAGAATAAGTTCAAAAGATTTAGGCATCATCGTAATGAAAGCGAAAGTAGACCATTTTTTGCTGATCAGGCGAGGATGATGATTGAACGCCTAATCAAATGGCCAGAAATTTTTCATCCATCGAGAAAACGATCCAATCATAGAATGGGAACTGACTCATAAAGGTTTCCTCTATTGATCGTCTGTTTAGCTTGTTAACTAGACGTTCGAAATAAGCAATTTAGATTGTCCATGTAAGGAGGAAGTTTCATTGAATGATATATACATGATTGTACTGTTGGCTGTCACATTCGGCATTTTTTGGGGGTTTATTAAATGGTGTGATCGGACAATTGGAGGCGGTGACGAACAATGATTTTTACCGCTATTGTAACGGGAAGTATTTTTGTTTATTTGATCTATGCTCTTATTAACCCGGAAAAATTTTAAAAGAGAATACACTTGCATTTTTAATTTAGGAGGAAATCATTTATGGGTGTATTGCAAATTGTAGTAGTTATGTTTCTGTTGCTTATCATTATAAAACCATTGGGAAGCTATATTCACCTTATCTTTTCAAATGAGCCGAACAAAACTGATAAAATATTCGATCCCATTGAAAAAATTATCTATGCGATAAGTGGAATTAAAAATAGGTCGTCAATGACATGGAAAAAGTATGCGTACTCCTTGTTGTTAACGAATATTGTTTTCGTTGTCATCGGTTATGTCATTTTGCGTGTTCAAAAGTATCTACCATTTAATCCTAACGGGATCGGCAATATGGAACAGACCGTATCGTTCAATACAATTATCAGTTTTATGGCGAATACTAATCTTCAGCATTATAGCGGTGAAACGGGACTATCCTATTTTTCACAGATGGCCGTTATTATGATGATGATGTTTACGTCTGCAGTTACGGGTATTGTGGTTGCAATTGCTTTTATTCGAGGAATTACCTCTAAAGGAAAAACGCTTGGGAACTTTTTTGAAGACTTTGTAAAGGGGCATATTCGCCTTCTTATCCCATTGGCGATAATTGTAACTCTTGTGCTCGTAGGACTAAAAGTTCCTCAGACACTAGATCCGTCCATCAAGTTAACCACCCTAGAAGGTGTAAAACAAGTAATGGCAATTGGTCCTGTCGCTTCTCTCGAAGCTATTAAACATTTAGGTACAAATGGCGGTGGATTTTTCGGTGTTAACTCTTCTCACCCTTTTGAAAATCCAAGCCCTCTAACAAATGTAATCGAGATTTTATCCATGTGGTGTATTCCTGCCTCTTTAACGTACACATATGGACGTTTTGCCAAAAAGCAAAAACAGGGTTGGGTCTTATTTGGTGCAATGAGTATCTTGTTTGTGGCATTCTTATCCCTTATTTACATTTCCGAGAGTAACGGTAACCCCGCATTAACGGACATGGGATTAGATCCCTCTCAAGGTAGTATGGAAGGAAAAGAAGTTCGATTTGGAATTGCCCAGTCGGCATTGTTTAGTACAGTAACTACTGCGGCGACAACAGGATCCGTAAACAACATGCATGATACACTAACCCCACTTGGGGGAATTACACCACTTGCTCAAATGATGTTGAACACGGTATTCGGTGGGGACGGAGTAGGGCTGGTCAACATGTTGATGTACGCGATTTTAGGCGTATTTATATGCGGATTAATGGTAGGGAGAACTCCTGAATTTTTAGGCCGAAAAATTGAGCCTAAAGAAATGAAATTAATCACTATAGCGTTACTTGTTCACCCTTTTATTATTCTTGCACCCACAGCTATAGCCTTTTTAACAGATCTGGGAAAAGGTACGATCACAAACCCTGGATTCCATGGAATTTCACAAGTGTTATACGAGTTTACTTCGTCCGCAGCCAATAACGGGTCAGGGCTCGAAGGTTTAGGAGACAATACGCCATTTTGGAACATTTCGACAGGACTCGTCATGTTATTAGGTCGATATATTTCGATGATTGCATTGCTTGCTGTTGCTGGGTCTATTGTTCGTAAGCAACCAGTTCCCGAAACCATTGGTACATTTAGAACAGATAATCTTTTATTTACTGGTATTTTAGTAGGTGTTGTTCTCATAGTAGGTGCGCTGACGTTCTTACCTGCTATAGCCTTAGGGCCAATTGCTGAATACTTGTCAATTCGTTAACAGAGAGGTGTAAGCAAATGAATCAATCTAGTCAAAAGATGAGTTTTGGTATAGTTAAACAGGCCATAGTTGAAAGTTTTATGAAACTCAATCCTTTAGCCATGATGAAAAATCCTGTTATGTTCGTCGTTGAAGTAGGTACGATTTTAGTCCTCCTGATGATGATTATGCCAACTGTCTTTCATACACAAGGACGGATTGGATACAATCTTGCTGTTTTCACTATTCTTTTTTTTACGATACTATTTGCTAACTTCGCAGAAGCGCTTGCTGAAGGAAGAGGAAAAGCTCAAGCTAGTAGTTTAAAGAAAACAAAAAAAGATACAACTGCAAAAAAAATTGGGAAAAACGGAACGTTTATAACTATTTCTTCCGACGAAGTACGAAAAGGAGATATAGTTCTTGTTGAAACAGGGGATCTTATTCCTGGTGACGGTGAAATCATTGAAGGACTTGCTTCAGTTGATGAATCTGCCATCACAGGTGAATCAGCACCTGTGATTAAAGAAGCTGGAGGTGATTTTAGTTCCGTAACCGGTGGGACAAAAGTGGTCAGTGACTCGATTAAGGTTCGGATTACAGCAGACCCTGGGGATTCTTTCCTAGATAAAATGATTTCCCTGGTTGAGGGGGCTAAGCGCCAAAAATCACCTAACGAAATAGCTTTAAATATTTTACTTGTGACACTAACGATTATTTTTCTTTTGGTCATCGTTACACTAGTCCCCATTGCAAACTATGTAGGAGTACATTTACAACTATCAACATTAATCGCTTTACTTGTCTGTTTGATTCCGACAACTATTGGGGCGCTTTTGTCCGCTATTGGGGTTGCCGGTATGGATCGTGTCACTCGCTTTAATGTACTGGCAATGTCCGGTAAAGCCGTAGAAGCCGCGGGAGATATTAATACCATTATATTGGATAAAACAGGAACGATCACTTTTGGGAATAGACTGGCTGCTGAATTTATTCCAGTTGTTGGTGCTACACAGAAGGAAATAACCGACACAGCAGTGGTTACTTCGCTTTTTGATGAAACACCTGAAGGAAGATCTGTCTTAGAGCTTGCAAAATCAAGAGGATTTTCTTGGGATGTTTCAACTTATGAATCAGCTGAAATTATTCCATTTACGGCTGAAAAACGAATGAGTGGGTTAATTCAGGGGAACAAGCATTACCGAAAAGGTGCCGTTGATTCCATAAAGAAACTTGTCCAACAAATGGGTGGAACCATTCCTGAAGACTTACAAACAAAAAGTGACGAGATAGCCAGTAAGGGTGGTACCCCTCTTGCCGTCTCCTATAATGATAAAATTTTTGGTCTAATTTACTTAAAAGATACGGTCAAACCAGGGATGAGCGAACGTTTTGACGAATTACGGAAAATGGGGATTAAAACCATTATGTGTACAGGAGATAATCCTCTTACGGCTGCTACCATAGCAAAAGAGGCTGGGGTGGATGAATATATTGCGGAGTCTAAACCAGAAGATAAAATTCGGGTCATTCGTGAAGAACAGGAAAAAGGAAAATTGGTAGCAATGACAGGAGACGGAACAAACGACGCTCCGGCGCTTGCACAGGCGGACGTTGGCCTTGCGATGAATTCCGGAACTATTGCAGCGAAAGAGGCTGCAAACATGGTGGACCTTGATTCAGATCCTACGAAAATCATTGAGGTCGTTGCGATTGGTAAACAATTATTGATGACACGTGGTTCACTCACGACATTCAGTATTGCTAATGATATTGCGAAATATTTCGCAATTATTCCTGCCATGTTTACAGTTGCTATACCTCAAATGCAAGTGCTCAATATTATGGGATTACACTCACCTACTACAGCGATCTTATCAGCATTGATTTTTAACGCTGCTATTATCCCTTTATTAATCCCACTTGCCATGAAAGGTGTAAAATATGTTCCGATGAGTGCAAATAGATTATTATCCAGAAATATTTTTATCTATGGTCTCGGCGGTATTGTTGTACCGTTTATCGGAATTAAGCTGATCGATACGATAGTAAGTTTATTTATATAATGATTATAAACACAATGGAGGGTTTACCTTGTTTAAGATTATAAGATTAGCACTGCTTATGATTGTCATTTGTGGAGTCGCTTATCCACTACTTATGACAGGAGTGGCTCAAGTGATTTTCCCTGATCAAGCCAACGGAAGTATGGTGAAAAATAAAGATGGTCAAGTAGTAGGATCAGAATTAATCGGGCAAAATTTTAAAAGTCTAGGATATTTTCACGGGCGTGTCTCTTCGATTGATTATAATGCTGCTGCGTCAGGATCGAATAACTATGGACCAACCAACAAAGATATGTTAAAACGAACACAAGAGTCGATAAAAGTGTTGAAAAAAGAAAATCCAACTATAAATACAAACGATATTCCTGTTGATTTAATCACAAACTCTGCTTCAGGACTGGATCCAGATATTTCGGTGAGAGCTGCAAAGTTTCAAGTGAGTCGGGTAAGTAAAGAGACAGGTGTAGACAAATCTAAACTAATTACTTTAATTGATGAAACCACAAAAGGAAGAAGTCTAGGACTTTTTGGAGAATCACGTGTCAATGTTCTGGAGTTAAACATGAAACTTCAAAATATTATAAAATAGTAATGAAATTTAACCTCGGTCTGTTAAAGGCCGAGGTATTACGCTTTTATTTGAGGTGATGAAATGTTTCCTGAATATAGGAGAAAAACACCAGAGGAAATTTTGCAAGAAATTGAACGATTAAAAAAAGGCACACTCAAAGTTTATATTGGTTCGGCGCCAGGAGTTGGTAAAACTTATAGAATGCTACAAGAAGCCCATGAATTGAAGGCGGAAGGAATTGATGTAGTTATTGGGTTAATCGAAACACACAATCGAATAGAAACAGCTGATTTAATTGGTGACTTGGAGATCGTACCAAACAAGAAAATAGAATATAAAGGACGAATATTGGAAGAAATGGATACGGAGTCTATTATTAAACGTGCGCCGGATTTGGTTTTGATTGATGAATTAGCCCATACCAATGTTCCGACTTCCCCAAGGGAAAAACGATACATGGATGTCGAAGAAATTTTAAAAGAAGGGATCAATGTATTATCCGCTGTTAATATTCAACACCTTGAAAGTTTGCATGATATTGTTCAACAAATTACGGGTGTAACTGTAAGAGAACGGATACCTGATAGCTTTTTTCATATGGCCCGTGAAATTATCCTTGTAGATGTTACACCAGAAATCCTAAGAAAACGATTAAGGGAAGGTAAAATTTATCATCCTAGTAAAATTGAGCAGGCTTTAACCCACTTTTTTACGAAAAGTAACCTTGGAGCGTTACGGGAACTTTCATTACGAGAAGTAGCCAATGATGTTGATGAGAGAGTGGAACAAGCAAAAAAGAAAACTGGCCAGAATGGGCCTACAGGAATCAATGAGAAAATCATGGTATGCGTGCAACATGGTGGAAATGCGGAAAAGTTAATACGGCGTGGGTGGAGGATTGCCAATAGATTAAAAACAG
>JAEWDX010000038.1 GCA_023389895.1 Bacillota bacterium
ATGGGGTAGGGATGGGAAATCAGCTCTTTAATTTAAAACAGCTTATGTCACGAGCTGACCAAGAAAAAATAGCAAAAATATTCATTTCTTCTTTCTTAGATGCAACATTGAAGAATGAGAAAGAGTACAAAAATATTTTCAAGGATATCGGCTATGCGAAAGAATGGCTTCCAGATACGATGTATATTAGCAATTATAAAGACTCGAATACAAACTTCATTTCGACGTATGACGAGGATATTGATTTACTAAGCACAACGATCCCTGGAGGTAAGCTAATCGGAGAGAATTTAAATGAGTGGAAGGAAGAAAAGGTGAAAACGAAATATAAAGAGAGTGAAGTTAGTGCTGTTAAGCTAGGGTGGAATCGCAACAAGATTTCGGATACTGCTTCCTACACTGTTGTCCTACCAGCTGAAGGCATAACGGTTACTGAAAATAGCTCGATCGTCTTCTCAATGGCGGATAGTAGTGAAAGAAAGACCGCTACCTATTATGAAGATTTGATTGATTTAACAGTTAAAGTTGAAGATGAGAATGGGAATAAAGCAAGCTTGTCTTTAAGCCATAATTCAAAATTAGTACCTATGATTGAAGGTAAACTGCTAAAATGGCCATTTGCAAGCCTTGGAGAAACGAAGGAGCCAGTATTTCAAAGCTATAGTTTTGATTTAGCTGACTTCAATCAGGTGAATAGCGATTTTAACCCGTATGCATTGCAAAAAATACGTTTTGAATTTGATTTAACAGAGGAAGGTACTATCTTAATGGATGACATCGGGATTCGAAATTAGTAGATAATATGAATAGGAGTGACGAAATAAGTGTATTTAACTATAGAGGAAACGGCTGATTATTTATCCGTATCCGTTCAATATGCGGAAAATGAGCTTGCCTCAATGGAAAATGAATTAAGACTAAAGCTGCTTGAAATAAAAGGGTAATTGATCGCAGCGTTTCACATTAGAAGAAGCACATCCTAGGCATATTTGGGATGAGCTTCTTTTTCTTTTTATTTATGAATGTCACAAATCCCCATTTATTTCAGTTATATAGGTAGAGAGAGGGGGGAATCAAATGAATGTAATGAACAAATCTATGGAAAACTCCGATATAGATTTAAAACTTATCGTGGAACAAGTTAAATCAGGTGATGTCCAGGCTTATACTCATTTAATACGTCGCTTTCAAAAACAAATATACCTCTATTGTTACTACATGCTTGGCAGCAAAGAAGAAGCTGAAGATGCATCACAAGATGTTTTTATCAAAGGATTAGAGAATATAAAAAATTTTTCTTATACTGTTTCTTTCTCAGCATGGCTTTATAAAATTGCTCATCATCACTGTATCGATTTAACTAAAAAGAAAAACAAGGGCTTCAAATTTTGGACAGGTTATCGGAAGGAGCAAGAGTACGATGAGATTCACAGACACGAGTACAGATATGCCGATATCATTCACGAATTATTAGAAAAGTTAAATGGGGACGAAAGAAGGATACTGCTACTTCGCTCCTTAGAGGAATATAGCTTTGATGAGATCGCAACCATTATGGAACTTAAACCAAGTACTGTCCGAAAAAAATATGAACGATTACGTAAAAAATTGATTAAAGAAAAGAAATTAGGAGGGGAAATTTATGAACACTCGTTCAAAGCAGGAAGATAAAGAGTTAGATCGGGTAGAAAGATTAATTCGAGAAACACCTATAGAAATTGATTTGGTTAATCGTACAATGAACAAATTCGAAACCATTCGTTATACAGAGCAGCCAAAAAGTTCTAGAAATCATAAGAAAGTGCGTCAAAGAGTGATGATGGTAACAGCCTCTGCAGCAATGATTTTTAGCCTTGTATTTATCACTAGCTTAATTTCACCAACGATGGCTGCGACGATAAAAGAAGTACCAATACTGTCATCTATTTTTAAATTTGCGGGTGATCTTGGTCTGAAAGCCGCAGATGAAAAGGGGCTCTCAACGAAACTTAATACAAGTGCTACTCAAGATGACTTTACATTAAATGTATCGGAAGTAGTATATGACGGTACACGTGTTTCAATTGCTATTGAACGCCCCCATATAGAAAATGAGAAAGAAACTTTAATGGAACGTATCAGTAATATCAAATTGTTTATTAATGATAAGCCAATTAATACATTTGCTCCGGAAAATTCGAATTCTATTGGTGTTTTTACGCACCCAGGTAAAGATAATGATTCTGCGATTATTGAATTTGCGGACCTGAGAAATCAAGGGGGGCCTCCTTTCCCTGAACAGTTTGATTTAACGTTAAGTACTACAATAACTGGCATACAGGACCCTTTAATAATTGATATCCCTGTGAAAAATAAAATCGAAGACTATGTAACTTTACAACCTAATGTAAGTCGACAATATGATAATATTCATTTTACTGTTGAAAAGATTACACTGACACCAGTCACGACAGGTATCACTATGAGAACGATTTTAACGGATAATTCAACTTTCACTTATCCATTTTCAATGGGGATAGATATCATTGATGATCAAGGTCATAAGATTGAATTAATTAATGGAAATGGTTGGCATGAGACGAATGGTAGCGATAAGATTATGGATTATCGATACCACCCTTTTGAATCCATTCCAAAAACAATAACCCTCAAGCCATATATACACCTTTTTGATGAAAACGAAATGGGGGCATTTCAGATGGATGAAAATAATGAGCCAAAGATTCAATATATACCTGAACTAGAGATTACCATACCTATTAATTCATAAAAATAAGGCTCTGTTAAAGGATAATGTTGATTTTTGCACCTGTTGATTGGAGCGGAAGGTGCGAGACTCCTGCGGGAGGAAGGGACAGGGGAGACCCCGCAGGTGCGATAGCGCCGAGGAGGCTCCCGGACCGCCCGCGGAAAGCGAGCATCCTG
>JAEWDX010000128.1 GCA_023389895.1 Bacillota bacterium
ACCCTGGAGATTTGTATGAGTTTCACTCTGATCAATATTTAAGAATTTCTTATTCTTATGCATCCTTAAATGAAATTGACTATGGAATTAAAACTCTTTCAGAATTGGTAGCAGAACAAATTTTTTAAGTTTCATATAGAGATTTAAATATGGCAGATAATTATAAAAATGAGTATTGAATAACCACTGTATGAGATTCGAAAGCATCATCAACTCCTCTAGTTCCTGAAGTTTTGAATCATTAATCTATCTAATTTTCTAAAAAACCAATTGTCTTATAACTCAAATAACCTATGCGCAGAACCCGAACTTTAACACAAATATCCATAGTTCTGCGTATTTGTTCGGCCCCCTAAAGCAAACTTCCCCCAAAATAATTAGTCTAAGGGAACACAAAACACACTTCAATTTTTACTCAAAAACCTCCTAAGCCTTTAATATGAGACTATTTCTTCTCTATCAATACTATGCACTCCACATGGACTATCAGAATAAACATATAAAAGACCTCTATCATTAATTGTACGTTTCACCATAGTTATTCCTAAACAAATTTAATTAAAAATAATATATCATGTAAAAATCCTAAGAAGTCAATAATTATCCTATCTTTTTAGTCACACGACTATTAATAGTATGACAATTTTTTAATTCATGTGCCAAGTAATAAATACTGCATAAATGTTATGTTAAAATTTGTTCCCATTGATGGTGATTGGCTTTTCCAAATTTAAAGGTTCAATCATATCTATAATGATGATTTTCCGAGATAATAAATGATAAAACAACGTTACAGCACTTCCAAAAGGTAAATGCGTGTCTTTATCAAATTCATTTGTGATTTTACGGATGCTTTCATTAGTGCCTAATAGTCTTTGCATTAAAGAAATCGATAAATCTTCAATATACTGCACATTAATTTCACGAAATACATCATAATCTCGAATGTCATAGTAATCGTGGATATAACTGATGTTTCTTGCCATTGTTTTAGGTATTTCTTCTTCTGTTACAATGCCCCAAACAATTTCTTTTCGATGCCAATACTCACGTTCAATCTCAAACTTTTCAAGTATACGCTCTTTTAATAATTCATCCTTCATTTTAATTGTATGGGCTACTTCAAATACGCTTTGTCCATTACAAATCGTTAATAAAAAATCCGTTGTCATCACAATCGGTTCTCCTGTTTTAGGATCAGTAGGATGTTTAAAACCTAACTCATCTGCAATAACAAGTGTTTCTTCCAATAGTAATTAAAAACACCTGAATCCTCTAATAAATGCTAGTACAATAGAACAAATTTTTTTAACGTTGGAAATCGCATAATCATAACTCTACCCTCTAGATAAACTTACCCATACTAAAAGAGAAAAAGTTATTTGGAGTAATATGCTTTTTTCTACTATCAATTAAAGCAATACAGTGAGCCAATCGCTCTACCCCTAGTTTAATTTGACTCTCGCTCACCTGAGAGATACTTAATCGAAGAAGATTTTCTTTTTTATATTCTGGTAAAAACACACTAGAGGCATCATCAACATATATATGTTGCCCGTTTAATAAATAGACTAACTGTTTTGCTGTCACATTCTCGGGCAAACTGATGGATAAATAGAACTCTGAAGTCGGTTTAGAAAAATGAACATTAGCCGGTAGCAATAGTTCACATTCTTCTTGAAGGATTTGTATTTTAGTGCGGTATAATTCTTCCATTTTTTGAGATGGCTATTAAACATACCACTTTTTTAATAGATTTCTAACGCACTTTGTGAAAGTGCTGCACTATTAACATCCGAACTAAATTTATATCGTAAAAAATTATTAATCATTAATGTAGGAAGAACGACAGCAGCAAGCCTTAACCTTGGAAGAAAAAATTTCGAAAAGCTTTTAATATAAATCACTCTCCCAGAAGGGTCAAAAGAAAATAAAAGGTCTGATTTTGCATTTGGTTCAAGATCTCCTAAAAAATCGTCTTATTACAGAAATTATTAAAATTCAGGTTTAACATACTTTTCAATTCTGCTGGTGTTGTGGTCTATTGTTAGCTGTTGCATGCATTAGTCTTACATTCTCAAAGTTTTTAAGTAATACTTTAGAAAAGGCCATATATAGAGATTATGTAAGGGCATTTTCTGCCAGTTTACTTGTCATTGGGTTACTTTCCATCCTATCATTTGTTATCTTTTCTATCTATCATAAAAACGAAAAGAATGAACGTTAATCACATAACGTTTCTTACCTTGTTTCTTACCTTGTAGAGAAAGTAGTTATTTTTTCTCTACAAGCTTTTTTATATGAAGGATCATCATGTTTATTAATAAGAAAAAAGACTCCCATACACCTAGCCAAAGCTATGATGAGTGAAGTTTCATTTTAAATCTCATCCAAATATCCAAAAACATTGGGTTATTTTCTGCCTGTTTTCTTCAACAAAACTTGAGTTCCCTTATTATAACCCTTGCTTTTTGACTAACTCTGCAAAAGCTTTATATGCATAGCTCAAATACTTATCTTTTCTTCTTACTAAACCAGTTTCTATAAATTTGTAATGGTCAGGAATGTGAGTAACATGTAGGTGCTCATAAGACCCAGTTAATACTGATTTCGGCAAGATAGTAGCTGTTATACCTTCCTTTACACTACTTAATATTGTTTCAAGTGAACTTATTTCAATGAAATCCGTTAATACTAATCTCTCATCTTGAAACCAATGATCTAATTTCTTCCTAAACGGACATCCTTTTGGAGAAATTGCCCATTTCTGTTCCTGTAATGTAGAAATACTCAATTCTTTTCGAGATAAAAGGACAATTTCGTCCGTTTGTTCATAATCGAGAATAAAGTCTGTTGAAGACAGATCTCCGGTTACAAAAGCAGCGTCTAATTCGTAGTTCTTCACCTTCTCCATTAACTCGAAAGGGGTTCCCGTTTCTAAACGAAGCGACACTTGTTCATATTTAGCCTGGTAAATAGATAGGAGGTTCATAAAATTTCCACATGTGACTGTTTCAACAACGCCTATTCGAAGTGTACCAGCTGGTTTATCTTGATCTTGCAATACTGCAATGGCTTCATCTGCCATTTGTATTATTGAATCGGCATACTGCCTAAAAAGTGCTCCTTTTTCTGTAATCATTATGCCTTTAACATTTCTATAAAAAAGAAGAACGCCTAACTCATCTTCTAGCTTGCGCAGCCTTGTTGTTACATTTGACTGAACATAATCCAATCGTTTAGCCGCTCCAGAAATACTTGATTCTTCTGCAATCGTTTGAAATATTCTTAAATCGCTTAATTCCATCTATATAACCCCTTTATATCATAATAATTGATGTCTGCATTATTAATAATCATTATACATGATAATTATGATGGTTTATATTAAATATACACAATAACAAAGGAGGTTAAAGTATGGCTTATTTGTTCTTGGCTTTCTCAATATTTGCTGAAGTAACCGGTGCTATCACTAGCCGTTATTCGGACGGGTTTAAAAAGATTGTTCCAAGCATTGTAACAATTATTGTTATTGTTGCTTCTTACTTTTTCTTTGCAGTCAGCCTCCAATACGGATTAAATATCGGTATTGGTTACGCTATATGGGCTGGAGTTGGAGTAGTACTGGTTGCGGTTTTTGGATTGATTTTCTTTAAAGAGACGCTGACAAAAGTACAGGTATTTGGTATTGCTTTAATCATAGTAGGCGTTGCAGCATTACAGATTGGTGTAGTTTAAGCAATTACTTTACTAATAAACAGGAGGCAGTTCAGCTTGGCATATTTATATCTATTACTAGCCATTTTCCTTGAAATAGTTGCTGCAATAGTGACTCGCTTTACAGAAGGTTTTACTGTCCCATTACCAACAGCCACAACAGTATTATTCGCTGTTTCATCTTATTTTATCTTTTCATTTAGTCTAAAGCATGGAATGAATATCGGTCTTGGCTATGCAATCTGGTCTGGTATTGGTGTACTGTCTGTAGCGCTAATAGGAGTTACTTTACTGGGAGATAGTCTTTCACTCGTTCAAATTCTGGGGATTATTTTGATTATCGTTGGACTCATGATTGTTCAACTTACGGAAGAACAGCAAAATACTGCAAAAGTATAATTTTTCTAAAACATATAAACCTCCATAAAATACTTTGCATATGAACTGTAACCCGTATATCGGACACAATAAAAAAGTGTCTGATATACGGGTTTTTGTTTCTTACACATTAAACCCGATTCTAACTGTCCGTATTATTGGTTATAGCTCAACACTAAGGAAGTATCGGCTTTTTATTGATAAGGGGGCGTAGTGAATCCCATTCTGGTTCATCATGGCTCATTCTTGAAAACTTTATATCAATGCTTTTTCTCCAATTATTATTCCTTTCATTTAATAAATTTATCTATTTCATATTAGAATTTATCGCTTGGTCAATAAGAGTTGTTAAAGCTTCGATCCCTTTAGGTCTTAAATGTACACCGTCAGGAGTAAAATATTCCGAATGGTTTAATGCTGCGGAATGCCAATCAATCAACGTAATATGATCAAGCCGATTAGCCTTAGCTTCTAATGCATTATTCACTTTGCTCTCCCAAGGACGGGGTACTCGTGTGTTCACAAGGTAGATATGAGCTTTCGAGAATGATTGAAGTAATGAATCTATCTGAGCATTGGTGAAATAACCATTTGAACCTAGTGCAATAATGACAGCACTCTCAGGCTGATTAAAATTTGTATAAGATTGTGCGAGTCGAACTGCCTGAGATAATTGTCTTCCGACTTTTCCATCAATCGTCATGTCTTGATATTTTTTATGCAAGCTTTCAGCAATGTCTAACATGACAGAGTCCCCAATGGCCAGTATTCTTGTATAAGTGTTATTTACAGGCGTGACACTTGTTTCCGTTTTCTCCTTTTGAGGAGATTCTTTGTTCTGTTCAACTTTTGGTGCTAATTCTTTTCTATTATCTTGATTTGAAGAATTTTTTTCCAATACCATGCTATCCTGTTTTTTAGATGAGCTTGTGACAGAATTTATACTACTAGAAACCTGCTCTTCATGATTTATTTTTACTCGAGTTGGATAGGAATCCACTTTTTGTTCATCACCTTTTATCACACCCATGATACCAGAACTAAACACCAGAAGGACTAGTGGTAAGAGGATCGTTGATATTTTTTTAACCAAAGGAAACCTCCTCCACTTTAAATTGATTGCAAGATACTGCCGAGGATATGATCGGATGCCATGTTTTCGAATTGGCATTTCAATAAAGCGATAGGAAAATTCCGCAATGATAAATGTGATCACTATTTGCAAACCAACACGCCAGTATACTGGATTTCCTATTTCATACACTGGAGTACCCAACACGATAACAGGGTAATGCCAGAGGTAGATTCCGTAAGATCTTGAACCAATCCAGCGAAGGGGCTTAAAAGAAAGTAGCTTCCCTAAAAAGCTAACTGGATGACTAATACAAGCGATCAGGATGGCTGCATTTACACAAACCAGCAGCATCCCTCCTCTATAGAGGAAAGATTGAAATTCATCCAAAAATTCAACGGAAAGAATAAGAAAACCAAATGTAATGAAACTCGTTATATTTAATATGTTTCTTAACTTAATAGAAAGATTTCTAGAAGAGAGTCTCTTCATTGGCCAAACAAAGGCAAGAAAACAACCAATGAGTAATTCAAAGGACCGTGTATCTGTCCCATAATAGACACGGCTGGGATCTGCACCAGGCTGATACAATAAGCCCATTAAAATTGCCGATATTGTTATTCCAATAAGTACCAGGATTAAAAAGCTGCTACGCTTTTTAAATACATTAAATCCCGCAATTAAAACGATTGGCCATAGGATATAAAACTGTTCTTCTATCGCTAGAGACCAAAGATTCTTTAAAGGTGATGGTGATCCAAAGCTATCAAAGTAGGAAAGCTTGTGAAAAATAAACCACCAATTACTAGTATAAAAGATAGAAGAAATGGCATCTCCTCGTACTGTGTTCAAGAGATCGCGATGAAACAGTATAACCCACACAAAAGTGGTAATAATCATCACATAGGCAGCTGGCAGTAATCTTCGAATCCGTTTAACCCAAAATTCACGCACGTTTAGATCAATTTGATTTCCTTGAGTCGGTAAGGCAATAGATGTGATTAAATAACCCGATAAAACAAAAAAAATATCGACTCCTAAAAATCCCCCTCTAGCCCAGCTAAAGCTAAAATGATAGGCCATTACGGATATGACAGCTAAAGCGCGGAGTCCATCTAATCCAGGAATATAATAGTGTCTCTGTGTCATACTTAAAAAATTCCTCTCACAGTAGTCATCATTCATGATGGTGTTTGTAAAAAAACATTTTTATCCAAAATGCCCATTCCTTTTTCAGTCCTATATAGACAAGCAGAAATAGTTTTTCTTCTATTTACTTTTTTTTCAGTTAATATACACTAGCGTCTAACCAATTTGTTTTACCGAAATAATAAAATTTAAATAGAATTAACTTCTGTTACCTTCCCGGTTCTCTTTTTTCGTCTAAAAGGAAAAAACGGAAAATTCAGAACTTTGTTTTACGACGATAGTGACTTAACTTCTATAAATAATTTACAACTTGTATAAGTTTTTCGGGAATTTCATTCTAAAATGACAGCTATGATATTGCTATAGAAGATTATAAACCTTCGCATAATGTGAACCTCAAGTTTTTTCTAATTAAATAAAGAGGGCAACCCTTTCTTAGTTCATTTTATTAGAATATGATTCGGAGTTCTCAAAGAATTTTCTGCATAAATAAGTTACGATGGTCTTCCCGTACAATAGGATATAATAGTTTGAATCCATTTCAACTATTCTTCCCCGCAGATGGACTAACACTTAAAAAGTATATGTAGGCGCTATCAAAAAAGGTTAAACGGCTTAAGTCCTTTAGAGTTCAGGGCCCAAGCCGTTTAACATGTTTTTATTATTTCCACTGTCTACTTGACTGGGAGTAGTTCATCTTCCTTAGTTAGGGTGCTTTTTATGGTTCCAGCTAGGAATTCTGTCCGATCCGATTTTCTTTAATCAAAATAAGCTTAACTTCAAATTTACCGAACTGACTTCTCTTCCGTTCAAAACTAGTAACCTAACATTTTTTGCAAACGCTAATGATGGAAAAGGATAAAGGAGAGAACGGATTTTTTCCCAGTCTGAATATTGGTTTTCAATAAAAAGGCCATGGCTAGTTAACAAAGAGCTAAGAGTATCATTATCAGTAAAACGACAGGCAATTCGAGAAGTAGTTTTCTTAAATCCCCAAGCACGGAAAGTGATCATCATGTAAAGGTCACCACACCAAACCTAAAAAAATTTAGCCAGTTTTTATCGAAATACTAACTTCAGTTACATATTCATCTTTATCTACTGTAATAAACTCATCTGTATAATATTTTTCTATAAAAGGGCCCTCTAAACGATATCCATTCGTATGTGCCCAGTTATATAAAGCATTATATGCATAACTTATACTGTCATAATCACCTATATGTACTGTATAGATAAATTTCTTTTCCTCAAAAAATTTAATTCTAGTATCTTTTACTTCCTTTTCTAATACTATTGGTTGACATACTTCTACATCATATTGAGAAAAATCCCCCTTTTCGGCTGAATGAAAAATCGCAAAATGCTTGCCGTTCAAAATGGGATTCAACTGATTTACAGAAATAAGAAGTTGATCTATTAATAACTCCAAGCCATTTTCATCGACGACTTTTCTTAAGCAAAAAGCTTGGAATGGTTTCCTTATTCCACAAAACACATCATAGGCGTTCACCTTATTTGTGGAATTCTTTGGTTCGATATAGGCTTTCATTTCCTCGATTACATCATTGAATTTAATTGTTTTTTCATTCAATTCAGCAATCTTTTGTTGATATATAATTTTGATCGCTGTCGAATCCATTTCTATTACAGTCTTTATTTCATCAATTGAAAAATGATACATGCGCAATGATTTTATTTTATTAATAATTGCAATATCATCGTTAGTATAATATCGATAACCGTTCATTTCATCTTTTCTTGGCTTTAATAAAGCCTTCTCATCATAATATCTTAGCATCCTTTGGGATATTTTAGCAATTTTTGAAAATTCCCCGATTTTATACAACAGTAACACCCCCTATCTGTAGATGATCAATCATTTTGCTCATAACAAGAACGTTACCCCTTGTTTCTGGCTACATCATTATTTGACATCAACAGTATTATTTTCTAGTACTAATAGCATATTTGAATTACAAAGAGAGCTTGGCCGAGAGACAGTAAATCCTGTTTTGGTATATACTAAACTTTATGATAAAAAGGATAATAAACTATGTTAAATAATGATCACCCGTGATAAAGGGTGGTTTTCTCTGCGGCTGGAAGCCTTTTTTAATAACAAAACCCTAAAGTGCTTCTGAATGGTTCGCCTGTTCGCACAACTATCCTGCTCCGTTACTTGAAAAGAAATGCTTTACTCCTTATTGAAGTAAAGCTACCGTTACTTTAAGTGTATTTCTTCACAAACTTATATAAAGAGTAAACATTTAGCTCATAAAATGTTCGCCTATACAGACAATTATTTTTATACAATAATAT
>JAEWDX010000146.1 GCA_023389895.1 Bacillota bacterium
GTAGTAATGTAACTCTTCAAATATTTACACTAGCAAACAAGGAAAATACGACAACTATCTTGACAAACACCGAAGATAACTTCCATATTATTCATGAGTTCTTCTTCCAGTTCTAATCCGTCAATGATGTCAAATTTCTCTTGAAGGTTTAGACTATGCTATTCTCCAGTAGTTCCAGAAACAAGAACAGATTTTACACCTTGTTTATATAGTTTCTTATATGGCTTATTGTTCCTTGAACGTTTAAAGATTCATCTTCATAAAAAGCTGTTGGTACGGCAATATGAACTTTTTCTGTTAGCATTACCTTATCCCCTTTATCCTTTTATTTGCTTAAAATAATCTACCCATTTGTTTAAGTATATAAATATACGACGATATCTTTCAAACTGTTAATCCTATTATTTTTGAAAAGTGACTTCTTAATATTCTATAAATGTTTATCAAAATTAAAGTAAGAATTCCACTAGCGATATATAAAACTAATTATTTATCATTACTTTTCTACCAGCAAGCACCCCTGTTATGAAAATAATCATCGCAATAAAAAGTAACATGAATAGCGGCGTAATCCAACTTCCTATTAAATCGTGCAGCCCACCAAAAAGAATTGGTCCTAAAGCCGCAAGGAAATAACCAAAAGATTGAGCCATTCCCGACAATTCTGATGCCTCATAACCATTTTTAGTTCGTAATGTAAAAAACATCATTGACAAACTATATCCACTGCCGCAGCCAATTCCAATTAAAATGACTGAGATAGTAATCAAAACAATATTAGCACTAAATAAACCGATTGTGCCAAGAAGAAAAACAGCTCCTGTCAAAACTCCTAATATTTTTTGATTCTTCATTTTATCGGCAATAACTGGGATTAAAAAGTTAACTGGAATGAGCGCAAATAACATGAGTGAAAGTATCCACCCTGCTTGACTGGACGAATACCCATGGAACTGTAAGATATCAGGTAACCATGTTAAACATGTAAAATACATCAACGATTGAAGTCCCATGAATAAAGTTACTTGCCAAGCAGTGAAAGAAGTCCACATATTCGTTTTCTTTTGATCGGATTCCAATTCAGGTTTTGGAACCGGATTTTTAACTTGCGGATACCAAATAAATAGGCTAATGATTACCAATATTACCCATATACCTAATGCACCTTGCCACCCAAAACTGTCAATCTTTGAAATTGGTACACTAAGACCTGAAGCTAATGCACCAAAAACGCTCTTAAACAATGCATAAAGCCCCGTCATTAAACCTACTTTAAATGGAAAGTTCATTTTTATAAGACTTGGTAATAATACATTTCCAAATGAAATAGAAATTCCAATCAGGATTGTACCAATAAACAATGTGCTAATACCAGTAATGGAACGAATAACTATTCCGAGAACGAGTATAACCATTGATAAGAAAATAGTTCTTTCCATTCCCATACGGCTAGCTATCTTGGGTACAAATGGTGAAACAAATGCAAATGCCAGTAATGGTAAAGTTGAAACCAATCCTATAATAGTATTACTTACTCCCAAAGTATCGCGAATTATCGGTACCAATGAACCAATTGATGTTAATGGGACACGTAAAGTAGAAGCAAATAACATAATTCCAACAACTAATAATAAAACATTTTTCCTTTTAACACTTATTTGCTCCATATTTAAAGACATACTATTCCTCCTATAATCTTTTACCGGAGCCGAGCGCGCCCGCACCTACGTTCAATACATGTGCATCCCCCAAGGCCTGTTGGCCAGCAGCACCAATCGGCCGGAAATTCTGCTGTCTGCTATACCGATCCTGAGACATCGCTGCTACCCCCTTCTGTTCATTCATCAAAGCCGCACTGACAACCGCAAAGCCGTCCATCCCGGAACGGCGAAAATACGACATTGGCTGTGGTGCGTGAAGCACCACAGCCAATGTTTTGCCGATACTATGCATGAGTGGTAATGAATCATTCAAGACCTACAATGCGGAGTAGTTCATCAGGTCGATTTAATCTGTATTTTGCCACAGTACGCTCTGGTTGCTTGGCCCCCCACATCTCTAAGGCGAAATCGATTTGAGCCCCGTTCGCGCATTTCTGATCAAATACAGTATCTCCTACATAAAGCGTTGTCGTCGGGTTGATCTTGATTTGTTCTACATACTTGAGCAGCGGGTCAGGCTCAGGCTTATGCCTAGAAGTATCGTCTGCACAAATAATGTGTGAGAAGAGTTCGCTAATACCATGAGGCATAAAATCAACTTTGAATTCCTCGCGTGTTTTGGATGTAACAACACCCGTATGAATGCCTTTTCCAACCAACTTTTTAAGCATCTCTTCAATCCCAGGATAGAGGATCATCATATGATTATTCCTTTTTACATAAAGCGTTAGCTTTTCAGCAACGCGCTTTACATCCGAAACCCCCAAGAAGTTCAAACTATTTTCACTAGTCATACCCAATACAGGAATCAATTCTTCACTTGGGTACTCCATTTTCTTTTCTTCTCTTAAAACTTGCTGCAAAGCCAAAATGATCGCTTGGTCTGAATTAAGAAGAGTCCCATCCACATCAAATATAACGGCTTGAATCATATTAAAAACCTCCTATTTTTCACACACAATTCCCACTATAAATCCGTTAGCAATTGAATATCATTTATCGTATAATAATAGAAAATTCCTATCATTATAGATGTAACACCAAAGGAGTAAGTCCAGTGGAACTGAAGCAATTGGAATACTTCATGACTTTAAGTCAGGAATTGCACTTTACCCGTGCTGCCGAAAAACTCGGCATCACCCAACCCTCACTTAGCCAGCAAATTCGCTTGCTTGAACACGAGATCAGCATGCCTCTCTTTGATCGCGTCGGCAAGAAAACGATGCTTACCGAAGCAGGTCGAGCGTTGCTACATCCCGAGGATCAAAGGCCCCCACGACCCGATATAATCGATAAATTCGTTGCCGTCGATATCGAACACCCGCGCCCCTTGACCTCTTGCAGCAAAAACAGGCGTTAAATCTACCGCTGATAATGCGCGAACAGGGCTGTTTACCACGCCAGGTATTACTCTTTTGGCTTGCTCAAATTCTGCTATAGAAATACGAATCCTCTCTTTTTGTGCTGAGATTCATAGATGCTCCCCCTTTGGCTAAATCGCCTTGGTTTCGATAACCACCTTGATATTTTGCACTTTTAAATCTTGAGGTCCTCTTACAGGAAGACCAACTTCCAAATGCTCTCGAATCTAACAAATATGTTGTTCCGCGATGACTTCTCCAGGCGGTAAAATAGGATTACCCGGAGGATAGACATAAACGGACTCTGCCATAATACGCCCGGCAGATTGCTCAAAAGGAATAAGTTCAACCTCCCCATAAAAAGCATCTCTCGGTGTCAGAGCAAACAGCGGAATTTCAGGTAATTTTACATCAATGGCTTCAGCTTCAGCTTTTGGTTTTTGATGAGCTTTGGCTAGTTCAGTTAAAGCGTCCAGCAAGCAATCTACCGTTTCTGTCGAATCACCTGGTGTGATTAAGCAAAGAATGTTGTGCAAATCGCTCAGTTCTACTTCAATATTGCAGTACTTCCGCAGCCAATCTTCCGCATCATATCCGGTAATGCCTAACTCTCGGACATGTACGGTAAGCTTCGTAGGGTCGAAATCAAAGGCCGCATCCGTCCACAGAATCTCCCTTCCGAAAGAAGCCAGACCGGGAATTTGGTTGATTTGAACTCTAGCGTACTCTGCCAGTTGAATTGCTTTTGCA
This sequence comes from Bacillota bacterium, assembly GCA_023389895.1. Lineage (GTDB taxonomy): Bacteria > Bacillota > Bacilli > Bacillales > Cytobacillaceae > Cytobacillus. Next base: position 3,773 of record JAEWDX010000146.1, read on the forward strand.
ACCATTTTCGAGCCATTCAAGGCAAGATGCTTCCGTGCTGCGTCCAGGGAAGCCAAAAGAATATAAGAAGTGGATGTGGTTGTCAGCATTATTAATCATAAATTGAGTTGAATCATTGTTCAATCTAATTAATTATATAATAATGATAGGATATAACTATGATAAAGAAAAAGGAAATCAAGCCAGATGCAAGGATGGCGTTCATCCACTGCCATTCTAGACTTTGAATGAGGAAGTATGTTCAGGGCATTCTTGAAGTGAGGCTTCGTGGGTAAGATACTTTTGGATCATCTTGCAATAATGAGGCGCTGCTATATCGCCGGTATTCGGGAGAAAATGAATGCAACCTAGACAGGGTTCCGATACAATTAGATGTCCCTCCTTTTGCAGGGTAGAAATAATAGAGCCAATCCCAATCTCGAAATGCGCCAGCAACTCCTCCGGAATAGGCTGGAGCGCATCATCTAGTAGATGTCCCCAATTGTCAAGCTTGTTAAGGATCTCCCTTCCCTTTGAAAGTTAAAGAGAGCAAGGTCACTCGACGATCTTCGGCTTTTTGCGATTTATTGATCAGTTCTCTTCTCACTAATCCATTGAGTATTTTCACAGCCGTTACATGAGTCGTACCGATCGTATTGGGCCAAGCGACTTTCCATTTTCATCATGATTCATGTGCCTCCTTTCCAACTAATACCGATCCAAGCCTCAACCAGGTAGCCCCTTCTTCGATCGCAACTTCGAAATCATTGGACATCCCCATGGAAAGATGTTGCACGGGATAGGAAAAAATATCTCTTGCATTAAGTTCATCGCGTAATCGTTTCAATTCTCTAAAAACCGGTCTAGTCGCTTCAGCATCGAGCTCGTAAGGGGCCATCGTCATTAACCCCACGACTCGAATCTGCTTCATCCGTGAAACTTCCTGCGCAAATGTAAATAACGCTTCCGGAGAAAGTCCTTGTTTACTCTCCTCCCCCGAAACGTTAACCTGAATAAAGCAATTTACAACGACATTCAAATCAGCAGCCTTCTTCTCTATTTCTTTCATCAAGGATAAGCGGTCTAATGAATGTATATACTCGAATTTACCGATAACATCTTTTACTTTATTGGTTTGCAAATGACCGATAAAATGCCACATTCCTCGTGGATGGAAGGCCTCCCATTTAGATTGAGCTTCTTGCGTACGGCTTTCGCCGGCATGGCCTATACCAGACAACAATACTTGCTCCACTGTTTCCATCGTCGTATATTTCGTCACAGCTATAATCTGGATCTCCTTTTCGCTTCTGCCGCATCGCCCGCAAGCTTCACGGATGCGATGTTCGACCATGGACAGACGATCTTGTAGATTCATTGGATCACTCCTATCTTACGGATAGCTTGTTCCTTTCAAAACTTCTGACTGCAAAGCCAAAAGCGGCGTTCGTTCTATCGTCACTATTTTTCTTCAAATCGTTGCAGATTCATTGCCTTACGTGTTACCTGTTAGTCTCTCTCGAGAATCCGTCTCGGTTCCCGCCAAACGTTTTAGAAACGTATTCCTCCAATTCAAGGACAATTCTTCTACTTCGAGGATTTGTTTGATGCCCTCGATATTATCCTTCTCTCGGTGCATAATCCGATTGGCAAATGAAACCGTAATTTCCTTAGGATGACGATGAAGAAGCGATAGTCCGTCGTCTTTAGAGACGACACCCTCTGCCAGAACGCGGAAGTAAAATCCCGTGTAGCCCGTTTGCTGCACCTTCAAGAGCATATCCGGTACACCATGCCTGATCGTCAACTTGTAACAAGGCTGTCTCGGCTGACTAACTTGAACGATTGCTTTACCAAGCTCAAAAACGTCCCCAATGCAGACATCAGTTTCCAACAAGCCTTTTATCGTTAAATTTTCCCCTAAGGACCCGTACTCTAACGGTCTATTCAATTCATTTTCCCAAAATGGATAGTGTTCATAAGGATAGACGCATACAGCCTTCTCCCTGCCTCCATGATGAACGAGATCCCCCTGCCCATCCCCTTCAAAGTTTAGATAAGATAAATACAAAGCTTCGTCTGTAGCCTTCTTAAATATCCCCGTAGAAACGTCTTTCTGCTGAAACTGGACCTCCCTTGGCATGCCCACATTTAATGAAAAAATTTCAATAGATGCCATTTGAATCACCTCTCTCAAAGATTTTGATCAGCAAGTTTACTGAAGCGACTATATACCACGTTCCTGCATGCTATTTATTTGCTTAAAATATGGAAATTTCGTTATAAGATCATGAGTTGAGTATAATATCGAATTTATGATAAGACTATTCCGTTAATATTATAAAAACAATAGTTTTTTCCTATGATTCTAGCAAGCCTATCATTACGATAGGCAAATCATAATTGATGCGGCTTGAAATCTTATACTATAATGCTTCTTAAATCATTTTATAATAAAAGAAAAGTTGGCGATACTTATGGCGATTCGACGTTTATTTCATACGTTAACTGAACTGACATCTCATAAATGGTCCTCAAAGTTGATCGGGTCATTTACTAAAACAAGAGCCAGCCGCTGGCTTCTTTCCTGGTATTCGAGAGCGTACGGGATTCATACCGAGGATGCTGAAAAGCCTTTGAAAGCTTATCAGTCATTAAATGAGTTTTTTATTCGACGCTTGAAGGACGGCATTCGTCCGATTGATCAAAATAACGCCGCGTTAGTCAGTCCCGTGGATGCCACCATTACCGAAATAGGCCGAATAGACGAAAAAAGCATAATCCATGTTAAAGGCCAAAATTATACTACGGACGAGCTATTGGGTTCTGCTTCAACCTGTAACAGATATCGCGGAGGTTTCTTTATTGTACTTTATTTGAGTCCAGCTAATTATCATCGCGTTCACTCACCGGTTACCGGAACGATCATTGCGAAGAACCATATTTTAGGAAGAGCGTATCCCGTAAACGAGTTTGGGTTAAAGCATATGAACAAAGTATTAAGTCGTAACGAGCGACTGATCACTTATATGAGGCATCAATACGGCGTTTTATCTATCGTTAAAGTCGGTGCAATGAACGTAAGCAGTATCAAGTATACGAACTCGCTCGCGACCCATCTCAATAAAGGCGATGAGCTTGCTTATTTCGAGTTCGGGTCAACTGTTGTTCTTTTCGTTGAGAACGGAGCTTTCGAGTTTCTCCAAGAGCTATGTTTAGGAACCCAGGTACGTGTAGGTGAACCACTTGGTTATTGGGGAGCAGGCTTTCAGAACGGATAGAAAACGGATGCGGGCAACTAACAACGTAAATTTATATACTCAACAAAAGCGTGGATTGTCAACACTAAACTAGACAACTTTTTTGATTGGTGAAAGTAAGGTTACACTTTTTTTATAAGGCTTGCTTTCATCAAGGAGGTAATTTCTTGCTCGTTTGAAAACGGAATCTGCTCCAACTGTTTTATAATGAGCTCTTGTCTGTATAATGAGGACATGGAAAACAGTTAAGACTGTCTGATTTTGAATATCCTTCCAC
>JAEWDX010000159.1 GCA_023389895.1 Bacillota bacterium
CAGACCTCAGCCCCTGCTCCGAAAAAAGTAAAAGAGCTTCCGACAAAGATAACCTTTAGTGAATCTTTAACTGTCGCTGAGCTAGCGAAAAAGCTTCATCGCGAGCCGTCAGAAATTATTAAAAAATTATTTATGCTTGGTGTTATGGCAACCATTAACCAAGCTCTTGATAAAGATGCCATTGAACTAATTGCAGGTGATTATGGCGTAGAAGTTGAAGAAGAGATTAAAATTGATACAACCGATTTAGAAGTATATTTTGCAGAAACTGAAGATGCACATTTAGTTGAACGACCTGCTGTCGTTACAATCATGGGGCACGTTGACCATGGGAAAACAACAACATTAGATTCGATTCGTAATACGAAAGTTACGGCTGGAGAAGCTGGTGGAATCACGCAGCATATTGGTGCCTATCAAGTTGAAATTAATGGCAAAAAGATCACCTTCTTAGATACACCAGGTCACGCAGCTTTTACAACAATGCGAGCTCGAGGTGCACGAATTACGGATATTACCATTTTAGTAGTTGCTGCTGATGATGGCGTTATGCCACAAACAGTTGAAGCGATCAACCATGCAAAGGCTGCGGAAGTACCAATTATCGTTGCTGTTAATAAGATGGATAAGGAAGCGGCGAATCCTGATCGAGTCATGCAGGAGTTAACGGAGTACGGATTAATTCCAGAAGCATGGGGTGGGGACACAATCTTCGTTCCAATTGCTGCCTTAAAAGGAGAAGGAATTGATAATCTTCTTGAAATGATTTTACTAGTAAGCGAAGTTGAGGAATATAAGGCGAATGCAAATCGCAATGCCGTTGGGACCGTCATTGAAGCACAATTAGATAAAGGCCGTGGTTCTGTTGCAACATTGCTAGTACAAAACGGAACTTTAAAGGTTGGGGACCCAATTGTTGTTGGAAACACATTTGGCCGTGTACGCGCAATGGTTAATGATATTGGTCGCAGGGTGAAAACGGCTGAACCGTCAACACCTGTTGAAATTACAGGGCTTAATGATGTCCCTCAAGCAGGGGATAGATTTGTCGTATTACCAGACGAGAAGACTGCTCGTCAAGTTGGTGAAGCTCGTGCTCAGCTAGCTTTACAAGCTCAACGTAGTGAAAAAACGCGTGTAAGCTTAGATAATTTGTTTGAACATATGAAAAAAGGCGAAATGAAGGACTTGAACATCGTTGTAAAAGCGGATGTACAAGGTTCTGCTGAGGCCTTAACAACAGCATTACAGAAAATTGAGGTTGAGGGTGTGAACGTGCGCATTCTTCATACTGGGGCAGGAGCCATTAATGAATCAGATATTACGCTTGCTGCCGCATTTAATGCAATCGTAATCGGATTTAACGTTCGCCCTGATAATAATGCAAAACGTGCCGCTGAAGCGGAAGGTGTAGAAATTCGTTTGCATCGTATTATTTACAAAGTGATCGAAGAAATTGAATTAGCAATGAAAGGGATGCTTGATCCAGAATTTGAGGAGAAAGTAATCGGGCAGGCTGAAGTTCGTCAAACCTTTAAAGTATCAAAAATTGGGACAATTGCTGGTTCATATGTAACAGATGGGAAAATTACTCGCGATAGCAGAGTTCGTCTAATTCGTGATGGCATTGTTATTTTTGAAGGTGAAGTTGATGCATTGAAACGCTTTAAGGATGATGCAAAAGAAGTGAGCCAAGGCTATGAATGTGGAATTACAATTAGAAACTTTAATGATGTGAAAGAGGGCGACGTCATTGAAGCCTTCGTTATGCAAGAAATTGAGCGCAAATAATTTAGGGAATTTTGCTGTCTTATAAAGAGGTGAGAGTAAATGAGCCTTCGAGCAAATAAAGTTGGAGAACAAATGAAGAAGGAACTTGGAGAAATTATCGGTCGTAAATTAAAAGACCCCCGGGTTGGATTCGTAACTGTTACGGATGTTCAAGTTACAGGAGATCTCCAGCAAGCAACGGTATTTATTTCTGTCCTTGGTGATGAGGAACAGAAAGAAAATACATTGAAAGGACTCGCAAAAGCAAAAGGATTTATTCGTTCTGAAATTGGTCAGCGAATTCGCTTGCGGAAAACGCCAGAAATCTTTTTTGAATTCGATGAATCGATTGATTACGGCAATCGAATTGAAACATTGCTGAATAAAATCCAAAATGAACAACCAAAGAAAAATGAGGAATAATCTATTTGGATAGACATTAGTCTATCCATTTTTTTCGAGATTACCTCTAGCGACTAGCCATTGAAGCTGGAAAAAAGGAGGAGAAAAATGGAAGGAATCTTACCTTTATTAAAACCAAAGGGAATGACCTCACATGATTGTGTATTTAAGCTTCGAAAAATCTTGAAGACAAAGAAAGTTGGGCATACAGGAACTTTAGATCCGGATGTAACAGGGGTACTTCCGATTTGTTTAGGGAAGGCGACGAAAGTAGCTGAATACATAACAGATGCAGGAAAAGCTTATGAAGCTGAAGTAACTCTAGGCTTTTCAACAACTACTGAGGATGCATCTGGAGAAATTGTCGATCAAAAAAACGTAATGAATCCAATCTCCCGAGAGCAAATATTATCCGTATTTGCTAAATTCACAGGAGAAATTTCTCAAACGCCACCAATGTATTCCGCTGTTAAAGTTAAAGGCAAACGTCTGTATGAATACGCAAGGCAAGGAATAGAAGTGGAGAGACCCACTCGGAAGGTAATGATATACGCGATTGAACTTCTTGATGATCGCATTATTTTCAGTGACAATTTGATTCGCTTTCGTTTTCGCGTTTCCTGCAGTAAAGGAACGTATATTCGTACATTAGCGGTCATGATTGGGGAGGAGCTTGGCTACCCAGCACATATGTCTGACTTAGTTCGAATTCAATCTGCATTATATGTAATCGAGGATTGTTTAACATTTCCAGAAATTGAAGAACGAATGAAATCAGGCACTTTAGCTGAAGTAATTAGACCGTTAGAATCAGCGCTTGTACATTTGCCCAATATTACAATTAATGATACAGTAGCAAAGAAAGTAAAAAATGGAGCGGTTCTGCCTGTTTCTGCACAGTTCGCTTCATTTAATGATCCCATGGTGCTGATGACGACAGACAAGGTTGCCTTAGCAATCTATGAGCATCACAAAGAGAAGCCTGGGCTTATGAAACCAGTGAAAGTGTTAAGAAATGAATAAGGAAACACGCTTCTACTATTTGGAAACTCTTTCTAAACATAGAAATAAGGTGAAACATCATGGAAGTTATTTCAATAAATCATCCACATGAAATAAATAGAGAAACAATGCCACAAATTGTGATGGCGCTTGGTTATTTTGATGGTGTTCATTTTGGGCATCAGAAGGTAATATCAACTGCAAAGGCCATTGCTGATGAGAAAGGGTTGCAAAGTGCTGTTATGACCTTTGATCCTCATCCATCAGTTGTGCTAGGAAGAGATATTAAGCATATTGAGTATATTACTCCTTTAAAGGATAAAATTGGAATTATTGCAAGTTTAGGAATAGATTATTTATTTATTATCAACTTTTCACGAGAGTTTGCTCATCTTTTACCGCAGGAATTTGTCGATCAATATTTAATACAGTTCAATGTTCGACATGTCGTTGCTGGTTTTGATTATTCATATGGGCGAATGGGCAAAGGAACGATGGAAACATTACCATTTCATTCTCGTGAACAGTTTGATTTCACCGTTATCCCGAAATTGGAGAATAATGATAAGAAAATTAGTTCTACCTTAACTCGTTCTTATATTCGCGCTGGAAAAATGGAAGAGCTGCCACTGCTTTTAGGTAGATTCTATATAACAAGCGGGATTGTCATTCATGGGGATAAAAGAGGGCGTACAATTGGTTTTCCGACCGCTAATATCGGCTTAGACGGCGATTATATTTTTCCACCTCTTGGTGTTTATTGTGTTCGCTTTAAAGTCATGGAAAAATGGTATGAAGGAGTTTGTAATGTCGGCATTAAGCCAACTTTTAAAAATGATGCTCAAACGACTCCTTCAATAGAGGTTCATATTTTTGCTTTTGATGAAGAGATTTACGGACAGGCTGCTACTATAGAATGGCATCTTTATTTAAGAAAAGAACAAAAGTTTTCAAGCATTGAAGAGCTTACTACACAAATTGAGAACGATAAAAAGGCAGCATTGGAGTATTTTAATAAAAGTAGTCTTTAAGCTTCTATTTTACACTTGCTTTTTCTCATAAAAACATGTATTCTTATAGACGTATTAAATGAACCTTTGCTTGGCAAGTCGACTCACCGACGCTTGCTCAGTAACAGGGGATTTATTAATTAGGAGGTGAATCGGATGGCAATCACAAAAGAACGTAAAAATGAACTTATTAATGAGTATAAAACTCATGAGAATGATACTGGTTCTCCAGAAGTTCAAATCGCTGTCCTTACAGAAGACATTAACAAATTGAATGAACATTTACGTACACATAAGAAGGATCACCATTCACGTCGTGGTCTTATGAAAATGGTAGGTAAACGCCGTAATTTATTAACGTACCTACGTAACAAAGATGTTCAACGTTATCGTGTGTTAATCAATAAACTTGGCTTACGTCGATAATTGAAAGAAGCGGGATTTTTTCCCGCTTTTTTAGTGTTTATAAAAAAGGTTTGCTAAACTATACATAGTTAACAATATTTATTTTTAATCGTTAATTATTCTGTGCATACTATTTATGCATGAAAAAATTATAAGTTTGTTTATACGTATAACCCAGTAAAGGGTAATGGTAGAGAGGGGTTCAAAAATGGGACAAGAAAAGCACATCTTCTCGATAGATTGGGCTGGGCGCAAGCTTTCCGTTGAAATTGGTCAGCTGGCGAAACAAGCAAATGGTGCCGTGCTAGTCCGTTATGGAGATACAGCTGTTTTAAGCACTGCTACAGCTTCAAAGGAGCCAAAGAATTTAGACTTCTTTCCGTTGACAGTAAATTATGAAGAGCGTTTATATGCGGTTGGTAAAATTCCTGGCGGCTTTATTAAAAGGGAAGGAAGACCAAGTGAAAAAGCCATTTTAGCTAGTCGGTTAATTGATCGACCAATTCGCCCTTTATTTGCAGATGGTTTTCGCAATGAAATTCAAGTTGTTAGCATGGTAATGAGCGTTGATCAAGATTGTTCGTCAGAAATGGCAGCTATGTTTGGTTCTTCTCTAGCACTATGTGTATCGGATATTCCTTTTGGCGGACCGATTGCTGGTGTAAATGTTGGGAGAATTGATAATGAATTTATTATCAATCCAAATGTTGAGCAAGCGGAAAAAAGCGATATTCACTTAGTGGTTGCTGGAACGAAGGATGCTATTAATATGGTTGAAGCTGGAGCGAATGAAGTTCCAGAAGAGATCATGCTTGAGGCGATCATGTTTGGTCATGAAGAAATCAAACGTTTAATTGCTTTCCAAGAACAAATTACAGCTGAAATCGGTAAAGAGAAGCAAATCGTTACTCTTTATGAAATCGATCAAGAATTAGAAGATAAAGTTCGCAGTCTATGCGAGCAGAAAATGATTACAGCAATCCAAGTTCAAGAGAAGCATGCACGTGAAGATGCCATTAAAACTGTAAAAAATGAAGTGATTGCAAAGTTTGAGGAAGAGGAAATTACTGAAGATAATGTGAAGCAAGTAAAGCAAATTCTCGACAAGATTGTAAAGGGAGAAGTGCGTCGATTGATAACAGAAGAGAAGGTCCGTCCAGATGGACGTGGGCTCGATGTTATTCGTCCGCTTTCATCAGAGGTAGATTTACTTCCGCGCACACATGGCTCAGGCTTATTCACACGTGGACAAACTCAAGCCTTAAGCATTTGTACTTTAGGGGCTCTTGGTGATGTGCAAATCCTTGATGGATTAGGCATTGAGGAAGAGAAACGATTTATGCATCATTATAACTTCCCTAACTTCAGTGTTGGTGAAACAGGTCCAATGAGAGGTCCTGGTCGCCGTGAAATTGGTCATGGTGCATTAGGTGAGCGTGCATTAGAGCCGGTCATTCCTTCTGAAAAGGATTTTCCATATACAGTGCGTCTTGTTTCTGAAGTACTTGAGTCAAATGGTTCAACATCTCAAGCAAGCATTTGTGCAAGCACATTAGCAATGATGGATGCAGGAGTACCAATTAAAGCTCCTGTAGCTGGTATTGCGATGGGATTAATTAAATCAGGTGAATATTATTCCATCTTAACAGACATTCAAGGAATGGAAGATCATCTTGGCGATATGGATTTTAAAGTGGCAGGTACAGCAAAAGGTGTAACGGCTTTACAAATGGACATTAAAATTGAAGGACTTTCACGTGAGATTCTCGAAGAAGCTCTTCAACAGGCGAAAAAGGGTCGGATGCAAATTCTTGATTCAATGCTTAGCACACTTAGCGAACCACGTCAGGAGCTTTCAGCATATGCACCGAAAATTTTAACAATGACCATTAATCCAGATAAGATTCGTGATGTTATTGGACCGAGCGGAAAGCAAATAAACAAGATTATTGAAGAGACAGGCGTTAAAATTGATATTGAACAAGACGGCACTGTGTTTATTTCTTCCATTGATGAAGCTATGAATCAAAAGGCAAAGAAAATTATTGAAGATATTGTTCGTGAAGTAGAAGTTGGTCAAATGTATCTTGGAAAAGTGAAAAGAATTGAAAAATTCGGTACATTTGTCGAGATCTTCAATGGGAAAGATGGACTTGTCCATATTTCCGAGCTAGCAGAAGAACGTGTTGGCAAGGTTGAAGATGTCGTTAAAATTGGTGATGAATTGCTCGTGAAAGTAACTGAAATTGATAAACAAGGTCGAGTAAATTTATCGCGTAAGGCAGTTCTTCGTGAAGAACGGGAACAAAAAGAAAAAGCACAGCAATAATTGTTCTTAAGATGCATAAAGTATAATGGTGTTAATTGGGGCTGTCCGATAAGTGGACAGCCCTTCTTCCTACTTTAGGACCGTTTGAACTCATTCCTTCTTTTTTATGTCTCTAAAAAATATTTATTAAATTCCTAAGATGAATGCATACTATTTGTAAGGGGATGTTCCACTATACCCATTCAAATCATCCTGAAAGAGGCATAGAAAATGAAGAAGTATATCCAGTTATTAGGCATCGCTTTCATCGCTTTATTCATTGTCAATCATTTTTTTTCAGATGAGTATGGATCAGCTACAGATGCCAATTTAACGACAGAGGAAAAGCAAAACGACTCTCTATTGAATGAAATTAAGAAGGCTGCTAAAGAGCTTTATATTGCGCCAATAGACGCAAGGATTGATCGTGTATGGAAAGCAATACCAGGGCTCAATGGAGTAAAAGTCGATGTAGAGGCAAGCTATAAAAAAATGAAGTCAGATGGTCAATTTAATAAAGAAAAATTAGTATATGTTCAAATTAAGCCTACGATTAATTTGAACGATCTTCCACCATCACCAATTTACAAAGGGCATCCTGATAAACAAATGGTGAGCTTATTAATCAATGTTGCTTGGGGAAATGAATTTTTGCCGCAAATGCTCTCAATATTAAAGGAACATCATATCCATGCAAGCTTTTTTTTGGAAGGAAGATGGGTACATAATAATCCTGAACTAGCAAAAATGATTATTGATGCCGGCCACGAAATTGGTAATCATTCTTATACTCATCCGAAAATGGAGGCAATTTCCTCCCAAAAAACGAGAGAAGAAATTAAAAAAACAAATGAAGTGATTCAAGCAATTACGGATAAAACTGTCCAGTGGTTTGCTCCTCCAAGTGGAGGCTTTCGTGAAGAAACAATAAAAATTGCTGCTGAAGAAAATCTAGGCACTGTATTATGGACAGTTGACACTGTAGATTGGAATAAACCTACTTCAGCTCAACTGCTTCAGCGGGTTCTGAGTAAAGTTGATAATGGCTCAATGATTTTAATGCATCCAACCGCTGTGACAGCAGCATCACTTGAACAATTGATTGTACAGCTGAAGCAAAGAAATTTCCAAATTAGTACCGTTTCAGAGCTTTTAAGCACAGATCGGCCGATGAAATAACAAAAGTGGAACGCCGTGTGGAGTTACACAATTCTCTACTTCAAAATTTATATTTTCTTATCTTTTAAAAAATTACAGCATATTCTTTTGGCAAATTGAGCGTAATGCTATATGATTAAAAAGTCAGCAGAGTTTTTGGAACAGGAGGAAATTCATTGATTAAAAAATACACATGCCAAAATGGAGTAAGAGTTGTACTTGAAAATATTCCAACCGTTCGGTCTGTAGCAATCGGAGTTTGGATCGGAACAGGTTCAAGAGATGAAAATTTAAACAATAATGGAATTTCTCATTTTTTAGAGCATATGTTCTTCAAAGGGACTGAAAATAGAACTTCTAGAGAAATCGCGGAATCCTTTGACAGTATTGGCGGACAAGTTAATGCGTTTACATCAAAGGAATATACTTGCTATTATGCGAAAGTTCTTGATACACATGCAGATTTTGCTCTTGAGATCCTTTCAGATATGTTTTTCAACTCAACCTTCGTCACTGAGGAGTTAAACAAAGAAAAGAATGTAGTTCTTGAAGAAATCAAAATGTATGAAGATACACCAGATGATATCGTTCATGATCTTTTAAGTAAGGGTGTATACGAAACTCATCCACTTGGGTATCCCATTTTAGGGACGGAAGAGACATTAAGTAGCTTCAATAGCGAGACATTGAAGCAGTACGTACATAATATGTATACACCTGAAAATGTTGTGATTTCCATCGCAGGTAATATTACAGAATCTTTTATTCATCAAGTAGAGAAAAATTTTGGCTCTTATTCAGGTGGTAGTCGTGAGGAGCTAAATGAGAAGCCACAATTTCATGTCAATCAAATTTCCAGAAAAAAAGATACGGAACAGGCTCATTTATGCATTGGTTTTGAAGGATTATCGGTTGGACATGAAGATATGTACGACTTAATTATCTTAAATAATATTCTTGGTGGTAGTATGAGCAGCCGACTTTTCCAAGATGTTCGTGAACAAAAAGGACTAGCGTATTCTGTTTTCTCTTATCATTCCGCATTTAAAGATAGTGGAATTGTTACACTTTATGGAGGAACCGGTGCGAAACAATTAGATGTATTATTTGATACGATGCAAGAAACACTCAATTTACTGAAAAAAGAAGGCATTACGGCAAAAGAATTATCCAATAGTAAAGAACAATTAAAGGGTAGTTTAATGTTAAGCTTAGAGAGTACGAATAGTCGCATGAGCAGAAATGGGAAAAATGAATTGCTTCTTGGGAGACATCGTTCTTTAGATGAAATTCTCGAACAAATTGATGCGGTAACAAAGCAGAAAGTGGACGAAATGGCGAATACGATTTTTACTGATCAGTATACGGTTGCGTTAATTAGTCCGACTGGAGAATTACCGAGGAATATTCATAAGAAATAATCGGTGACAGCCTTTTTCAAGGCTGTTTTTTATATTTCTAATCGTTTGAAGTCTAAAAAGGTTCCGCAGATGATAAGTATAAAATAGAGGAAGTAAAATGGGGGGATTATGATGCGACTTAGCGAATTAAGTGGGAAAGAAATTGTTGATGTAAAGAGGGCGGAAAGATTAGGGGTTCTTGGACAAACGGATCTCGAAATAAACGAAAAAAGTGGACAAATTCAGTCACTTGTCATCCCGTCTGTTAAGTGGTTTGGTTTTAAAAGACAAGGAGACGAAATTCGTGTTCCGTGGAGTCATATAAAAAAAATTGGAAATGATATGATCATTTTAGATATTCCGATAGAGGAAGAATAATGTGCTAAGATGATGGAATGTGCCGATGTGGTGGCTAGTAAGATGGCCCACATCGGCTCTTTTTTTGGAATCTTTTAAGGAAGGCAGTAGCAGGTATGAAATCGTCCGTTCTTTAATTCTTAATTGAGAAAACTCACCGTTTTTCACATGAATACATATGATGTTGAAGTAGTTCTGATTAATTGAAGATGAGAAAGGTTAAATATTTATCTAACGCACGTCCGTTTTTTGCATGATTCTTTAGAAGAAGGTGAGGGTTTTATGCTGACAGGGACACAAATTGCAGTTATCGGTGGTGACGCAAGGCAGCTAGAAATTATTCGTAAATTAACAGAATTAGATGCCAAGCTTTCATTGATTGGTTTTGAACAATTAGATCAAGCCTTTACCGGAGCCGTCAAAGAAAAAATAGATGAAGTTGATTTTGAACATAAAGATGCCATTATATTGCCAGTTCCTGGAACAAGTTTGGATGGACAAATAGAAACGATTTTTTCGAACGAGAAGGTGTTTTTACGAAAAGAAATGTTATTAGAAACCCCATCACATTGTACCGTGTACTCAGGAATAACGAATTCCTATTTAGATAGTATTACGAAGCAGGCAAATCGTCATCTTGTGAAATTGTTTGAACGAGATGATGTTGCGATTTATAATTCGATTCCTACAGTTGAGGGTACAATTATGATGGTCATTCAGCATACAGAAATAACGATTCACAGTTCTTCCGTTGCAGTACTAGGGCTTGGAAGAGTAGGGATGAGTATCGCTAGAGCATTTGCAACACTTGGGGCAAAAGTGAAAGTAGGGGCAAGAAGAAGTGAGCACCTCGCCCGCATTACGGAAATGGGGTTAACTCCGTTTCATTTAGATGATTTACACAATGAAGTGAAGGATGTCGATATTTGCATTAATACCGTTCCACATTTAATTTTGACAGCTTCCGTTATTTCCAGAATGCCAGTTCATACTCTAATTATTGATTTAGCCTCGAAGCCAGGGGGAACGGATTTTCGCTATGCCGAGAAAAGGGGCGTGAAAGCCTTACTCGCACCTGGTCTCCCAGGAATTGTTGCTCCGAAGACAGCGGGACAAATATTAGCGAATGTACTATCCCAATTGATTAGGGAGAATATGGAAAGTGAGAGGGGAAATTGAAATGAGCTTAGAAGGGAAAAGAATTGGATTCGGATTAACGGGGTCCCATTGCACATATGATGCCATATTTCCAGAAATAGAAAAGCTCGTAAAGGCGGGAGCAGATGTTTTTCCGGCTGTCACCTTTACAGTGAAAAATACAGAAACTAGATTTGGAAAAGGGGAAGATTGGATTAAGAGAATAGAAGAGGTGACCGGAAAAAAGGTGATCGATACGATTGTAGATGCTGAGCCACTTGGACCGAAAATTCCGCTTGATTGTATGGTCATTGCCCCTTTAACAGGAAACTCATTAAGTAAATTTGCAAATGCGCTAACTGATTCCCCTGTTCTTATGGCAGCAAAAGCAACATTAAGGAACGGAAACCCTGTCGTTTTAGGAATATCAACAAATGATGCACTTGGATTAAATGGGGTAAATTTAATGCGACTGATGGCAGCGAAAAACATATATTTTATCCCGTATGGGCAGGATGATCCAATTAAAAAGCCGAATTCAATGGTTGCGCGAATGACAGCCCTTTCTGAAACCGTTGAAGCTGCCATTCAAGGAAAACAGCTTCAGCCTGTCATCATTGAAAAATATAAAGATGAAAATTAATCCTCATTATTTTTCTAGTATTTATCTCTTTAACGGATGAATATGTTAAAATGGATTTTATTATGAGAAAATTCTCTCTAGTAATTTCGCATTTACTAGAAAAATATTTTTCTTCGGAAGGGGAGCATTTAGATGAATCAGAAAGGTTTTCATATAGCCGTATTAGGTGCGACAGGTGCTGTTGGTCAGCAGATGCTGGAAACGCTTGAAAAGAAGAACTTCCCAATCTCAACACTTACATTATTATCATCCTCCCGTTCGGCAGGTAGACAAATCGTTTTCAAAAACGAAAAATATATTGTTCAAGAGGCAACTCCTGATAGCTTCAAAGGTGTAGATATCGCTTTATTTAGTGCAGGTGGAAGTGTGTCAAAGGAACTTGCCGCTCACGCTGTTAGACATGGGGCAATTGTCGTCGACAATACGAGCGCTTTTCGGATGGATGAAAATGTTCCGCTCGTAGTACCAGAAGTGAATGAGAAAGATTTAAGCGAAAATGAGGGAATTATTGCGAATCCAAATTGTTCAACGATCCAAATGGTCGTCGCATTAGAGCCGATTCGGCAAAAGTATGGACTTAATAAAGTAATCGTTTCAACATATCAAGCAGTATCAGGCTCTGGTTCCGCTGCTGTTGAAGAACTAAATAGACAAACAAAAGCAATAGTAAATAATGAACCATTCGACCCGCAGATTTTGCCGGTAAAAGGAGATAAAAAACATTATCAAATTGCCTTTAACGCCATTCCACAAATTGACTTATTTGCTGATAATGGCTTTACATTTGAGGAAATGAAAATGATCGATGAAACAAAGAAGATTATGCATCTACCAGAATTGCATGTAGCAGCAACTTGTGTTCGTCTACCGATTGCTGTAGGCCATTCAGAATCTGTTTATTTTGAAGTAGAAGAGGAGGGCATAGATGTACAAGATATGAAAGCTTTATTAAAGCAAGCACCTGGAGTCGTTTTACAGGATGATCCGATCAATCAGATTTACCCGATGCCAGCTGATTGTGTCGGGAAAAGTGACGTATATGTCGGTAGAATTCGAAAAGACTTGGATGAGCCGAAAGGGTTTCATATGTGGGTTGTTTCCGATAATCTTCTAAAAGGAGCGGCTTGGAACTCTGTTCAAATAGCAGAAAGCTTAATTAGACTTGGGATAGTAGAGTAAATACTAACGGTGTCAAAGCGCTAATAATCAACTAATAATCCGTATTCTATTTCTTGTAAAACGTTACACCTAAATGAAGCTTAGCTTGACACCTTTACATTTTCAAAAGACTTCTAGAGGTGTAACAATGAAAATAATCATTCAAAAGTTTGGCGGTACTTCAGTTCGGGATGAAAAAAGCCGTCTACAAGCGATGAAACATATAAAGCAAGCAATAGCCGAAAATTATAAAGTAGTTGTCGTTGTTTCTGCAATGGGCCGAAAAGGCGATCCGTACGCAACAGATACACTCCTTTCTCTCATCGAAAATAGTCATTCTTTCATCACAAAGAGAGAAAGCGATCTCTTGCTATCATGTGGAGAAATTATTTCGAGTGTTGTTTTCACAAATATGTTGGTAGAATATGGAATTCGGGCGACTGCTTTAACTGGAGCACAAGCGGGATTTCGGACAAATCATGATTATTCAAACGCAAAAATAGTCGAAATGAAATGTGAACGAATTCGAAAAGAACTGGAAAAGCATGAGGTCATTGTTGTTGCCGGCTTCCAAGGAGCGGCGAAAAATGGTGATGTTACAACATTAGGTAGAGGAGGCAGTGATACTTCGGCAGCAGCCTTAGGAGTAGCATTAAATGCCGAGATGATTGATATTTTTACAGATGTTGAAGGGATTATGACAGCAGATCCAAGAATTGTTGCGAATGCTCGTCCATTGATTCTCCTCACATATACAGAAGTATGTAATATGGCTTACCAGGGAGCAAAAGTGATTCATCCACGTGCTGTTGAAATAGTCATGCAGGCAAAGATTCCAATTCGTATTCGCTCAAATGAATCTGATAATCTAGGAACATTAGTAACCTGTTTCCAACGTGAACAAAATAAAGTAGACATGAATGAGCGTCTTATTACTGGAATTGCCCATCTTTCGCATATATCACAAATCAAGGTCTTTGCAAAAAAGAATCAATATAATTTGCAGGCAGAAGTTTTTCAGGCAATGGCAAATGAAGGAATAAGTGTTGATTTTATCAATATTTATCCAAATGGCGTAACGTACACGGTTACTCATGAAATGACAGAAAAGGCTATTTCAATTTTAACTAGTTTAGGGCATTACCCGAAAGTGGAAAGGGAATGTGCTAAGGTTTCCGTCATTGGAGCAGGAATGCAAGGAGTTCCTGGAGTTGCCTCAAAAATCGTGACAACTTTATCTGAAAAGGAAATTCGTATTTTACAATCGGCAGATAGTCATACAACGATTTGGGTGCTTGTGAAACAAATCGATCTAGTAAAGGCTGTTAATGCACTTCATGATGCATTTCATTTAGAGAAGATTGATTCTATTATTGATCCACAAAGCTCCTTTTCGTGTAAAATAGGAATAAATACTGTAGTTAAAGGAGTGTAAGCATGATTCAATTTGGTCGTGTTTCTACTGCAATGGTAACACCATTCGATAAAAAAGGGCATATTGATTTTCCAAAGACAACACAGCTTGTTAATCATTTGATTGAAAATGGTACTGACTCACTCGTAATCGCTGGTACAACAGGTGAATCACCGACATTAACAAAGGAAGAAAAGCTTGCTCTTTTTCGACATGTTGTTAGAGTTGTTGATAAAAGAATCCCAGTCATTGCAGGCACTGGAGGAAATGACACATACGCTTCAATCGATTTAACAAAGAAAGCAGCAGCAACGGGTGTCGATGCCGTTATGGTTGTTGCCCCATATTATAATAAGCCGAATCAAGAAGGCTTATATCAGCACTTTAAGGAAATTGCAGTGAGTACATCTCTGCCAATAATGGTTTATAATATTCCAGGCAGAACAGCCATTAATATCCTACCCGAAACAATTATTCGTCTTTCAGAAATAGAGAATATTGTTGCTGTTAAGGAGGCAAGTGGTGATTTAAGTGCAATGGCAAGGATTATTGCGGGAACAGATGAAGATTTTCTTCTTTACAGTGGTGATGATGGGTTAACGATTCCAGTCTTATCGATTGGAGGTTACGGTATTGTTTCAGTTGCTTCCCATGTAATTGGGAATGAAATGCAAGCGATGATCCAAGCATTTTTTAATGGAGATTATAAAACAGCAGCAAAACAGCATCAACAATTATTGCCGATTATGGAAGGGCTTTTTACAGCTCCGAATCCTACCCCAGTGAAAACATCCTTGCAGCTAAAAGGGATTGATGTAGGCTCAGTACGCCTCCCATTAGTACCTTTAACTGAACAAGAAAGAAATGCTCTAATCGCTTTATTTAAAACGGCAGATTAATTTGGTTGTCATCGATTTCCTCCTTCAAGTATAATATTGGTAACTGATCTAAGGTCGGCCTAGCAGATTATAGGAGGAAATATAAATTGGACAAACGAAAGAATGAAAGCATCAAGTTAATGGCATTAGGTGGAGTAGGGGAATTCGGCAAAAATATGTACCTTGTGGAAGTAGATGGGGACATATTTGTTTTAGATGCTGGATTCATGATCCCAGAAAATGAAATGCTCGGAATTGATATCGTGATTCCTGATATCACATATCTTATACAAAACAAAGAAAGAGTACAGGGAATATTTCTAACACATGGTCATGAGGATCATATCGGTGCACTTTTCTATGTGCTTAAGGAATTAAATGTACCTGTATATGGAACAAAATTAACATTAGCGATTGCAAAAGCAAAAATGAAGGAGCATGACTTTAAAGGGAAAACGGACTTCATTGAAGTTCGCTCAGACTCGAAAGTTGAATTTGCTGCTGCAACAGTAAGTTTTTTCCATACAACACATAGTATCCCCGATAGTGTTGGAATTTGCATCCATACGTCAGAAGGAATTATTGTCTACACGGGAGATTTTAAATTTGATCAGGCCGCTGTAGATAAATATAAGCCGGAAATTGGGAGAATGGCAAAGGTCGGAGAAGAAGGCGTGCTTTGCCTACTTTCTGATAGTACAGAGGCAGAGAAACCGGGGTTTACCCAATCTGAAGCGAAAGTGGTTGAAAAAGTAACAGATGCATTTTTCAATGCGCCGAGTAGAATTATTGCAGCTTCCTTCGCATCAGATATCATTCGCATCCAGCATATTTTCGATGCTGCCTATAAAAGTAAAAGAAAGGTAGCTGTTGTTGGTAAATTTTCGCAAACAGCATATGATATTGCGCTTCAGCTTGGGTATTTACATGCACATGATGATTTGCTCATTCCGATCTCTGAGATAAATTCAGTTGCCCATGATGAAATCGTCATTTTAACTTTAGGTGTTCAAGGCGAACCGATTGAAGTATTACAAAAAATGGCGAAGCAAACACATAAGCAAATTAATATTCAAAAAGGGGATACCGTTCTGTTTGCAGCCACTCCACTTCGGGGAAGTGAGGTTTATATTTCTAAAACGGTTGATATGCTTTACCGTGCTGGCGCAACTGTAATTTCTGGAAAAGGAACCTTCAATACATCAAGTCATGGTAGCCAGGAAGAACTTAAATTTATGATGAATTTATTAAATCCGAAGTTTTTCATTCCGGTACATGGTGAGTTTCGAATGCTGAAGGCGCATGCAAAGGTAGCAAAAGAGGTTGGTTTAACATCTTCACAAATTTATCTTCCTGAAAAAGGGGAGATTGTTGAAATAAAAGATGGACAGATTCGCGCGAGTGGTCGCATTCCAGCAGGAAATGTCTTAATTGATGGTAGCGGCGTCGGCGATGTTGGAAATATTGTTTTAAGAGATCGAAAGCTTCTTTCACAAGATGGGATTTTACTCGTTGTCGTCACTTTAAACAAAAAGGAAAAGAAAATTGCTGCTGGACCAGAAATTATTTCTCGCGGATTTGTTTATGTTAGAGAATCTGAAAAGCTTCTTGTCGAAGCGACAAATAGAGTGCGAGAAATTGTTGAGAAAAACATGTTGAAGGATGCGTTTGACTGGTCAAGTATTAAGCAGGATATGAGAGATGAATTAAATCAATTTTTATTTGAAAAAACGAAGCGTAGACCAATGATCCTTCCGATTATAATGGAAATATAATGAATAGCAAAATTGAAAAAAGTGCAGCTGATGCTGTGCTTTTTTCGTTTAGTAATAGAATGAATTGCTGCTAAGTTTTTGCATGAAAAAAAGTACATCGACCATACTAAGCTTAGTAGAGAAAGTTAAACTTTATCCAGTTTGAAGGGAGAAAATCGGATGAATGATGATATGAAGCAAAATGATTCGGAGAAAGAGGAACTGCCAAAAGAAGAGCAATCATCAAGCCTCATTGAAAAAATTCAACAGTTGGGCCAAACAAATGTCCCAGAGCTCTCTCAAGATTCAAAAATTCATTGTTTAGCGATCATTGGACAAATTGAGGGGCATTTGCAGCTGCCTCCACAAAATAAGACGACAAAATATGAACACCTCATTCCGCAAATCGTAGCAATTGAACAAAATCCAAAAATAGAGGGATTACTAGTTATTTTAAATACAGTTGGCGGCGATGTTGAAGCTGGCTTGGCTATTTCTGAAATGCTTGCTTCATTATCAAAGCCAACGGTATCGCTTGTGCTCGGTGGAGGGCATTCAATAGGCGTTCCAATCGCTGTTTCCTGTCATTATTCTTTTATTGCGGAAACAGCAACAATGACCATTCATCCAATTAGGCTTACCGGCTTAGTGATTGGTGTCCCACAAACTTTTGAGTATTTAGATAAAATGCAAGAGAGAGTAGTTAACTTCGTGACAAAGCACTCCAATATAACAGAAGAAATATTTAAAGATTTAATGTTTGCAAAAGGAAATTTAACGAGGGATATTGGAACGAATGTTATCGGCACAGATGCTGTTAAATTCGGATTGATTGATCAAGTAGGTGGCATCGGTGCGGCCATGAAAAAGCTGAATGAACTAATCGAATTGAAAAAACAAGAAAATGAAGGAATGATACAATGATCCTCTACACAATGATGCCTGAAGAATTAATTTTCCCCATTGAGGTAAATGAGTTTAGCAAGCAGAAAATTGTCGACTATGATGGGCTTTCTCTACTTGTAAGGATGGAGGAGGGCCAAGTCTGTACGGTTCTTCGTGTAATGAGCAGTAATCCGAACGATTTTCTAAAGGATAAATATGCACCAGGATCAAAAATCACATTAACATTACAGTAAATATCACCAATATGCTATAATATAGGAAACTTCAGGCAGCCATCATTTGGCTGCTTTCTTCTTTGAAAAATGAAATAAATACATATTTTAAAAAAAGCAACAATAACTGTAAAAGGTGATAATATGGCGAAACGCAAGAGAAGATCGGCAAAAAAGAAAAAAAATATCGCAGTATCAGTGAAATATGAACTCATCGCTCTGATATTAATTGCGTTTGCTGCAATTGCGATGGCAAAGCTAGGTGCAGTAGGGAGGGCAACGGTTTTATTCTTCCGTTTCTTTTTGGGAGAATGGTATATGGTTGGCTTAATTGCGCTTATTATTTTCGCAGGCTATTTAATGTGGAAAAGAACAATCCCATTTTTCTTCCATAGTAGATTAATGGGTATTTATTTAATGATTAGCTCCTTCCTTTTGCTCAGTCATGTAACGTTGTTTCAATTAATTTCTAACGGTGGGAAATTAGCGGATCCTAGTGTCATTGCAAATACATGGGAATTGTTTTGGATGGAAGTGAACGGAGAAACAAGTACGACAGATCTAGGGGGGGGAATGGTTGGAGCTGTTCTGTTTGCCGTATTTTATTATTTATTTGATGAAGCAGGAACGAAAATATTTGCTAGTATTTTGATTATTATTGGAATCATTCTTTTAACGGGGAAAACGTTTGGTGAAGCACTATCTAAAGTTGG
The DNA here is from genome assembly GCA_023389895.1 of Bacillota bacterium. Taxonomy (GTDB): domain Bacteria; phylum Bacillota; class Bacilli; order Bacillales; family Cytobacillaceae; genus Cytobacillus. The sequence goes on from JAEWDX010000159.1 coordinate 18,628, forward strand.
AGTTGTTTTTGGGAATTTTATCAAAGGTCAATGGAAGGCATTTAAAGGTGATCTCTCCGAATGGTCTGATGAAAGAAAAGAAAAGAAATCTATAAAACAAGCTCAATTGAAGGAAGGACGAAATGAGAGAGTTGAGGTTGAAGTGAAGCCGCAATTATCGATAAAAAATGCTCAGGAAGTAGTAGAGAAAGCATTGCCAGAGCCAATCATTTCAAGCTTTACCGAAAAAGCTAATTTTGAGCTTACTCCAAGAGAGGTTACAAAGGAAAAAGAACGCGGTGAAACAAGCCAAGAAGAAACAGAGCCGATCACTTTTGTCGAAGTGGAGAATATAGATTATGAATTGCCACCAATACAGCTATTAAAGCTTCCTAGGCATATTGATCAAAGTGGTGAATACGAACTTATTCATGCAAACGCAGCAAAGCTTGAAAGAACCTTTCAAAGCTTTGGTGTTAAAGCGCGAGTTACGCAAGTACATCTTGGACCAGCTGTTACGAAATATGAGGTTCATCCTGATGTTGGTGTAAAAGTTAGTAAAATCGTTAGCTTACATGATGATTTAGCTCTAGCCTTAGCAGCAAAGGATATTCGGATTGAGGCACCAATCCCAGGAAAATCAGCAATTGGGATCGAAGTTCCGAACTCAGAGGTCGCGATGGTTTCTTTAAGAGAAGTTCTGGAGGCAAATCAACAAGAAAGACCTGATGCGAAGCTATTAATTGGGTTCGGCCGGGATATTACAGGTGAGTCCGTTTTTGCAGAATTAAATAAAATGCCTCATCTTCTCGTCGCAGGTGCTACTGGAAGTGGGAAAAGTGTTTGTATTAATGGAATTATTACGAGTATCCTAATGCGAGCAAAACCACATGAGGTTAAAATGATGATGATCGACCCGAAGATGGTTGAATTAAATGTTTACAATGGCATCCCACATTTACTCGCTCCAGTTGTGACAGATGCGAAAAAAGCATCACAGGCTCTGAAAAAAGTTGTGAATGAGATGGAAAGACGATATGAGCTATTTTCTCATAGTGGAACGAGGAATATCGAAGGCTATAATGAATACGTGAAAAAGTATAACCACGAAGAAGAGCTGAAGCAGCCATTGCTTCCTTACATTGTCGTGATTGTCGATGAGCTAGCTGACTTAATGATGGTAGCATCCTCGGATGTTGAAGATGCGATTACACGCTTGGCACAAATGGCACGGGCAGCTGGGATTCATTTAATTATTGCGACACAAAGACCGTCCGTGGACGTTATTACTGGTGTCATTAAGGCGAATATTCCATCTCGAATAGCTTTTGCTGTATCGTCTGCAACCGATTCAAGAACGATTCTTGATATGGGTGGGGCCGAGAAATTGCTTGGCAGAGGTGATATGCTCTTTTTGCCAGTTGGTGCCTCTAAGCCTGTTCGTATTCAAGGTGCGTTTCTATCAGATGAAGAGGTTGAAGAAATTGTCGCCTTTGTTATTGAGCAGCAAAAAGCCCAATATCAAGAAGAAATGATTCCAGATGATTTTCCAGAAACAATGTCTGAAGTAGAGGATGAGCTTTATAATGAAGCTGTAGAGCTCATTTTGGAAATGCAGACAGCCTCTGTTTCAATGCTCCAAAGAAGATTTAGAATTGGCTATACGAGAGCGGCAAGATTAATTGATGAGATGGAAGCAAGAGGGATTGTCGGACCATATGAAGGGAGTAAACCTCGAAATGTTCTACTCGGAAAGCCTTCAGATGAAGCGAGTTCATAATGAAGCAAATAAAATCATAAATCGATTTAAGTTATACTAATAAAGTAATATTGGCTGGTCGAACTACATGGAATTGCCTTTTTTTAAACAAAATCAGGCAAGACTATTTCCTTCTTGGGTAAAAAGTGTTATAGTATTTTCGATTAGTAGGAATGATTAAACATCAGAGGTCTGATGTCTTAAAGAAATTTGCTTGGAGGAACCTTGCATGTCAATTAAGTCAGATAACAGACATTTATATTTACAAGTGATCGATCGTTTAAAGCAAGACATTGATGAGGGGACATATAAAGAAAAAGAAAAGCTTCCCTCTGAATTTGAACTTGCGAAACAACTTGGCGTATCAAGGGCAACTCTTCGTGAAGCGCTTCGTATTCTTGAGGAAGAAAACGTTATCATTCGCCGTCACGGAGTAGGTACATTCGTAAATGTCAAGCCTTTATTTACTTCAGGGATCGAACAGTTAAATAGTGTTACTGATATGATCTTACAAGCAGGGATGAAACCAGGAACCATTTTTCTAAGTTCTGCAACAATGGAACCAACAGAAGAGGATATTCGCCGTTTTTCGTGTGAAAATGATGAGGAAATTGCTGTGATTGAGAGGGTTAGAACGGCAAATGGTGAGCCGGTTGTTTATTGTATCGACAAGATTAGAGGAAACATTCTTCGTCATTCGTTTTCCTATGATAAAGAATCTCTTTTCGATTTAATAAATGAGGAAGCAAACCGTAAAATTACATATGCTGTTGCACATATTGTGCCACTCGGCTATCATGAGAAAATTTCCCCCATTTTAGAATGCGATCCTGAAACTGCATTGCTCGTTTTAAAACAAATGCATTTCGATGAAACGGACGTGCCTATTCTCTATTCGGTTAATTATTTTAGAGCGGATAAGTTCAGTTTTCATGTATTAAGAAAAAGAGTATAACTTAATGAACATGTAATTAACTTCAAGCATAATTTATGAAATTTCTACTATCATTAAAAAATTTAGGGGGTACAAACCTTGAAAAAGCGTAAACTTGGATTAGCGCTATCACTTGTACTAGCTGCTGGAACGATTTTGGGTGCTTGTGGAAAAGCTGAAGAGAAAAATGAAGAAGGTACTGCTAACGGCGGAGAAACAGAAAGCACATTCTCAGTTGCAATGGTAACAGATGTTGGTGGGGTTGATGATAAATCATTTAACCAATCTGCATGGGAAGGTATAAAAGATTTTGGTAACAATAACGGTTTAAAGCAAGGTAAAGGCGGCTATGACTATCTTCAATCTAAATCTGATGCTGACTATTCAACGAACTTAAACAAGCTTTCACGTGAAGGTTTTAATTTAGTATTTGGTGTTGGATTTTTAATGGAAAATGATATTAATGAAATTGCTCAACAACAAAAAGACACTAACTTTGGGATCATTGATGGTGTTGTTGAACAGTCAAACGTAGTAAGCGTATTGTTTAAGGAACAAGAAGCTGCGTTCCTTGCAGGTGTTGCAGCTGCAAAAACTACAAAATCAAATAAAATCGGTTTCATTGGCGGAATGGAAATTCCTGTTATCGAGCGTTTTGAATCTGGTTTCCTTGCCGGTGTTCAAGCTGTAAATCCTGATATTAAAGTTGATGTTAAATATACAGGTGCATTTGATAAAGCTGAGCTAGGTAAAACAACTGCTTCTTCTATGTATGCTTCAGGTATTGACGTAATTTTCCATGCTGCTGGTGGTACTGGAAACGGCTTATTTACAGAAGCAAAAGACCTTAAGAAGAAAGATCCTTCTTTAGAAATTTGGGCAATCGGTGTAGACAGTGACCAATCTGCTGAAGGAATTACTGAAGTTGATGGGAAAGAGTATAATGTTATTATGACTTCTGCGATGAAGGGTGTACATCATGCAGTAGTTGATATTTCTGAAAAAGCAAAAGCTGGTAATTTCCCAGGTGGAACAACAATGGTATACGGCTTAGCTGAAGATGGCGTAAGCTTAGCTCCTATTAATGAAGAAGTTCCAGCAAAGGCTGATATTGAAGTTGCTGTAAAAGATTGGACTGACAAAATCAAGAATGGTGAAATTATTGTTCCTGGTACTTTAGATGAGCTTAAAGAGTTCAAAGCTGAATAATTTCTTAAATGATTTAGAAGGAATAAGCGGGTAGCAAACCGCCCTCTTATTCCTTTTTATTGACAAATAAAGTTTGTGTTTTTCTTTTAAAAATTTAATTGAAGTGCAGAATGAATTCTACATTTCACTTAGATTTTTTTTGGGCTGGTTAATGATATATTTGTTATTAAGGTCTGACATCTTACTACCGGATGGTCTTTTTTACCACATATTTAAAATAATAGTATATACAAAATTAAAGTTAGATAAGTGCTTGCTCCATCGCGCTTTTCTAAACTAGGAGTGAAAATAATGGAGTATGTAATTGAGATGCTCAATATCCGCAAGGAATTCCCAGGAATTGTTGCAAACGATAACATTACGCTGCAGCTGAAAAAAGGTGAAATTCATGCGCTGCTTGGCGAGAATGGAGCAGGGAAATCAACGTTAATGAATGTTCTCTTCGGGCTTTACCAACCTGAAAAGGGTGAGATTCGAGTAAAAGGAAAACCTGTCAATATCACAAACCCTAATATTGCTAATTATTTAGGTATTGGCATGGTTCATCAGCATTTTATGCTTGTTGATCCTTTTACCGTGACAGAAAATATTATTCTAGGTAAAGAAACGACTATTGGCGGTATGATTGATATTAAGAAGGCTGAAAAAGAAGTTAAAGAAATCTCCGAAAAATACGGACTAGCTGTTGATCCAAAAGCAAAAATTGCTGATATTTCAGTCGGTATGCAGCAACGTGTGGAAATTTTAAAAACATTATATCGAGGTGCGGAAATTCTTATTTTCGACGAACCGACTGCTGTATTAACTCCTCAAGAAATTCATGAACTGATCCAAATAATGAAGACATTAATTAATGAAGGTAAATCCATTATTCTCATCACCCATAAATTAAAGGAAATTATGGAAGTATGTGATCGAGTTACTGTTATTCGTAAAGGTGTCGGAATCGGGACGTTGAATGTTAATGAAACAAATCCAAATGAGCTTGCGAGCTTAATGGTTGGAAGAGAAGTAACATTTAAAACAGAAAAAACAGATGCAAAACCTATGCAAGATGTGCTCGAAATAAACGATCTTCACGTCAAAGATTCACGTGGACTGCCAGCAGTTAACGGGCTAAATTTAGCTGTTAGAGCTGGTGAAATCGTTGGTATCGCTGGTGTGGATGGCAATGGACAAACAGAATTAATCGAGGCAATTACTGGACTCCGAAAATCTGAAAAAGGTTCAGTGAAATTGAATGAAAAAGAACTTCTTAATCTCTCACCAAGGAAAGTGACAGAATCTGGGATAAGCCACATTCCTCAGGATCGCCATAAACATGGATTAATTCTTGACTTTCCGATTGGAGAAAATATGGTTTTGCAAACGTATTATCAAAGGCCATATTCAAAAAATGGTGTTTTGAATTATAAAGAAATTTATAATAAGGCAAAAAACTTAATTAAAGAATATGATGTCCGGACTCCAAGTGAAGAAACACTTGCCAGAGCTTTGTCAGGTGGTAATCAGCAAAAAGCCATCATTGGCCGAGAGGTTGATAGAAACCCTGATTTGCTTCTTGCAGCTCAACCAACAAGGGGCCTTGATGTAGGGGCAATTGAATTTATCCATAAACGGTTAATTGAGCAGCGAGATAACGGAAAGGCCGTTTTGCTTATTTCGTTTGAACTTGACGAAATTATTAATGTGAGTGATCGAATTGCTGTCATTTATGAAGGTGAAATCGTTGCAATTGTTGATCCGAAACAAACGACTGAACAAGAGCTGGGATTATTAATGGCTGGTTCGAAACGTACGGAAGCGGGTGAGGGAACAAATGTCTAGTCGTCTTAAAAATATGGTGATACCTGTTTTAGCAGTACTTCTAGGAATGATTGTTGGAACAATTATTATGCTCATAACAGGTTATAATCCTGTATCGGCATTTATCGCACTTTGGAACGGTGCATTTGGGGAAATTTATTATTCAGGTGAAGTAATTAGACAAGTAACCCCATTAATACTTGCTGGTCTAGCTGTTGCATTTGCTTTTAGAACAGGGCTATTTAATATTGGTGTTGAAGGGCAGTTGATTGTTGGCTGGTTAGCAGCTGTTTGGGTTGGGGTGGCCTTTGAATTACCGAAGATCATTCATCTACCATTAGCCGTTTTGGCTGCAGCGGCGGCGGGAGCTCTTTGGGCTTTTATTCCTGGTTTTTTAAAAGCAAAGTTTCGTGTGCATGAAGTAATTGTCACTATTATGATGAATTATGTTGCCTTACATGTGACAAACTATATCGTTCGAACCGTTCTTTCTGAAAAGAGTGATAGAACAGACAAAATTTTTGAGTCAGCTTCTTTAAGATCTCCATTTTTAGAAGGTTTGACTGATTATTCGCGTTTGCACTGGGGTATTGTCATAGCACTCATTTGTGTATTTTTAATGTGGTTTTTATTAGAGAAAACAACTCGTGGTTATGAATTAAGAGCAGTTGGCTTTAATCAGCATGGAGCTGAATATGCAGGAATGAATGTTAAGAAGAATATTATCTTATCAATGGTGATTTCTGGTGCTTTTGCTGGACTTGCAGGGGCAATGGAAGGTCTTGGTACATTTGGATATTCCGCGATAAGAGGTGGATTCACTGGGGTTGGATTTGACGGAATTGCTGTAGCACTTCTTGGTGCAAATGGTCCAATCGGGATTGTTTTGGCCGCATTATTATTCGGTGCACTAAAAGTAGGCGCATTAAATATGCCGCTTGAAGCAGGTGTCCCGAATGAGCTCGTTGATATTATTATTGCTTTGATCGTATTCTTTGTTGCAGCAAGCTATATGATTCGTGTCTTTATTGACCGCATTAGCAAAAAGGGGGTGAAGTAAGTGGGCTTAATGGATATGTTATT
>JAEWDX010000166.1 GCA_023389895.1 Bacillota bacterium
GTTCCAATGAGCGCTCATGCGACCACCGCTCGTATGAAAAAGGTAGAGTAGTGGTTCCAAGGAGCGCTCATGCGACCACCGCCCATAAAAAAAGGTAAAGTAGTGGTTCCAAGGGGCGCTCATGCGACCACTGCCCATACGAAAAAGGTAGAGTAGTGGTTCCAAGGAGCGCTCATGCGACCACAACTCGTATAAAAAAGCAATAATAATGGCCTCCAAGAGTACTCATGCGCCCCACTACCCGTATAAAAAAATAGGAACAATATCTCCAAGAGCACCCATACGACGACCACTGTTCGAATGATATTTCATGCTCAATAACTTTTAGTAAATTAAGACTATCTTTTTTATTTCCATCATTCGTATGTGTATAATATAATGAAAATTAGCAATACTGCAATAAAGGTAGGCAAAATGTTGTTTTAGGATAAGAAATCTATACTAATTAAGAGGAGCTGGTTCGATGATTAAACCGTACTTAATGTTTGAGAGAGATTGTGCTGATGCTTTTGCTTTGTATCAAAAGGCCTTTGATGGAGAAATAATTGCGATGCAGAAATATGGCGATATGCCGCCAAATCCTGAATTTCCAGTTGCTGAGTCTGATAAAGAGCTTCTTTTACATGCAGAATTAAAATTAACAGAAACAGGCTATATTATGGGTTCAGATGGGAAAAAGAGTTATTCGGATTCTGAAAAAGTGTGCATCAGTGTGGAGATTGACTCGGAAGAGCGTGCTAAACATGCATGGAATGCCCTTAAAGAAGCTGGGACTGTTGTAATGGAGCTTCAACCAACATTTTTCTCAAAACTACATGGCTCCGTAAAGGATAAATATGGGGTTACTTGGATGTTTACGGTTGCTTAAATAATAATTTATTGACTTTTCAGAATAATTATCTCTATAATGAAAACGTATACATATGCTTCATACACCCAGAATGTAAAAACATTTAGGGAGGAATGGTCATGCCGAAAACAATGTTTAAATTGGACTTAAGTAAACCGATGGAGGAACAGGCACATCCTGGTCATAATCGGTGGCATCCAGATATACCAGCTGCATTTTCAGTAGAGCCAGGAACAGCATTTCGCATGGAATGTAAGGAATGGACAGATGGGCAAATTAAAAATAATGATAGTGCCAATGATGTACGGGATGCAAATTTAGAGCGTGTTCACGTTTTAAGTGGACCTGTTTATGTAAATGGTGCAGAGCCTGGGGATTTACTTGTTGTCGATATATTGGATGTCGGCACATTTCAAGAGTATGAATGGGGTTTTAATGGGATTTTTTCAAAAGAAAATGGTGGAAGTTTCTTAACGGATTATTTTCCAGCTGCTGCTAAATCGATTTGGGACTTTGAGGGGATTTTTACAACATCGAGACATGTACCTGGAGTTAAATTTGCTGGTATTGTTCATCCTGGACTCATTGGGGTTGCTCCTTCGATGGAGCTTTTACAAGAGTGGAATCGAAGAGAGGCAGAATTAAAGGCACAAAATCCGGAGCGTGTTCCACCGCTTGCTAATTTACCAACACCGGAGTCAGCGGTTCTTGGAACATTGAAAGGTGCAGACTTTGACCGTGTGGCAAATGAAGGAGCGAGGACGGTTCCGCCTCGTGAAAATGGTGGAAACTGCGATATTAAGAATCTATCAAAAGGGTCGAGGATTTACTTCCCAGTTTTCGTTGATGGGGCAAAATTATCAGTAGGTGATCTTCATTTTTCTCAAGGAGATGGGGAGATTACATTTTGCGGTGGAATTGAGATGTCTGGCTGGATCGATTTGAAGGTAGACATCATTAAAGGTGGAATGGAAAAGTATAAAATAAAAACAAACCCTGCATTTAAACCAGGCCCAGTTGATCCGCTCTATACTGATTTCATTGTCTTTGAAGGAGTATCTGTTAGCGATCTTGACGGTAAACAGCATTATTTGGATGCCAATATGGCTTACAGAAATGCTTGCCTTAATGCAATCGAATACTTAAAGACACTTGGTTATACAGGAGAGCAGGCCTATATGCTATTAAGCTCTGCACCGGTTGAAGGGCGAATAGCAGGAATTGTAGATATTCCAAATGCTTGCTGTACAATTGCCATTCCAACACAAATCTTTGATAAAAATATTTTGCCAAAATAGCTCCAAGAGGAGGAAAACCCTTGCCTAGCTATACATTTCGTTGTCACGATTGTGGAGAATTTACTTTATTCTTTAAATCAATGAGCGGGAATAGGGAAATGGCGAATTGTCCAGAATGCGAACAAGAGTCAATGCGTATTTTCTATGCTCCTCATATTCCCTCCATGTCAAAGCAGTTAAAAAATCGGATTGAAAAAGGGATGGAGCCGCGGAGAATGACGCGGGAAGAGTTAAACACAAAACAGCAAATTCGCAAAAAGCCGGCTGTTAATCGGCCATGGCAAGTGGGAAGTTAATAAGAAGGCATGTCCCTTAAGTTAAAAAAAATCTCCTTCGTTTTAATCGGGATTAGGCTACAGCCTTACCTGAGTAGACAAAGGAGATTTTTTGATATTAGGAGAAATGCAGGCTAAATCGAGCGTTATTTCTCAAGGAATAATGCCATATTAGAAGTTATACTTCCCTAATTTCTCCTCCATATCATTTGAAAGAGTGCTTAATTCATTAGCGGTCTTTCGCATTTCTTTAAAGGTGAATCGCTGTGATTCGATTGTTGCCGCAAGCTCCTCGCTAGCAGCAGCTGTTTGTTCTGATACTCGCGCAGTATTTTCGATAGAGGAAATGGATTTGTCCTTTCCAGTCTCCATCTGATCGATTGCTTCTTTCATATCATTAATTTTCAACGTGATGTCATTAATTGCATTTGCAATACTTATAAAAGAAGAATCGGTTTGATTAACGGCAATAATCTGTTCCTCTGAAACGAGTTTCATTGAATTCATCGCATCAATAGCTTCTTGTGAATCCTTTTGAATGGTTCTCATCATTGTACTAATTTCTTCTGTTGAAACTTTGCTTTGATCGGCAAGCTTTCTAACCTCGTCTGCGACAACTGCGAACCCTTTTCCAGCTTCCCCAGCTCTAGCTGCCTCAATGGCAGCATTAAGGGCAAGAAGATTCGTTTGATCGGCAATATCCTTTATCATTTCGACAAACGTGGCAATATTTTTAAGCGTTACGGCAAGGTTGTCGATTGAAGAAAAAATTTTCTCAGAAGACACGTTATAAACTTCAGATTTCTCTCGTAAAATTTGAACCGTTTGGAGACCATTTTTATTTAGGTTGTTCACATTCGTTGTTTCCTGAATAATGGAATGATAACTGTTAGAAACAACAGTAATTTGATTTGATAAATCAGTCATGATTTGCA
>JAEWDX010000196.1 GCA_023389895.1 Bacillota bacterium
ATGGTGGAACAGAGCCGATGAAAGGAGACTTGCATCACCTTTTTGTCTGTCAACCTGAATGTAATACAGCAAGATCAAATTTTCCTTATGACGATTTTTTCTTTTATAAACCGGAGTCGCCAAATGAACAAATTCAGAACCATTGTGGTGTTGCGATGGCTGGTCGATTTGAGCCAGAGGATGGGAAAGGCGCTGTCGCTAGGGCGATGATGTATTTTCTTCTTCGTTATCCAAAGGCGATTCGGAAATCTTTTTTAAAACAAATTAATCTCAATCTCCTTATTAAATGGAATCATCAATTTGATGTTACTCTTTATGAAAAGCATCGAAATCGAGCAATTTTCCAAATTCAAGGCAACCGCAACCCGTTTATCGACCGCCCCGAGCTTGCAGAAAAAATCAAGTTCCCGTTATAAGCAATAAAGATGGCAAAAGGCACTTCACTTTATTAAGTGGAGTGCCTTTCGTTTTTCAATTAAACTACGGTTATTAATCTATTAATTTTTCTAGTATGATACATATTTAAGTGGATTTATAGCATTTGTTCTACTTCCATTCCACGCGCCATTGTGAATCTCGAAATGGAGGTGCGGGCCTGTAGAATTTCCTGTATTACCCATATATCCAAGTGGTTGTCCTTTTTCTACACGTTGTAAATTAGAAACACTATAGCTTTCAAGGTGTGCATATACTGTTGTCATAACTTTACCATCAATCATATGAGTAATCATAACAACATTGCCGTAGCTCCGGTCATAGCTAGCCCGGATAACCGTACCTTCTGCTGCTGCAACAACTGGTATAGAGCCTGTCCGTCCATTTTTTCCAATATCTATTCCAGAATGGAAAGCTCCCCAGCGCTTACCGAAGTGTGATGTGAGGCTGCCGGTTGTTGGGTTCATAAATGTCCCGTTTGTAATGGTTGGTATTGCTCCTACCTTGCCATTAGCTGCTTGTCTCTTTCTCGCTGCTTCCAATTCCCTTTGCTTCTTTTCCCACGCTTTAATTTCAAGTTCAGCTGCCTTAATCTGATCGGCAAGAATTCCAGCTTCGTCCTCAAACTTGTTGAGCTCTTCCTGCTTTTCCTTTTCTTGCTCGTTATATATCTTCAATAAATTATCTTTCTCTTTACTTTGCTGCTCTGACTTTCTCAACAATTCTTCGAGCTCAGCCTTTTTTTCATTTAAAGCTGTTAATTTGGCTTGTGCTTCTGCTTCCTTATTATCAAGCGAAGCTTTATCTTCTTGGTGCTTTCGAATTAAGTCGCGGTCTGCCTCAAGAAATGTTGTCACTGCACTTACTCTACTAACGAAGTCACCAAAGCTTTGGGCGCCTAACAATACATCTATGTAATTAATGACCCCACCATTTTCTTGAATGGTACGAACACGTTCTTTTAAAAGTGTGTCACGTTTTTTGATTTGTTCTTTTAAGGCTTCTATTTCCGCTTGAAGTCGCTCAATTTCTTCATTAGCTTCTTCAATTTGGGCTTCTTTTTCACGAATTTGCTGATTTGTTTCTGCAACTAAGAAATCTAACCGCTTAATCTCAGCTTTCGTAACAGCTTGTTTTTCATTTATTTCTTGAATTTCATTTTTAGTTTCTTTAATTTCTGATTGAACATTTGAGCGTTTGTTTTGCAGGTCCTTCTTTTTATCCTCTAGCTGCTTATTAGTACCTACAGCATGAGCAGTATTTGCTACTGGCGGAAGTAAACTGCCGAAACAAATAATCGCCCCTATGCCTAAAATAAGTAATTTTCGTTTCACTTAATAAAGTCTCCTTTCTATCTTAATACTGCAAAGCTATTCTTTTTCAATAGAAGGAATGGCTAAGTTTGTAGAAATCACTATTCTTATAACCGTTTTCGGCAAAATCGCATGATGAATTTGCTCATAAATTGTTGTTTCGTCACATAATTTATATTATATCATCTGATTTTGGAAAATTGGACCAGAATATATTACATTTATATTTCAAATGATGAAGAAGATTGTAGAATAATAGCGAGGGATAGAAATAGGCTTTTTCGAAACAGCAAATTAAATAATGGCAATATAGGATTTAGAACATAAAAAGGTTGTCCAATAGCCGAAAAATAGGCGTTTAGGACAACCTTTAACTTCATTTTATTCAAGTCTACATATTCATTACTCTTTTATGTTTCTTAGATTAATCTTTCTCCTGCAAATGAAGCTACTCAATCCTCTTCTGCATAGACTTTAACCTTTCAAGCTCCTGCTTTAATTGCAGGTTTTCGTTCTGAATTGCTATCATTTCATCAGATGGGGCTGTAATTTTTCTGTTTTTCGATGAGGGGTGAAGAATGACTTTATACCAAGCCTTTCCGTCTGGAGTTTCTGTTACCTGATTTTTATTAAAGCTTGCCTTTGGATAAACTTTCTTAATGTATTCGGTTTCCTCATTAGATAGTCTTAGCTCCCTAATCGTCACACCATCACCGAAACAATCCTCCAAAAACTCCATAAACTTTTCCGCTTCATTAAATGTCAACATTACTCCCCCCTCAAACGATTTATATTTCTTGGCTCATTTGATTTTGCACCATTCACCGTTTATTTACAGACAGACTTTTTCAACGTTCCACCTGAATATTCAATGGATTTCTCGACAAGGATATCCATTGCATCAATACAATATTTCGCTACGTCCTTGCTTAAATTCAAACAGGATAATTCAGTGCAGGCAAGAATGACACAGCTGCAATCTTCTTTCGTAACAAGTTCGTTCACGATATTCTCTATAACACTAGCATCTACAGGTAAATCGCTTTTTATATTATAAATTGTATTCATTACATCATCCTGAAAGACCTCATTTGGCGTATGCAATTGCAGGTTGTATTGGCGACAGCCTTTTTCATAAACTCCGCTCTTCACTGTCCCCGTTGTTGCGAGAATGGTGACCTTGCTCTTTTCCCCAAATCTGTGCTGAATTTCCTTACACGTCTCTTCAACCATATTAATGATTGGAGTATTCGTCATCGCCTGCATTTGATCATAGAAATAATGAGAGGTATTGCATGGTATCGCTATATGAGCAGCTCCTACTTGTTCAAGAAGCTTAATATCTTTTTCAATTGCCTGTAAAAAAGTTTCTTCCTTCTTATTCAAAATAACATGCGTTCTATCAGGTAATGTCGTATGGTTAAGAATGACCATATTAATATGATCCTGATCCGTGTTTGCAACTGTATTTTCAATGATTCTTTCAAAGAAAACCGATGTTGCTAATGGTCCCATTCCACCGATAACGCCTAAACTTTTAGTTTCCATCTTTCAACCTTCTCATCATTTATTTCCCCTTAAACTCGCTATCCACTAATGATTCTATCGATTTCACTTGTTCTTTTTTCACGACAACCATCGCATGACTACCAAGCTCCTGATAGCTTTTAAAAAAGGCATCTGCCTTATATTTTGTCTGCCCGACAAGCGGATTCATGACATGAACATTTTCACCATCGTAGCCGTTCAAAACAACAGCATGTAAATTAGTCGGAGAATCGAATCTTTCCCCTGTATCATGGAAATACCAGGAATATTTAATATTTGGTTTGCGAAGATCAAGTGTTACCCAAATTAGTACGGGAACCCCTCTATTAATACGGTGCATAATCTCTTCTCTTGAACTGCCGCTAATATCAAGCGTATAGTCATCCCCAGCGACAACATCGAAATAGTTATTTGCCGCCTCAAGTATTGGTGGAGAGTATGTGAAAAACCCTTCACTTTTGCTCCTTGGATTTCCCGCATAAGCCTTATATGGGTTCGCACCGTATAGCTTGCCATTTTTTCTTACAAACGGCTCTTTCTTTAAATAAGTATCCGCCATTTCCATTTTCGAAACGGGATAGCCGTAATAATTTAAGAGTGCTGTTAAGGCAGTAATTTCACAGCCGTTAGGCAGCTCCGGCAATTGTAGGAGCGGAATAACGGGAATGAGAACTTCCGTAATCTTAATCTCTCCATCATCCGATCGTGTATAGCTTTTCACATAGTTAGCTGGCAAATTTTCGATTGTTACCTCATTTAGTTCTTTTTTTACTTCTACCACTAATTCCTTTTTATTCAGTGTATAAGGATTCATCACCTTATGTTGAACAATTTTATAACGTCCATAATGCAGTGGAGCCGATTCCACTTTTCCAGATAAATCTGTAATTAATTCTGCGATAACCTTGTTTGTCGCCACATCAATAATCGTCATTTCACTATCTTTAATCGGGATATTTATCTTTGCATCCATGTTTACAATTGATATTTTGCCAGTTCCTGTTTCCCCTGAGATAAAATCAATCACCGCAGCAGAATGTTTCGCTTGGAACATTCCATTTTGCCAAAAAGAGAAAACGACGATAAGCACTAAAATAAATAATGTTGAAATCCCAATTATTTTTTTCATTGTTATCACATACCCCCATTTCAGCAAACAATGGCCAGCTTCATTTGGATTGCCTTAATGAAGAGCGATGCCTGATTCGTTCTATAGCTCTTTAAAGAATTTTTTATACCAAACAAGAAATACATATACTGTCCAAATATAGCGTGCATAATTATGCTTCTTCGTATAATGCTCATCAAGATATCTTAATAATTCATTCGTGTCGAAAAATTCCTTCGCCATCTCTGACTGGAACATTTCTTTCACAATATTATAATATTTTTCCTCTTGGAGCCAATAACGGATTGGAAC
>JAEWDX010000281.1 GCA_023389895.1 Bacillota bacterium
CGAGCCCGAAACGGCCGATAATGACTTCCTTTTCTCGCTCATCAAGAACTCCAATATATTCCTTAACCCTTTCAAGCTCCATATTCAACTGGATTGTATTAATAATATCCTCAGAATCGGATTTCAACACATCGATCAAAGAAATTTCATTCCCTTCCTTATCCTGTCCAATCGGATCATGAAGAGAAACATCTTTCTTTGTTTTTTTCAATGCTCTTAAATGCATTAGGATCTCATTTTCAATACATCTAGCCGCATATGTGGCAAGTTTTGTTCCTTTTCCCTCTGAATAGCTTTCAATTGCTTTAATTAAGCCGATTGTTCCAATTGATATTAGATCTTCAGAATCCTCTCCAGTGTTTTCAAATTTTTTCACAATGTGGGCAACAAGTCTTAAATTATGCTCGATGAGAATGTTGCGGGCATGTGTGTCACCTTCTGCCATCAGCCGTAAATACTTTTTTTCTTCAGCAGCAGATAGCGGTTGAGGAAAAGCATTATTTTTTACATAAGAGACAAGAAAAACAAGTTCCTTCACTAAATACCCAAGTGCAGTTAATATTCCAGACATTTAATCACCCCGCTTTTCATGCCTAACTTCACCCATTTAAAGAAAAACAGGCGTATTCGATATTCGATTGCGCATTGTCCTTCCATGATACATATATATGCATGGAATAAGCTGATACATTCCAAGGAGAAGTATTGAATTGATTTTCAATAAACTAAATAAGGAAAAGGTTTTGTATATAGAGGTTTGAACGGATTTGATGCTTTTATTGTGGTATGATATTTTTATGATATTTTTCCGAAGAATGGCAATCGAAAGAAAGAGGGATAGATAGTTGACTGCTCAACGTTTAATATTAATATTAGTTTTGATCATTGTTGTAATTGCAAGTGTTACTGAATGGATATTTAATGGATTTTCATTGAAATCCAATCTTTTATTAGTCGCAACAATAGTCCTTGTCCTGTTCCTTTGGCTTCGTCCTGAAAATAAGGAATAGAAAAACGCGGTATTTTCTAACTTCCCGAGAAAACACCGCGCTTTTTTATAGTTCCGTACTTACTTCAGTTGCAATGATAATTCCAATTGTAGCACATAGCACCAGTCCCATTACGATTGAAAACATTTGCTTGCCTCCCCCTTAATAAGCTATTCCCTTTATCTAAAATCTACCATATCCACATTGTTTATATCTATTTTACTTGTGAACACTTTGTTAAATAAAGTGGGGGAAGATTAGAACAAAATCGTAGACAACTATTTTCGTTTTTTTCTGCGAAATTTTAGTGTCAATAACAATACATGTAATGACATTCGGCTTCCTCCTGCTTCATTTTTTAGCTAGGTGGTATCCTTCTCCACCGACAAAATTGCTTGCTCCCCTTGCATTCTTAAGACCATCTTTATTACCACCTTTCATTCATTTTTTTAAAAAAATTAAAACGGACGCATCGTCGAAATATAGCGAGCGCGATTTTCTTCATAAATCTCTTCAACCATTTGATTATGAAGAGCTTCTTTAATGGTAATGGTTCTCTTCTTAATCGTAACCGTAAAAAACAAAATATTAAGTGTCATCAAAAGTCTCACCTCCTTTAAATATCTATTGATAAAAGCACAAAAAACCACAAAGAGACATAACTCCTGTGGCTTTTTGTGAAAAATAAAAGCCGCAGGAAAATAAATTCTCCCTGCGGCATGGATATCCTAAGGTAATTCGTCGGCTAAGTACGCAACGTCCTCCCAAAACATTCATCTTGGTTGTGTAACGAAGCTTTCCTTAACCCGCGGCAAATGCCTATACTAGCGCATTCTTTGTGACGAAGTAAGCATTCCATTCCATGTAGGTCGAATTTATAACATATACAGTTTTTGATAAAGTTGTAGCAATCAATACATTTTTCATCATGTTATTCGACCTCCTTTTTAGAATTATTCACTTCTAATGGTAATTATATCCACGATCACCATCTTTGTAAAGCCTTTTTTTATTTTTTTAGGGCAGCAACCATTTTCATTACAAGTTCAGAAGAATGTAGTGCCGCTTTTTCAAGAAATTGGTCAAAGGAAATATTAGACTCTTTCCCAGCAATATCGGATAAAGCACGGATGACAACAAAAGGTACACCGAATTGATAAGAGACTTGAGCAATCGCAGCAGCTTCCATTTCAACAGCCTGCAAGTCGTTAAATTTATCTCTAATATATTCAACCCTTACCGGATCGTTCATAAATGAATCACCCGTTGCAATCAGTCCACGCACAACTTGAATATCTGTTATTTCCTTTGCACAGCTTTCAGCGATTTGAATTAATTTATGATCAGCCGAAAAAGCAGCAGGCAATTGTGGAACTTGGCCATATTCATAACCAAATACAGTAACATCGACATCATGGTGACGAACTTCAGTCGAAATAACAACATCACCGACATGTAGGTCTGGATTAAATCCTCCTGCTGAACCTGTATTGATGACATAATCCGGCTTATATTTTTCTAGTAATACAGCTGTTGAAAGGGCAGCATTTACTTTCCCAATGCCAGAGCGCAGGAGTACTACTTGGACGCCTTCCATTTCTCCAGTTGTATATTCGCAGCCAGCAATTACTTCTTGCTCTTTACCTTCGATTTTTTCACGTAATAATGTTACTTCCTCTTCCATTGCGCCAATGATTGCAACTTTCATTAACAAAACCTCTCCCATAAATGTTATTCTTGTTTGTTCTCTATTTCATGTAATTCTTCCACTTTTGTCGGCTTCCAGCCTTGTCCATCTACCCAATCTATATACACTTTGAATTTTTCCTTTGTGTCTTTAGCAGAGATGGTTCCAACCGCGCGATTATGCCCATTATTCCCTAAGAACCAAATCGTCATATTGCTTTCTTCTACACCGGTTGCATATGAAATAGTCTGAACCATTTCTGTCCAGTCAACAGAATCTCGATCAAACACAGAAGTATGATCACCTGCTTGATCTGTCCCAATTGGTTGCCAGTTTGGATTTTCAGTCGTCTTTTTTATATTGTCGTTTTCTCCACCAGTTGTGACAACCGCATCTTTCTCGTCAGCAGGAGGAATCTTTAATTCTGCTGAATGATTACTGTCAGCTTCTTCCTCGTTCCGCTTATCCTCTTCCATAGACGGCTCATCTTGACTCACTGGTTCTTCCTTACTTACATCATTTCTATTCATATCCTCTTTGCTACTATCATCATCGGTCATTTCATCCGTATTCTGCTGTCTATCTTCAATTTGGTCATCGTCTTTTTTATTGGCTGCCCCATCATCATTCCCTCCAAAAAAAATGATCGATGAAACAACGATGATCAATATGATAACAAGTACGATTAGACTGTTTAAAATGACATTCGTTTTTCTCCTTTTTTCCCGGATTTCAGAACGTGATCCCCGATTATATGAATTCAAAAGTCTCTCCTCCTTACTATGAATCATTATGAACTATAACATTATTTTAACATGACTTTATTCAAACATGAAAAAATGAATCTGTCTATTGATATTATTGCTGCAACGCCAAATCAGCATGATAAATTTCATTGACGATATCAGCGAAGAGCGTATTGACACCACCTGTTCCATCAACAACATCCAAGTTAACGGCTACAAGAGCATATTTCGGTTTTTCAAATGGAAAATAACCAGCAAACCATTTATTATAAAGGTTTGCTCCATTCAGCATTCTTCCTGTTTCACCCGTACCAGACTTCCCGGCAACCGAATAAGGCAACGCTTGAAACGCCCTTCCAGTACCTTCATCATTTATAACAACTTCACGCAGAAGCTTTTGTAGCTTCATCGCTGTATAGGGGGAAATGGACTCACCTTCGATTTTTTTCTCCTTAAATTCTACTAAAGATGTTCGATTTTTATATTCTATTTTCGAAGCGACTCGAACCATTTCTTTATTTCCGCCTCGCGCAATTGTCGCCATCATATTGGCAACTGCAAGCGGTATAGCTCGAACCTCATGCTGACCAATTCCAGTCAAAGCCACGAAATTATTGTCACGCTTTTCCGTCTCATTTAGAAAAACTCTACCTAATTCTTCATCTTGAAGTTGTTTAAAATCGGGAAAATGATAAATATCCCCATGCCAGCCAACTTGCTCTGTTAAAGACAGGCGTTTAGCATAATCTTCTAAAAGACTCGGATCGATTTCCTTTAGTTCCTTCGCTAAGGTAGCAAATGTATTATTGCAGCTTTTAGCAAAACTATCGGAGAAATTTAAAAAGCCATACTGAAAAATCAAGTCCCTCTCCCCATTTATTTTCTTGCTGCAATCGAAGGTACGTGCTGGATC
>JAEWDX010000296.1 GCA_023389895.1 Bacillota bacterium
CCATTAAAAATACTCCCCATTTGATAAACAGATTTTATTTTTTATCTGTCTACCTAATGGGGAGCATATCAACAATTGAAGGTGCAGCTTTTTTGTCTTGGCTTTTTTACCTTAAAATGTACCTAAATTTTCTAAATAAGCGGTTTCGAGTGTCCTCTTATTGTGAATTTATGTGGTAAGATAAGGAATGTAAGGTAAAGGTTTCTATCCTCCGTTTCATATAATATACAAAAGACGGAGGTACTCAGAAATGAATCAAGATAACAACTCTATTAATAACTCTACAATTGTAACACAGGAACATAACACAATTCAGAATACACAACAGGACAACGGATTAACGAAAGGGATGAAGTGGTTTCAGGTACTATCAGTCGGACTTCCAAGCTTGGGGCGAGGACTGTGTTGGCTGATTGTATTCGCCTTTTTGTTCACAGTAATGTGGTGGATATGGGGCGGCACAATTCCCCCGAATGATGTTGTTGAGATAGGCAAGACTTACTTTCTAAAATAAGGTTTGTTAATACCTAATCTAAGTATGTGATGAATTCAAGGATTTTATACTTTGCTATGCTTGTCTGACCAACTCGCTATGTGGCCTTATGATTTTCCGGAGGGCAATGTGCCTTTGGTGTATGCCTTGATAGATTTACATATGAGGAAATTAACTAAGAAAGGGAGAAGCCAAATGGCTTTCTCCCTTTCCTTTTGCAGCAACTGACCAGGTCGCTACAAATCCGGCTCTTTATCAGAACCTTTTTCGAACGATTTGTAGGTTGTAATCCTAAAAAAATGTTCGATAGCTGATTCTTGCTAAATAAAAGTAGCGCACTTAGTTTTACACAAATAAATCTCCCCCAGTACGCATTTAGGAACTAGAGATCGCTCACGAAATGTCACCAGATTGCAAACTCTTTTTTCAACTCTACATTTTCAATTATAGCACTGGCGATAATGAAGTAAACATTTTCGACAAAGAATTTACAAAACTGTTTGTAATTGTTGTTAAAGGACAAAAAAGTTGTGGAATTTACAATAAAATCGCTTAAAAAATGATAAAGTTGTTTGAAAAAATGCAAGTCATTCTACTCAACAATGGAAAAAAGATTGATCATTTTATTGCCGCAACCTTCAACAATTGCGCCTTTTAAAGGATTAACTATCCTTAATATTTCCAGAATCTAAAAGTGAATTAGGGATTTCATTGGTACCCTATTTTTCAATGAAAGAAGATTAGACAGTCAGAAATTACATGAGGAGGAAGTAGAACCAGAACATCCAGCTGTAGGTGCATATGTAGGTGGACTTAATACAGATATCTTGGGATTGCATCATACGTTTCAACTTGTTTCCTCTGTGCGAATGGGTGAGAAGCATGGACGAAAAGCATCAATTCTTCATCAACAAAAGGAACGATGGTTTTACTAGGAGTTCTTCTCACAGTTTTAGCTATTGGCCTAGAAAAGATCGAGAAATGAATAATCAAGTATTATCAAAGAAAATAGATTATTGATTCCGCTTTTTTGAAAGGAGTAAAACAAATGGAATTACGTCAACTAGTGACCTTTCGAATGGTTGCTATCACACTTAATTTTTAGTCGGGCTGCAGTGGCCTTGAATTATGTACATTCAAATGTTTCAATGCAAATCCAATCTTTGGAGGAAGAGTTGGGAGTAAAGCTTGAATAAACAAATTGTATTAACAGATGCTGGTGAACGCTTTTATAGAGATGTAGAAAAGATTTTAAACTATGTAGAGGAAGCAAAAAAAAAATGTAAGTAGTAGCGAAACTATGACAGGAACAATTAGTGCAAATGAAATTCTATGTGTTTATCTGCTTCCATTAATTTTACATGAGTTCAGGAAACAGTATCCTAGCGTACGTGTCGTTTTTCGACCGACTCCTTCTAACGATTTAAAACAATCTATTTATGAGGGGAAGACGGACGTGGTCTTTATTCTCGAGGAACCTGTAATATCAAGTGGATTAAATATTGAGCCACTTCGTAATGAAAATTTCCGCCTTTTAGTTGCTCCTAATCATCCCCTTGCAGGTCTGAGTAAAATTAATTTTGAAGATATTCAAGGAGAATTTTTCTTATTAAACGAAAAAGGGTGTACGTATCATACAATATTCGACCGACTACTTGTTCGTGGAGGTGCTGACGATTTTACAACACTTGAATTTGATAGTGTGGAAGCAATCAAACAGTGTGCAATACTTGGAATGGGGATTGCTTTTCTTCCTGAGATATCTGTTACCACTGAAATTGAACAAGGTACGCTAGTTCCTTTACCATTAGAGCTACCAGAAATTAACTTCGTTTCTCAGATGATTTGGCATAAGGGAAAGTGGATATCACCTGCTATTCATGCATTCCTCGATATTGCAAGAAGTTCATTTTAATAAGAACAATTTAAATATTTTTTTAGGAATTATTATCGTCACTTGTATAGCATGACTATATTTGTTCATTCTATAAGATCTCTGATTTTCAACAATCGGGCGCGATCGTATTATAAGGTCAACTAGTAATGATTACTGGTTGGCCTATTTTTTATGGGTTATGCTTTAGGTAGTCGGGGTAGGACGATCGGGCGCGTGGGACTTGATCCCGTCCAGAATATTGTCCACCTCCTACTTGTAGAAACATGTTTGAGGCTGGTTGGGGCATTGACCCCGAATAACAAGCGAAAGCTATGAAACTACAAGATAGTTAGGGGCTGCCGGCGAATACAGTAAAAGGAGATGTGATAAAGTATGGATCCAGTCATTGGTCTGGATGTCGCAAAAGGAGAAAGTCAGGTCCAAGCTTTCTTGGCAAGAAAGCAACCTTTTGGAAAAACCTTTAAGTTTAAGCATGATACCAATGGTTTACGTGATTTTTATGTATTTTACAAGGAGGTCAAATTGAACGCTGAAGCAGATCCTGTGGTCATTTTTGAATCTACTGGACACTATCATGAACCTAACTTCAGTATCTTGAGGAGAGGAGGATAACTTACTATTTAGTAAATCCAGTGATTTCTTACGAAACTAAAAAGAGTAGCCTTCGAAAGGTTAAGTCAGACCAGCTGATGCTCGACATTTATGCGAACTCTACTACAAAGAAGATCTAGAAACATTCCACCGAAAAAATGTTCAAACCATGAACTTACGCAATTTATCTAGACAACACGATTCATTAACGCGTAATTACGTACAGCTAAAGCTACAGTTTCAAACGATTCTTGATCAAGTTTTTCCTGAATATAAAGGCGTTTTTGGGGATTTGTATTCACAGGTATCTTTAAAAACCTTACTTTTATATCCTACTTCCGACGTCGTTTTGAAGGCAACAACAGATGAAATAGCAAGTGTGATGCATAGTCTAGGTGGAAAACGTTCGTATGCATGGTTTTTGGATAAAGCGAATAAACTTAAAGAAGCAGCAGTACGAAACCCATTTAAGAAAACCCTATATCAGAGCCATTTAGTGACCTTAAAGATGTACATCCAAATGCTTCTTCAACAAAAAGAGTTTCTATCCCTCTTAGAACAAGAGATGGATGAATTAGCTATGCAGTTTGAAGAGTATGAGATTCTCCGTTCCATATCGGGAGTAGGATGTAAGATTGCGGCTACACTCATCTCCGAAATTGGGGAAATCAAGCAGTTTAGTCACCCTAAAAAGCTAGTGGCCTATGCAGGTATTGACCCAAGGATCTATCAATCAGGTAAGTTTACAGCTACCATAAACCGCATCACGAAAAGAGGCTCTTCCAAGCTACGACAAGCTTTATATACAGCCGTACAGTGTGGATTAACGAATAATCGAAACACCAAAATTAGAGAGTTTTACGACAAAAAAAGAAGTGAGGGAAAACCTCACAAAGTAGCGATAATAGCCTGTGCCAACAAGCTATTACATTGGATTTATGCAATGCTCAAGCAAAAAGAGAGTTTCATAGCATAACAAATGTATGATAATTACATTAATTACAAAAACTTCAAACTATTGTTTTGAAGTCTCTTTGTCATGCCTACTTTTATTGTAACATTACTCATGCATCATTATTAAGCAAAAAGTATTGACTTATATTAGCTGGTATTGTTGAAGAATTAGTAAAGAACATTCTTATAATGAAAACAACCAGTTTTATGGCAAATGTTACGACTAGTAAAGGACTTTCTTTTATTTTATTAATTGTACGTTATTGATTTTAATACGATTTTTATAACATTCAGTAAAGAACTTTTTTTTCATGTAACATTTTGTATAACTAAAAAAATGTTAGAAACAATAAAAAAAAGTTGGAAATATGAAAATAAAGCTAGAAACAGTTAAAAAAAGTTAGAAACTGTTGGTACCATAAAGTTAGACAAATTATTTCTTAGGCGGCATGTTTGGCATGATTTCGATATTGTATCGGAATCATGCCTTTTAATTTTGCCTTGATTTGTTTAGTTCTAAGCTACAACTGTATTTTTATAAAAAAGATTGATCACTTAAAACAAAAT